>JALHOU010000045.1:0-13766 GCA_022842825.1 Rubrivivax sp.
GACGGCGCCACCACGCAGTGCAGCGGTGACACGGTGATCCGCATCGAGAACGGCGTCGGCCTCACGCGCTCGGGTGTGCAGGCCTACGGCCGCTCGACAAGCGACCTGCTGCCGACGAACCCGACGCCGCCCACGGCCAAGGGCTTTGCGCTCACGACCGGCGGTGTCGCCGAAGTGCGCCTGCGCCGCGACGCGGCAGGCACCCCGGCCACGGTGGCGGTGTTGCTCGATCACTTCGGCATCTCATGGAACGGCCGCACCGCCAGGCCGCGGCTCATCGAGACCTTCGATCCCACCGCGGGCCGCGTGCAGCTCGACGCCAACGGCGCCCTGGCCTTCAGCCCTCTGCCCGCCAACACCGATCTCACCTTCTACGACTACGCCTCGCTCGGCGCCGCTGCCACGGAGGGCCACTACGCCAACAACCGCTACTTTCCGCGCGCCTTGCCCGCTCGCTGCGACCCGGGCGGCTGGTGCGCGTCGGCGGAGACCACGGGCCTCCGATACACCGCAGGCGACTGGCGCACGGGCGGGACCGACCCCGACCATGTCAGCGCCACGCGCTACCACGAGGACGGCGACGTCCATGCCGGCAACGGCCTGCCCGACGCGGTGGGCAACCCGACCTGGCTGCCCGGCGGCAATGGCTTCGGCGTGCCGGTGCCGGGCTCGAAGGGGGCGCGCGAGATCCGACACTGGAGCTATCGCTACGCCAACCTGGCCTCGTGGTTCAGCCAGGACACCGTCAACATCGTCGAGTGGGGTGGGCTGGACGAGCACAGCAAGAACCGCCGCGGCTTCGTGGCCTACGGCGACGTCACCTCGCCCGGGACGGTGCCCACCACGGGCACGGTGGCCTACATCGGCGCGATGCATGGCCAGTACGCCGCCGCGTCGAACGTGGAGCCGATGCCGGTCTACGGTCTTGCCACCGTGACCGTCGACTTCGCGGCACGCACGGTCACCATCACCATCGACCGCCTGGTGCGCGACGACGGCACCGGCACGAGCGTGGCGATCGCCTTCACCAGCACGGCCGCCCTGCGCGCCAGCGGCGAGGCCAACTACTTCAACGGCACGGCCGCCGGCAGCGCCCTCGACGGCGGCCTCGGCGGCCGCCTATTCGGCCCGGTCGGCGCCGGCGCCAGCGGCACCGGCCCGGCCGAGATCGGCGCCACGTTCGTGCTCTCGAACACCGGCACCAGCGCGGCACTGATCGGCGGCTTCGTGGCCCGGCGCCAGTAGCCGCAGGGCCAAAACGCGATGCAGCCCGGGCGGCGCAGGAACAGCGGTGCAACCGGCGCGGGCGCCCTGGCGTACGTGGGGGTGCATCGAAGCCGGGCGCAGCGTGAAGCAAGCCCGCAGATTCGGCCCCCCGGGTCACGGGGGACCTCGGGTCCGCACGAACGGGCCGTATGGCACCCTCTGCCAGTCGTTGTGAATCGCCCGCCAACGGGCCCGAGGTCTCCATGAAAACCATGCGCGCCTGCCCTCGCCCTGCAGCCGATCCGGCTGCGAGCCCGTCGCCGCACCCGGCACCACGCCCGGCATTTCGCCTGGCCCTCACGGCCGCCGCTGCCGCCGCGCTCGTGGCCTGCGGCGGTGGCGGCGGTGGCGACCCGGAAGCGCCGGCCAACGAGGCGCCCACGGTTTCGCTCGCTGCACCGGGCGCCAACAGCACCTTCACCGTCGGCGACGCCATCAACATCGCCGCCACGGCGGCCGACCGCGACGGCAGCATCGCGCGTGTCGAGTTCTACAGCGGCCCCACCAAGCTCGGCGAGGACACCACTTCGCCGTTCGAATTCCGCTGGACGACGGCGACGGCCGGCTCGCACACCATCACCGCACGCGCCGTGGACAACGCCGGCGCCTCGGCCGTGTCGTCCTCGCTGACGCTCACCGTCAACGCGGCCTCGCCCTCGCCGCCGCCCCCGCCGCCGCCCAACCAGGCACCGACGGTCTCGATCACCTCGCCGGCCAACAACTTCAAGCCGAACGACCCGGCGACCCTCACGCTCACCGCCAGCGCGGCCGATGCCGACGGCACGGTGGCCAAGGTCGAGTTCTTCCGCATCAACCCCGCCGCGCCGGTGTACGACGTCAACACGCTCGTCGGCGCGGGCACCGCGGTCGGCACGCCCCCGACCTACCAGCGCCAGACCACGCTCACGGCGGGCACCTACACCTTCGCCGCGCGCGCCACCGACAACGCCGGCGCGGTGACCACCTCCTCGACGGTGCAGGTGATCGTCAACGCGCTGCCCGCAGTGAGCATCACCTCGCCGGCGGCCGGCGCCACCCTCGGTGCCGGCACCAACGTCACCTTGCGTGCCAACGCCAGCGATGCCGACGGCAGCGTCGCCAGGGTCGAGTTCTTCCTCGACGGCAGCGCCACGCCGCTCGGCCAGGCCACGCGCGTGGGCACGACGACCGAATACACGCTGGCCTGGAACAACGTGCCGGCCGGCCCGCACACGCTGGTGGCACGCGCCACCGACAACGACGGCGCCACGCGCTCGACGGCCTCGCTGTCGGTCAACGGCGCGACAAACGCGGCGCCCACCGTGACGCTGGACGCGCCCACCGCCGGCACCAACGTACCGACGACACTGACGCTGACGGCAAGTGCTGCCGACAGCGACGGCAGCATTGCCAGCGTGCAGTTCTTCAACGGCAGCACGCTGCTGGGCAACGGCACCTTCGACGCGGCCACCTCGAAGTACCGCCTCCAGGTGGCCTTGACGGCCGCGCAGTCGGGCACCTACACGATCACTGCGCGCGCCACCGACAACGGCGGCGCGACAACCACCACCGCCTCGCGCAGCATCACCATCGCGGCCAACGGCGCGCCGGTGGTGAACATCACCTCGAGTGCCGCGGTGACCTTGCCCGTGCCCACCACCGTGGCGGCCGCCACCGCGCCCGCCGCGCCCACCACCACCGTGGCGCTCACGGCCACCGCTTCCGACCCCGACGGCATCAGCAAGGTCGATTTCTTCAACGGCGCCACCTTGCTCGGCACGGCCACCGCGACACCCTACCAGTTCAACTGGGCGGGCGTGGCCGCGGGCAACTACACCATCACGGCGCGCGCCACCGACACCGTGGGCAGCACCACCACCTCGGCCGCGCAGACGCTGGTGGTCATGCCGAACACCGAGGGCCCCTGGGCCCACCTCGCCACCGCGCAGCGCGGCGGCCTCGCGGGCGCGACGGGAACGCCCAACCGGCCGGTGGAGGCCGGTGGCGTGGATGCCGTGGAGGTGCTTACGGGCATCGGCGTGAACACGGTGATCCCGGCGTGGTTCGCCTCGATGGCGCACGCCGCCAAGACGATGGCCAGCTTCATGCCCGGCCTGACCAGCGGCTTCGTGGCCTGCCCGGGCGGCGGCACCGTGCAAGTGGCCGCGGCGGCCGGCGGCAGACGGCTGCACAACTACAACGAGTGCGTGATCGGCGGCTACACCTTCTATGGCGGCGCGGGCGTCTCGGGCTACTACCAGGAGGACACCACGACATCCACCACGGCCGTTCCTCCGGCCACGGTGCCGGTGCATCCCAACCCCAACTGCGTCTTCGTGGCCGGTCCGCCGCGCCGCTACTACTGCCCGATCAACTCGGTGGTCGACTGGGAGCCCATCGCCGGCGTGCCGGACGGCTTCCGCCTCATCATCCAGGGCGTGCGCGTCACCGGCAACGGCACACCGCACCCGGGCGGCAAGGACTGGCCGCGCAACGCCTTCACCTACACCACCGTCACCTGCACCGGTGCCGGGGCGGCGCAGGCGTGCATCACCAACCTCGCGACCACGTTCATGTGGAGCAGCGACATGAACTGGGGCCCCTTCGGACCCGGCGCCATCAACTTCGCCGCACCGCCGCTGTGGCGCGTGAGCGCCGGAATTCCCACGGTGCCGCTGGGTGACCCGCCGGCAGGCTTTGCCATCGACGACACCTTCACCGTCAACGGGATCTACAGGCCGCACTACTGCCCGCCGGACTTCACCGAGCCCGACCAGGGCCGCGCCGCCTGCCTGGCCAACCCGCCGGCGGCGCGCCACATGCGCTTCGAGAACTTCACGCATACCGGCGGCCGCGCCATCGTGTACGGCAACAACGGCTGGTCGGTGGCGACGCGGCTCACGCCGCTGTCGCCGGGCGTGGAACGGGTGCAGATACGGCGCTTCCTGACCGCTGCCGTCACCGCCGGCGGCACCACCTACCCGGTGGGCGCAGGCCCGACGGAGATCTACCGCTGCGCGGTCGGCGCCGCAAGCGGCGACTGGGAGTGCACGCTCATCCCGTAGTGCGCCCATGGAACGGACGACCCAGCCACGGTGGCACGCCGGTCACCGTGGCTCCCCACGGCAGCGCAGTGCCGGCCGCCTCCAGGCACCGCCTGCGCGCCCACCGACCACGGAATCGCGGGCCCCGGCCTGCGGGGGCGGCACCGCCGCCCCGGCCGTCGAGGTGGCAAGCTTTTTCGCGCTCACTCACTCGCAATCCCCACCGTTGGGCGAAAGGCCTCTCATGACCACCTCACGCTTCCCGAGCATCCTGCACAACATCCCTGCGCGCCGCGCGCGCCTGGCGCTCACCTCACTTGCGGCCGCGGCCCTGGCCGCCTGCGGCGGTGGCGGCTCGAGCGAACCCGAGGCACCGCCCAACCAACTGCCCACGGTGGCCCTCAGCGCACCGGCGGCCAGCAGCACCGTGACCTGGGGCCAGCCCATCACGATCACGGCCACGGCCACCGACAGCGACGGCACCATCGCACGCGTCGAGTTCTACGACGGCACCACCAAGCTCGGCGAGGACACGACGGCGCCGTACCAATTCACCTGGACCAACGCGGCCCCCGGGACACGTGTCATCACGGCGCGCGCCGTCGACAACGTGGGTGGCACGACCACCTCGACCGAGCGCTCGCTCACGGTGTCCAACCAGGCCCCCACCGTGACCCTGGCCACCTCGGCCGCGGCCGTCTCGACCGTCCAGCCGATCAGGCTCACCGCGACCGCCGCCGACGCCGAGGGCACAGTCGTGCGGGTCGAGTTCTACGACGGCGCCACCAAGCTGGGCGAAGACACGACAGCGCCCTTCGAGTTCAACTGGACCGGCGCGGCGGCGGGTACGCACACCGTCACCGCGCGCGCCTTCGACGCCGCGGGCGCCTCCACCACTTCCGCCGAGCAGTCGGTGGTGGTCGTCAACACCGAAGGCGCATGGGCCAGCCTCGGCGCCGCCCTGCAAGGCGGCATCACCACCGCCCCCGACAAGGCCGTGGAGGCGGGCGGCATCGATGCGATCGAGGTGCTGACCGCCGTGGGCATCCACCGCGTGGCGCCCGTCTGGCGCGCCGCGTTGTCGCAGGCGACCAAGGGCATGGGCACGGCCAGCTTCACGCCGGCCGGCAACTTCGTGGATTGCGCCGGCGGCGGACGCATGCTCGTCACGCCCGGCACCGGCACGCGCCGGCTGGTGAGCTTCGACAACTGCGTGATCGGCGGCTTCACGCTCTATGGCGGCGTCAACGTGCCGGCCTACCCCCATGTCTCGAACGCGGGGCCAACGCCGGTCACGCTGCAGATCGGCTCCACGATCGACTGGGACCCCACGCCCACCGGCTTCACGCTCACCCTGGCCGGCGTGCGCGTCACCGGCAACGGCGCGCCGGATGCCGGCACGGGCGCCTACCCGCGCAATGCGCTGCTGGGCACCCGAGTCACCTGCACCGGCAGCGGCGCCGGCCTGAGGTGCCTGACGACCTTCGCCACCGGCTACAACTGGGGCACCGACCTCGCCTGGGACAACTACGCCACGGGCCCGCTTGTCGCGCCGGCCGCCGGCCCGCTGTACGCAACCGACGATGTGTACCGCCTGAACGGGACCTTCCGCTCGAGCTTCGGCACCACCGGGGCCCGCAACGTGCGCTTCGAGGACTTCACGAACAACAGCGGCCGCGCCATCGTCTATGGCAGCAACGGCTGGTCGGTGGTGACGCGCCTGGCCCCGCTGTCCCCGGGCGTCGAGCAGATCCAGGTCAAGCGCTTCCTCACCGCGGCGGTGACGGTCGGCGGCACGACCTATGCGGCCGGCGCCGGGCCCACCGAAACCTACCGCTGCGAAGTGAACGCCACCGGCGACTGGGTCTGCACGCTGGTCGTGGCACCCTGAGGCGCGAGACGCCCTCCCGCCGGGTGCGGCTCCGATCGGGCCGCACCCGGTTTTCTTTGTGCCGGCCGCGTTCGTGACGGAGGTGGCGGGTCGTCGTGCCCGAGCCACGTCGCATGCCTGGCACGCTTGTCGACGCGAATGCGCAGTTTCGACGTTATTGCGCGCCGTCGATGCCGCGAGCGAGCTCGGGGATCCGGCTTGCATGGCAGCGCGCGCGACGGCGGGCCGGCGCCGCCCGCGGGCCTCGGTCGGGCCACTCCCACCGCTTCACAAACAATGCCGCCGACTCGTGAAGTGGGCACGGCTTCGGAGGGCCCCGGCTTGCGGGGTGGGTGCCCCACAACAAGTCGGGGCGATGACAAGCTCTCTCCGTCCTCAACAGCATGCCCAGTCGTTGGGCGAAAGGCCTCGAAATGTCCTCCGTTGATCGTCGCCAACCCGCAAACCGAATTCAACCGATGGCCCGCGTGCGCCTCGCACGCTGGGCACTCACGGCCACCGCGGCCGCCGCGCTGGCGGCGTGCGGCGGCGGCGGCGGCGGTGAGCCCGAGCCCGTCGCGCCGGTGAACCAGGCGCCCACCGTCACCCTGACGTCCCCCGCGGCCAATGCCACGGTCGCTGCCGGCGCCTCGATCACCATCACTGCCACCGCCGCAGACACCGACGGCACCGTGACCGTCGTCGAGTTCTACGACGGCACCACCAAGCTGGGCGAAGACACCTCCGCGCCCTACGAGTTCGTCTGGACCAACCCGGGCACCGGCGCGCGGACCATCACCGCGCGCGCCATCGACAACGCCGGCGCCAACGCCGTCTCCTCCTCGGTGCCCGTGACCGTCAGCGCACCGCCGCCGGCCAACGTCGCGCCCACCGTGGCGATCACCGCGCCCACCACCAACTTCAAGGCCAACGCCCCGGCCACCGTCAAGCTCGTCGCCAATGCCGCCGACTCCGACGGCACCGTGGCCGAGGTCAAGTTCTATCGCATCAACCCGGCCGCGCCGGTGTTCGACGCCAGCACGCTGCTGGGCACCGCGGCCCTGGTGGGCGGCGCCTACGAGCTGAACCAGACGCTCGCCGCCGGCACCTACGACATCGCCGCCATCGTCAAGGACAACGTCGGCGCCAGCGCGCAGTCGGGCACCGTGCGCGTCATCGTCAACGCGCTGCCCACCGCGAACATCACCTCGCCGGTGGCCGGTGCCAGCATCAAGGCAGGCACCAACGTGACGCTGCGCGCCACGGCCAGCGATCCCGACGGCAGCATCGCCAAGCTCGAGTTCTTCCTCAACGGCAGTGCCACGGCGCTCGGCCAGGCCACGCGCGTGGGCACCACCACCGAGTACACACTGGCCTGGAACAACGTGCCCGTGGGGCCGCAGTCCCTCGTCGCACGCGCCACCGACAACGACGGCGCGGTCTTCTCGACCGGTTCTCTGTCGGTCAACATCGCGGCCAACGTCTCGCCGACCATCACGCTCGATGCGCCCATCGCCGGCACCAACGTGCCGACGACGCTGGTGCTGACGGCGAGCGCCGCCGACAGCGACGGCACCATCGCCAGCGTGCAGTTCTTCAACGGCGCCACGCTGCTGGGTGCCGGCACCTTCGATGCGGCCACCTCGAAGTACCGCCTGCAGGTGCCGTTGACCGCCGCCCAGGCCGGTACCTTCACCATCACCGCCCGCGCCACCGACGAGCAGGGTGCGCAGACGACCACGGCGTCCCGGACCATCACCGTGGCCGCCAACGTGCCGCCTGCGGTGTCCATGACCTCGGCGGCAGCCCTCACGCTGCCGGCCAATGCCACCACCGGCACCGTCGCGCTGGCCGCCAACGCCACCGACACCGACGGCATCGCGCGGGTGGAGTTCTTCAACGGCGCCACCAAGCTCGGCGAAGACACGACCAGCCCGTACCAGTTCAGCTGGGCCAGCGTCGCACCGGGCAGCTACACCATCACCGCCCGGGCGACCGACGCCGTGGGCAGCACCACCACCTCGGCCGCACAGACGCTCGTCGTGTCGGGCAACGCCGAGGGTCCGTGGGCCAACCTGAGCGCGGCGCAGAGGGCCGGCATCACCGCCGCCCCGAATGCGCCCGTGGAAGCGGGCACGATCGACGCCATCCAGGTGCTCACGGCGCTCGGCACGAACAAGGTGACATCGATCTGGCGCGCCGCGATGGCCCAGGCGGCCAAGACCATGGCCACGGCCAACTTCGCGCTCACCACGGGTCCCGTGGCCTGCGCCGCCGGCGGTGAGATGCAGATCGTGCCCGGCGCCACCGCGGCGCAGCGGCTGGTGAGCTTCAACAACTGCGTCATCGGCGGGTTCACGTTCTACGGCGGCGTCAACGTGCCGACGTACACGCACGGCACGCCGCCGGTGGCGATCGGCTCGACGATCGACTGGACGCAGACAGCCACGGGCTTCACCCTCGCCATGACCGGTGTGCGTGTCACCGGCAACGGTGCGCCCGAAGCCGGTACCGGCCCCTACCCGCGCAACGCGCTCATCGGGACAACGGTCACCTGCACGGGCAGCGGTGCCAGCCTGAGCTGCCTCACCACCTTCGCCACCGGCAACAACTGGGGCACGGATCTCGCGTGGACCAACTTCACCGCAGGAGCACTGGTGTCGCCGGCGGCGCTGTATGCCACCGATGACAACTTCAACCTGAGTGGTGCGTTCCGCTTCAGCTTCGCGCCGACCTCGCGCAACATCCGGTTCGAGGACTTCACCGCGCTCAACGGCCGCGCCATCGTCTACGGCGACAACGGCTGGTCGGTCGTGACGCGCCTCGCGCCGCTGTCACCGGGGGTGGAGCAGATGCAGGTGAAGCGCTTCCTCACCGCACCAGTGACCGCCGGCGGCATCACCTACGCCGTGGGCGCGGGCCCGACCGAGCTCTACCGCTGCGAGGTGGATGTCAACGGCGACTGGGGCTGCACGCTGATCGTGACACCCTGACAAGAAAGGGCGGGCGGCGGACGCCGCCTCTGCTCGTTCCCTGCCCATCGCGTGCGGCGGCCCTCGGGCCGCCGCTTTCGTTGGGCTCAGGCCCCGAAAGCGAAATCCCGCCCCGGCGCCGCCGCGAACAGCGCCTGCGTGTATGAATGCTGCGGCGCATTGAAGATGCGGTGCGCCGGGCCGTACTCCACGACCTCGCCCTTGCTCATCACCGCCAGCATGTCGCACACCTGCGAAGCGACACGCAGGTCGTGCGTGATGAAGAGCATGGCGATATGCAGCCGCGTGCGGATCTCGTCGAAGAGCTTGAGCACCTGCGCCTGCACCGAGACGTCGAGCGCGCTCACGGCCTCGTCGGCGATGAGCAACTCGGGTTCCATCATCAGCGCACGCGCGATGCAGATGCGCTGCCGCTGGCCGCCGCTGAACTGGTGCGGATAGCGCGCCATCGCGCTGTCGTCCATGCGAACCAACTTGAGCAGTTCGCGCGCCTTCGCCAGCGCCGCGTCGCGGCCCATGCCGTAGTTCATCGGCCCTTCGATCATCGCCTCGCCCACCGTGCGGCGTGGGTTGAGCGAGCGGTAGGGGTCCTGGAAGACGATCTGCACCCGCTTGCGCAGCGGGCGCAGTGCCCCCGGCGACAGCGTCGCGATCTCGTCGCTGCCCAGCCGCACGCTGCCGCCGGTGGGGTCGACGAGGCGCACGACACAGCGCGCCACCGTGCTCTTGCCCGAACCCGACTCGCCGACGATGCCCAGCGTCTGCCCGCGCCGGATCTCGAAGTTCACGTCCTTGGCCGCGTGCACCGTGCGGCGCTTGCCGAACCAGCTCTTGTCGTCGTAGGTCTTGGCAAGCGAGTTCACCGTCAGGACGAGCGGCGCCGACGGATCGGATTCGCGCGCCGCGGTGCGCAACGTCGGCACGCTGGCCATCAGCATCTTCGTGTAGTCGTGCTGCGGGCGCTTGAGCACGTCGTCCTTCGGCCCCAGCTCGACGAGGTCGCCCAGGCGCAGCACGGCGACGCGGTGCGCGATCTCGGCGACCACGCCGAAGTCGTGCGTGATGAAAAGCACGCCGGTGCCGTGCCGCCGCTGCAGGTCGAGCACGAGCTTGAGGATCTGCGCCTGCGTCGTCACGTCCAGCGCCGTGGTCGGCTCGTCGGCGATGAGCAGCACCGGGTCGAGCACCAGCGCCATGGCGATCATGATGCGCTGGCGCTGACCGCCGGAGAGCTGGTGCGGGTAGCTCGCCACCATGCGCTCGGGGTCGGGCAGCAGCACTTCCTTGACGATGGCCAACACCTTCTCGCGCCGCTGCTCGGCCGTGAGCTGCGTGTGCTCGCGCAGCACCTCGTCGATCTGGTCGCCGCAGGTCATGACCGGGTTCAGCGCCGTCATCGGCTCCTGGAAGATCATGCCCATGCGCGTGGCGCGCAGCTCGCGAAGGCGCGAAAGCGGCGCGTGCGTGATGTCCTCGCCCTGCAGCAGGATGCGGCCCGAGACCACCGGCAGCTGCTTGGGCAGCAGGCCCATCACGCCCTGGGCGATGACGCTCTTGCCCGAACCCGACTCACCGACCAGGCAGACGATCTCGCCGCGGCCGACCGTGAAGCTCACCTTCTGCACGGCCGTGGAGCGGTCGCCGCCCGAGGGCAGCGCGATGCTGAGGTCGTGCACCTCGAGGATGGGTGCCCCGGTGTCGGCGAGCGGCTTGGCTTTCGGGTCTGCCATGGTCAGCCGCGCTTGGCCATCTTCGGGTCCAGCGTGTCCCGCAGGCCGTCGCCGAGGATGTTCACCGCCAGCACCGTCACTGCCAGGAAGATGCCCGGGAAGAAGATGTTGTGCGGGTACTCGTTGAACTGCGCGCGCCCCTCGGCCATCACGTTGCCCCAGGTGGGGATGTCCGGCGGCAGGCCGACGCCGAGGAAGCTGAGGATGGCCTCGGTCAGGATGCCCGAGGCGCAAATGAACGTGGCCTGCACGATGAGCGGGGCCATCGTGTTGGGCAGGATGTGCCGCCACATGATGAGCCAGGTCGGCGTGCCCAGCGACACCGCCGCTTCCACATAGGGCTCCTCGCGAATCGTCAGCACCAGCGAGCGCACGAGCCGCGTGACGCGCGGGATCTCCGGGATGGCGATGGCGATCACCACCGTGAGCAGGCTGCCGCGCCACAGTGCCACGAGCGCGATGGCGATGAGGATGGCCGGGATGGCCATGAGCCCGTCCATGACGCGCATCAGGATGCCGTCGACGCGCCGCAGGAAGCCGGCCACGAGGCCGAAGAGCACACCGATGGCCAGCGCCACCGCGGCCGTCGCCACGCCCACCACCAGCGACACGCGGGTGCCGTAGATGACGCGGCTGTAGATGTCGCGGCCGAAGCTGTCGGAGCCCATCAGGAATCGGTGCTTGAGCTGCTCGCCCTCCAGCGTGGTGATCTCGCCCTGCTGGCCGGGCGTGAGGTCACGGCTGGCAGGGTCGAAGAGCGAGGGGTCCACGGTGCCCAGCCACGGCGCCGCCAGCGCCACCAGCAACAGCACGGCCATCACGACACCGCCCACGCGCACCGAGGTGTTGCGGCGCACGCGCTCCCAGGCACTCACCTGGCGCACGACGCTGGCGCTCTCGACCGACAGCTCCGCGACGTTCAGTTCAGCCATGTCGGCAGCGGGTTTCGGTGGCGCATGTCAGAGCGGTTCTCAGTAACGAATGCGCGGGTCGAAGAACACATAGCTCAGGTCGACAAGCAGGTTCACGAGCACGTAGACGAACGAGAACAGCAGGATGACGCCCTGGATGGTGGGGAAGTCGCGCGCCAGCACCGCGTCCACCGTCAGCCGGCCGAGCCCGGGGATGGCATACACCGACTCGGTGACCACCACGCCACCGATGAGCAGCGCGATGCCGATGCCGATGACGGTGGCGATCGGCACCGCCGCGTTGGCCAGCGCGTGCCGCATCAGCACCTTCTTCTCGGGCAGGCCTTTGGCGCGCGCGGTGCGGATGTAGTCCTCGCCGAGCGTCTCGAGCACCGCAGCGCGCGTCACGCGGGCGATGAGCGCGATGTAGATGACCGACAGCGTGATGGCCGGCAGCACCAGGTGGTACAGCCACATCCCGGCGCCGTCGGCCAGCCGCTTGTAGCCCTGCACCGGCAGCCAGCCGAGCTTCAGGCTCACGAGCCAGATGAGCACGTACGCGAGCACGAACACCGGCACCGAAAAACCCAGCACCGAGAAGCCCATCAACAGGCGGTCGAGCCAGCCGCCGAAGCGCCATGCCGCGATCACGCCCAGCGGCACCGCCACCAGCACGGCGATGGTGATGGTGATGGTCGCCAGGCTCAGCGTCGGCTCCAGCCGCTGCCCGATGAGCGTGATGACCTCGGTCTTGTAGTAGTAGCTCTGGCCGAGGTCGCCCGTGAGCATGTGGCCGAACCAGATGAAGAACTGCTCGGGAATGGAGCGGTCCAGGCCCAGGTTGGCGCGGATCTGCGCGATCTGCTCGGTACTGGCCGCGTCGCCGGCCAGCACCGCGGCCGGATCGCCCGGCGTGAGCCTGAGCAGGAGGAACACCAGCACCGCCACGATCAGCAGCACCGGGATCGTGGCGAGCAGGCGGCGGGCAAGAAAGGCAAGCATGGGCGGGCGCGATTTTCCTTTGCAGGCTTCGTGCCAAGATCAGGGCAAACACGGGAGTGACCCCGCATGATCGACCTGTACACCGCCTCCACGCCAAACGGCTGGAAAGTCTCGGTGGCGCTGGAGGAGCTGGCGCTGCCCTACACCGTGCATGCCATCGACCTCGCTGCGGGTGAGCAGAAGACCGAGGCTTTCCTGCGCCTCAACCCCAATGGCCGCATCCCGGCCATCGTCGACCGCGCCGAGGACGGCTCGGGCGACTTCGCCGTCTTCGAGTCCGGCGCCATCCTGCTGTACCTGGCCGAGCAGACGGGCCGCCTGATGCCCAACGACGCGCGTGGCCGCTCGCTCGTCACGCAGTGGCTGATGTTCCAGATGGGTGGCATCGGTCCGATGATGGGGCAGGCCAACGTCTTCTTCCGCTACTTCCCCGAAAAGATCCAGCCCGCCATCGACCGCTACCAGAACGAGTCGCGGCGCCTGTTCGAGGTGCTCGAGCGGCGCCTCGGTGAGAGCGAGTGGCTGGCCGGCGACTACTCCATCGCCGACATCGCCAACTGGTGCTGGGTGCGCACCTACAAGTGGTCGGGCGTCTCCATCGAGGGCCTGCCGCACCTGCGCCGCTGGCTCGACGCGATGCGCGCGCGCCCGGCCTGCCAGCGCGGCATCGAGGTGCCGGCCAAGGCGCCCGAGGCGCTGAAGGACGAGAAGGCGACGGCCGCCTTCGTCGAACGGGCGCGGCAGAGCGTGCAACGCTGAGTCGTCGCTCATTCGTCGCCCATTCGTTGCTGACTCGTCGCTGAACCGACGCTCCTTCGAAACCGAACGAGGCACCGCATGACCATCACCCTCTACGACTGCCCCACGGCGCCGAGCCCGCGCCGCGCCCGCATCCTGCTGGCCGAGAAGGGCGTGCCGCACGCCACCGTGAACATCGACCTCGCCCGCGGCGAACAGCTCGGTGGGGCCTA
>JALHOU010000045.1:13866-26750 GCA_022842825.1 Rubrivivax sp.
CCACTCCCCGGAGATCGGGGGGGCGCGGGGCCTCGCCAGACGCGATGCCCTGACTACGATCGGTCACAACACGAACAGCCGCACACACCTGCCTCACTCCGGGCGCGGGAGCCGACGGCCACGAGACCGACCCGACCCATGAACACCCTTGTCGCCTCGCGCCACCTCGTGGCTGCCGTTGCCGTCACGATGCTCTTGATGGCCTGCGGCGGCGGCGGCGGCGACGACCCGGCCCAGCCCCAGGCCGACAAGAAGGACGGCACGGCGCGCCGCATGGCCATCGCCGCGCCGGCGCAGTCGGTGTGGTCGCCTCTGCGCACGCTGCCGCTGGTGCCGGTGTCGATCTCCAACCTGCCCGACGGCAAGGTGCTGATGTGGTCGGCCGAGGAGAAATTCAGCTTCGGCGCGGCCACCGGCCGCACCTACTCGCTCACCTTCGACCCGGCCACCGACACCGTCGCCGAGCGCACCGTCACCGAGACCGGGCACAACATGTTCTGCCCGGGCACGACGAACCTGCCCGATGGTCGGCTGCTCGTCAACGGCGGCATCAGCTCGTCGCGCACCAGCATCTTCAACCCGGCCAACAACACCTGGAGCACCGGGCCGGCGATGAACATCGCGCGCGGGTACCAGGCCAACACACTGCTGAAAGACGGCTCGGTGCTCACGCTCGGCGGCTCGTGGAGCGGCGGCACCGGCAACAAGCACGGTGAGGTGTGGACAACGGCCGGTGGCTGGGTGCGCAAGACCGGCATCCCGATCGACCCGATGCTCTCCGTGGACAGCTCGCGTGCCTTCGGCATGGACAGCCACTTCATGCTGCTGCCGGCGGGCAACGGCAAGGTCTTCCATGCCGGCCCGGGCGTCAACATGCACTGGATCGGCACCGAAGGCGCGGGCAGCGTCACGAGTGCCGGCGCGCGCGGGGACGACGAGTTCAGCATGAGCGGCAACACCGTCATGTACGAGCAAGGCAAGATCCTCAAGACCGGCGGCGGCCCGGGCTACGACAGCGTGAACGCCAACGCCAACAGCTACGTCATCGACATCAACGGCGGCGTCACGGTGCGCAAGCTCAACCCGATGGCCTACCGCCGCGCGTTCCACAACAGCGTGGTGCTGCCCAACGGCCAGGTGCTGATCGTCGGCGGCCAGACCTTGGCGGTGGGCTTCTCGGACAACAACTCGGTGCTGGTGCCCGAACTGTTCGACCCCGCCACCGAAGCCTTCACGACGCTGCCGCCGATCGCCGCGCCGCGCAACTATCACAGCGTGGCGATCCTCCTGCCCGATGCGCGCGTGCTCTCCGCCGGCGGTGGCCTGTGCGGTGCAGGCTGCGCGGCCAACCATGCCGACCTGCAGATCTGGACGCCGCACTACCTGCGCAACCCCGATGGCACGCCGGCCACGCGCCCGGTGATCACCGCCGCGCCGGCCACGGTGCAATACGGCCAGCGCGCGAACGTCGCGACCAGCGGCGCGGTGGCCTCGTTTTCGATGGTGCGCCTGTCATCCACCACCCACACCGTCAACAACGACCAGCGCCGCCTTGCGCTCACGCATCGCAGCACCGGCACGAACTCCTACGAGGTGGACATCCCCACCAACCCGGGCTGGGCATTGCCCGGCGACTGGATGCTCTTTGCGCTGAACGCCGACGGCACGCCCTCGGTGGCGAAGATCGTTCGCATCACGCTCGACGGCGCACCGCTGTTTGCCGCCATCGACAACCAGACCTCCACGCTCGGCGCTGCCGTCTCGGTGCTGCCCACCGTCACCGTGCCCGGCGTTGCCGCGGCCACGTTCGAGGCCACCGGCCTGCCGGCCGGCATCACCATCGACGGCAGCACCGGCCGCCTGCAAGGCACGCCCGCCACCGCGGGCACCTCGCGCGTCACGGTGCGCGCCACGGCCAACGGCGTCACCACCAGCACCGACTTCCTCTGGACCGTGGTCGTGCCGGGCAGCACGCGCTTCGTCAGGCTGGAGGCCCTGTCGGAGATCAACGGCAACCCCTGGAGCTCGGCCGCCGAGATCAACCTGCTCGGCCTCAACGGGCAAGTGCTCTCGCGCACCGGCTGGGTGGTGAGTGCCGACAGCCAGGAACTCGTGGGCGAAAGCGGCGCCGTCACCAATGCCTTCGACGGCAACGCCGCCACCATCTGGCATACGCAATGGCAGGCGGCGAGCCCACCGCCGCCGCACTGGGTGATGATCAACCTCGGCGGTGCCACCGATGTCGGCGGCCTGCGCTACCTGCCGCGCAGCGGTGGCGGCAACGGCACCATCGCGCGCTACAACGTCTATCTCAGCGCCGACGGCGTCAACTGGGGCGCGCCGGTGGCCAGCGGCAACTTCGCCGACCTCGCTGCAGCAGCCACCGAGAAGACGATCTACTTCCCGAACCTCGCGCGCGGCAGGGCCGCCATGCAATCGTCCACTGCCAACGGCGGCACGGCTGCACGTGCGGTGGATGGCAGCGTCGACGGCGTATTCGCCAACGCTTCGGTGAGCCAGACCAGCAGCGAGGTCAGTGCCTGGTGGGAAGTGGATCTCGGCGCGAGCCACGCGCTTTCGGCAGTCCGCTTGTGGAACCGCACCGATTGCTGCGCCGACCAGCTCAGCAACTTCTACCTGCTCGTCTCCGATACGCCGATGCAGGGGCGCACGCTGGGCGCGCTCCTGGCCGATGCCAACGTGTGGCGCAGCCAGTTTTCGGGCATCGCGCCGCGCGCCACGCTCATCAACGCCGCGGGCGCGCGGGGCCGCTTCGTGCGCGTGCAACTGGCCGGCACGAATGCCCTGCAACTGGCCGAGGTGGAAGTGCATGGGCAGCTCGCGGTCAACCGGTCGCCGGCGATGACGCAGCCAGCGACGCAAAGCACGGTGCAAGGCAACGCCACCAGCCTGACCGTCAGCGCCAGCGACCCCGACGGCGACCTGCTCACCTACAGCGCCGCCGGCCTGCCGCCGGGGCTCGGCATCGCTCCGGGCACCGGCGTCATCAGCGGCACACCCACTGCAGAGGGCAGCCATGCCGTCACCGTGACGGTGGACGACGGCCGCGGCGGCAGCACCGCAGTGCAGTTCAACTGGACCGTGACGGCGGCGCTGCCCGACGTGCTGCCCGTGCTCGCGTTGCCCGTGGCCGCCGGTGGCACAGTGAACTACACGGCCAACACGTCGACGCTGGGCAGCTACAGCTATCAATGGGACTTTGGTGACGGCACGCCGCTCACCGCCTGGTCCGGCCTCAACACCGCCAGCCACAGCTATGCCACCGCCGGCATCTACCTCGTCACGGTGAGCGTGCGCACCAACGACGGCCGCGTCAGCACGCAGAACTTCTGGCAGGCCGTGTCGGGCACGATGGGCCTGGGCGGTCGCTCGTCCTCGCCGGTGCTGTTCGAGCCGCGCGCCGGGCAGAGCGCGCGCGTGTGGGCTGTCAACCCCGACAACGACTCGGTCAGCGTCTTCGACGCCGCCACGCGCACGCGCGTGGCCGAGATACCGGTGGGCACCGCGCCACGCACGCTGGCGCTGGCGCCGGACGGCCGCGTCTGTGTGGTGAACAAGGGCTCGGCGACGATCAGCATCATCTCGCCCAGCACGCTGGGCGTGGTGCAGGCCATCAGCCTGGCACGTGCCTCGCAGCCCTACGGCATCGTCATCGCCGCCGACGGCACGGCCTTCGTCACGCACGAAGCCACGGGCCAGCTCACGCGCGTGGCCGCCAACGGCGCCGTGGGCCCGAGCACCCAGCTCGGCGAACGGCTGCGCCATCTGGCACTCAATGCGGCCGGCACGCAGCTGCTGGTGGCGCGCTTTGTCACGCCAGCGCTGCCCGGCGAAGGCACGGCGAGCGTCCAGACCAGCGTTGCCGGCGCCCCGCGCGGCGCCGAGGTGATGGTGGTGGATGCCGCCACGCTGGCGCTGCAGCGCACCATCGTGCTGCAACACAGCGAGAGAGCCGATACCACCGCGCAAGGCCGCGGCGTGCCCAACTACCTGGGCGCCCCGGTCATCGCGCCCGATGGCCGCAGCGCCTGGGTGCCAAGCAAGCAGGACAACATCAAGCGCGGCCGCCTGCGCGACGGGCTCGACCTCGACTTCCAGAACACCCTGCGCGCCATCAGCTCGCGCATCAACCTCGACAACCAAGCCGAGGACCTCGCCGCGCGCATCGACCACGACAACTCGGGCGTGGCCAGCGCCGCCGTCTTCCATCCGGGTGGCGCCTATCTCTTCGTCGCACTCGAATCCAGCCGCCACGTCGCCGTCGTGGATGCCGCGGGCCATCGCGAACTCTTCCGCATCGATGCCGGCCGCGCGCCACAGGGGCTGGCGGTGTCGGCCGACGGGCTCACGCTGTATGTCCAGAACTTCATGGACCGCACGGTCGGCGTCTACGACCTCACGCGCCTCGTGAACTATGGCGAATCCGCGCTGCCGCTCCTGGCCACCATGGCCTCGGTGGGCACCGAGCGGCTGGCCGCCAACGTGCTGCGCGGCAAGCAGTTCTTCTACGACGCGCGCGACCCGCGCCTGGCGCGCGATGCCTACATCAGCTGCGCCGGCTGCCACAACGACGGCGGGCACGATGGCCGCACCTGGGACTTCACCGGCTTCGGCGAGGGCCTGCGCAACACCGTCAGCCTGCGTGGCCGCAGCGGCGCGCAGGGCGGGCTGCACTGGAGCGCCAACTTCAACGAGGTGCACGACTTCGAAGGCCAGATCCGCGCCTTCGCGCAGGGCACGGGCCTCATGACCAATGCCCAGTTCAACACCGGCACGCGCAGCCAGCCCCTGGGCGACAACAAGGCCGGCGTCAGTGCCGACCTCGATGCGCTGGCGGCCTACGTCGCCTCGCTCTCCACCTTCGACAACACGCCCTGGCGCAATGCCGACGGCAGCCTCAGCGCCGCCGCGGTGGCCGGTCGCACCGTGTTCGCCGCGCAGTGCAGCAGCTGCCACGGCGGCACCGACTTCACCGACAGCGCCGCCGGCACGCTGCGCAACGTGGGCACGATCAAGCCGAGCAGCGGCACGCGCCTGGGTACGGCTCTCACCGGGATCGATTCGCCCACGCTGCGCGACGCCTGGGCCACCGCGCCCTATCTGCACGACGGCTCGGCGCCCACGCTGCAGGCGGCGATCAGCGCGCACAACACGTTCACGCTCAATGCCACCGACCTGGCCAACGTGAGCGAGTTCGTGCGCCAGATCGGCCGCGAAGAGGCTGCCGTCGCGCCGCCGCCGCCGGCCACGGGCCTGCGCGGCGACTACTTCGCCGGCGTCGGCGTCGCCGGCACGCCGCTGCTGACACGCTACGAGGCCATCGACTTCAACTGGGGCACCGCCGCCCCCGCCACGGCCGTGCCGGCCGACCACTTCTCCGTGCGCTGGAGCGGCTTCGTCACGCCCACGGCCACCGGCAGCTATCGCTTCCGCACCGTTTCCGACGATGGCGTGCGCGTGTGGGTGAATGGGCAGCTGGTCATCAACAACTGGACCGACCACGCCGCCACCACCAACACCAGCGGCAACGTCAGCCTCACGGCCGGCCAGCGCTATGCGGTGACGGTGGAGTACTACGAGCGCACGGGCGGCGCCACGATGCGCTGGTTGTGGCGCCTGCCGGGGACCACCAGCTACGTGGCGGTGCCGCCCTCGGCGCTGACCCCGCAGTGAAGTGAACGGACGGCGGTGAGCAGACGGCGCATGCCCTGGCTGGCGGTCGGCGCGGCGATTGGCGCGGCTGTCGCCGTGGCCACCGGCGCGATCGCCGCGGCCACCGCCACTCTGGAAGCGTGGCAGCGCCGGGCCGACGGCGCCGCGCTCTACGAAGGGCGCCAGCCCCTGGTGGCGCGCGTCAGCGGCCACGAACAACCGCTGCCCGCGCTGGCCGCACGCTGCGCCAACTGCCACGAAGGCGCACAGGCCATCGCGCCGGCACTCACCGAACGCACACTCGCGCACGCCCAGCCGCGCCGTGGCGGCCCGCCCTCGCGCTACGACGCGCGGGCGCTGTGCCGGCTGCTGCGCGAAGGGCTCGACCCGGCGCTCGTGCTGGTGCCGCGCGCCATGCCGCGCTACGAGATCGACGAGCGCGCCTGCAGTGCCCTGTGGGCGCACCTGCAAAGCCGATGACCCCGACGCGGCCGCCACGCCCACCGGCCCTGGCCGCGCGCCGCACCTGGCTGCAACGTGCCTGGGACGGCGGCTGGGCTGCAGCCGCCATCGCCGTCTCCGGTTTCGCCCGCGCGCACGACGGGCTGGGGCCCGTGACGCCCCCGCTCGCCGCGCCCGCGTTGCCGCTGCTGCTGCACGACGGGCGCAGCGCCGGCCTGCCTGCCGTCCTGCAGGGCCACGTCACCGCGGTTCAGCTGATGTTCACCGGCTGCAGTGCCATCTGCCCCGTGCAGGGCGCGGTCTTCGCGCAACTGCAGGCACTCGTCGGCGGGCCGCTGCCGAAGGCGCAGTTGCTGTCGATCAGCATCGACCCCGTGGCCGACGACGCGCAGGCGCTGGCCGCCTGGCGCCGGCGCTTCGGCGCCGGCACGGCGTGGCTGGCCGCCGCCCCGCCGGTGCGCCATGCCCAGGCGATGCCGACCTTCCTGGGCGGCCGCCAGGACCGCCAGGCCGAGGGCGACCGCCACAACGCGCAGGTCTTCCTCTTCGACCGGCAAGGGCGCCTGGCCTACCGCTGCGCGGAGTTCGCCAGCCCCCACAGCGTCGCTCAGGCGATGTCGCAGCTGGCAGCGCGCGCCTGAGCCCGCCGGCCGCGTCGGGCCGCACAGGCCTTTGGCGGCTCTCGTACAGTCGCGTCCTCCGCCAGCCCTTCGTCCATGTCGCAGCGCGAATCCACACGCATCCCCTGGGCCAGTCTCGCGGTCGTCGCCACGTTCGTCTCCGGCACGCTCATCGTGCCCAAGGCCTTCGACCTGCTGCGCCCGCCCGAGAAGGAGCGCGCCCAGCAGTTCAGCGGCGCCGACCTCGAGGTCGACGCACGCCTTTGGGAAGACCCCTTCGCAGCCGTGCGCCGGCACGAGAACGACCGGGTCGAACGCTGCAAGAACCCGGCGGCGGCGAGCAAGCGCGAGTGCGACGCGGGCCAGCGCAACGCGCGCCGCTCGCCCCAGGCGCTGCGCGCGCACCTGGACGGCAACAACGACGGCGAGATCGACGCGCACTCCACACTGCTCATCGCCGTGCTCGTGCCCGGCAACCCGTTTGTCGGCGCCGAGGAGGCACGGCGACGTACACGCTTCGCATTGCTCACGGGCCTGCAGGCCGAGGGTTACTTCCCCGACAGCGCCGAGCAGATCGGGCTCATGCAGGTGCCGCTCGCGCCCATCGCCACCCTGGCACCGCTGACGCGCCTGACCTCGCACCTGCCGCCGCCGGCGGCCACCTCGGCCGCCGCGGTCTCGGCGCCGGCCAGCGGCGGCGACCTGCTGCAGATCCCCTACGAGCTGCTCTCGCACAGCCGCAACGTGCGCGCCAGCGAGGAACCGCCGCCGGCCACGCCCGGCGCCGGGGCCGAGGCGCCCAGCGCCGGCTACCGCAGCGTCGTCGTCGTGTGGGTGGACGAAGCGGCGTTGCCCGGCCCCAAACTCGACGGTGTCGCACGCCTGCTCGACACCGTCGTCGCCTGCCGCCAGCGGGCCTGCCCGAAACTGGCGGTGGTCGGCCCGTCGTCTTCCGACGGCCTGGACCTGCTGTTGCACGGGCTGGAGGCGGCGCTGGCGCGGCGCGCGCAGGCGCCCGAGAACATCGACGCCTCGCTCGCCAACGGCTACCGCCTGCTGGCCCAGGCGCGCTTCTTCAGCCCGGCGGCCACCATCTCCGACGAGGACCTGCCGCTGCTGCGCCGCTACGGCCACACCGTGCCGGAGTTCTTCACCTCCTACTTCACCGGCATCGTGCCCGAGCGCGCCCGCCTGCCCGAGGCCGAGCGCGAGGTGCCGTTCACGCGCACCATCGGCGCCGACGTCACGGTGGCGACGCTGCTCGCCTCCGAGGTCTTGCAGCGGCTGCCCGCGCACGAGAAGCGGCGCGTCGTCACCCTCGTCGAGAGCGACTCGATCTACGCCCGCGGGCTGGAGCGGCGCATGCGCCACCTGCTGGCCCACGGCCCGCAGATCAGCCGCGTCGAGCAGACCTACTTCTTCCGCGGCATCGACGGCGTCACCGTGCGCGACGGCGGCGCCGAACGGCAGGCCCCGGCGGCCAAGGCGAAGAGCGAGTCCGAGGCCGTCGAGTGGCCCGAGGCGCGCGACCAGCTCGACTACCTGCGCCGCATGGCCGAGGACCTGAAGGCGAGCGAGGGCGTGCATGTCGACCGGGGCGGCGGCCCCATCGGCGCCATCGGCATCTTCGCCAACGACGTGCACGACAAGCTGCTCGTGCTGCAGGCGCTGCACGACACCTTCCCGGACAAGGTGTTCTTCACCACCGACATGGACGCGCGCTTCGTGCATCCGCGCGTGCTGCCCTTCACGCGCAACCTGGTGGTGGCCTCGAGCCTGCCGCTGAAGATGCCGGCCACGCTGGAGGTGGCAGCGGACGGCCGCGCCACGCGAAGCGCCGGCCAGGTGCAGGAAGGCACGCCGCCCTTCCGCGACGTCTACCAGACCGCCGCCTACCTGGCCGCCCGCATGGCCGCCTGCACCGGGTCGTGCGAGCGGGTGCACCGCGTCACGCAGGCGGCCATCCAGTCGCCTTCGGTGTACGAGATCGGGCGCAACGGCGCCGTGGCCATCGGCGGCTTCGACGCCAGCGCGCAGCGCCAGCAACGGGCAGGCATCGGCATGTCGCTGGCGCTCGCGGCGGGCCTGGCCGCGCTCACGCTCGGGCTGCTGGCATGGCCTTCGACGCCCGCCCTGCGCGCAGCGCGGTCCCGGTGGCGGTCGAGCGCGCCGCCAGCGGGAGGCCCGCCAGAGCGGCCGACGCGCATGGCTTCGCTGCTCGGTTTCGGCTACGGGCTGTGGTTCGGCTTCGCTGCCGCCTCGGTGATGGAGACCGCGGCGCCGGGTAGCCTGGGACTGCAGGGTGCGCTGCTCTGGTCGGCCCTGGGCGCCGCTGCGGCAGCACTGCTGCTGCCGGGGCTGCGCATGTTCGCCCTGGGTGCGACTGGCGCGAGCGGTGCGCATGGCGCAAGCGAAGCGCATGGCGCGGGCGAAGCGGTCCGCACGGACGGCACGGCCAGACCCCGTCTCGCGCTCCCGCTCCTGTCGCTGCTCTTCCTGGCCGTGGCGTGGTGGCTGGCCGGGCCGGCGCTGCCGGGCCAAGGCGAGCCGCTGCGCTGGCTCGATGGCATCAGCGGCTGGCCTTCGCACTTCCTGCACGTGCTCGCCTTCCTCGTGGTGCTCGTGTCGCTCGACCTCTACGCCCACGGCGCGCGCGAGATCACGCGGTCGCAGGACGACTGGCTCGGCATGCCCGTGGCGCCACCCGCCACGGGCGGCGTCGGGGCCCGCGCCTGGCGGCACCGCGCCGGCGACTGGCTGCGCCGCCATTCGCTGCTGGCCTGGCGCCTGCCGGCCGAAGGCGCCGTGGACTTCGGCCAGGTCTGGCAACGCTTCCGCCAGCTCAACGAGCTCACGCCGCGGCTGGTGCGCGTGCTCTTCTGGTATGCCATCACCGTCGTCGGCGCCAGCGTGCTCTTCGTCGCGCTCACCGGGCGCACGCTGCCCGAGGTGCCGGTGCGCGGCACCGAGCACCGGGCCATCGTGCTCGCCGGCCTGGTGGCGGCGCTGGCCGCGCTGCCGGTGCTGGTGCTCGCAGTCGCCGATGCCACGCTTGCCACGTGCCGGCTGCTCTGGGCGCTGGGCCGTGGCCGGGCGATGTACCCGCCGCAGGTGGTGGCGCGCTTCGCCCGCGACCTGGGCCCCGAGGTCGCAGCGAAGATCGCCGAACCGATGGCGGCGCAACCTGGCGATCGCGCGGGCCACCGCGTGGACGATCCGGCGGACACCGCCGCCGAAGCTGCGCGCGTGCACACGCTGCTCGACGACTGGATCAGCGTCGAGTTCGTCGCCCGGCAGACGCAGGCCGTGGCGCCGCTGATCGTCGCGCCTTTTGTCGTGCTCGGCCTGCTCGTGATGGCGCGCAGCCGCCTCTTCGACAGCTGGGCCGTCACCTGGCCCATCGCCCTCACCGCGGCGGTGTACCTGCTGGGCCTCATGGCCCTGGCCGTGGCGCTGAAGCTCAGCGCCGAGAAGCTGCGCGGCGACGCGCTGGCGCGCATGCGCGCCGACCTGCTGTGGCTGGGCGGCGCCGGCGGCGGCCGCGAGAAGCTGGCCGAGCCGCTGAAGCAGCTGATCGCCTCGGTCGAGGGCAACAGCACCGGTGCCTTTGCGCCGCTGCTCGAGCAGCCGCTGGTGGCCGCGCTGATGGTGCCGCTGGGCAGCGCGGGCGGCGTGCAGTTGTTCGACCACCTGCTGCTGGCGCGTTGACGGAGTCGGGGTTGGCCTGCGCGGCGGGCGGTTCTTCGTTGGGCGATGGACTGCGGTGACTGGCTTCCCCCGAACCCGGTCGAGCTTCTTTCCCGCACGCGGAGTGCCTCGGAGATGACTGCTGACTCGACGTCGGCCGGGTCCCACCCCGGCCGACTTCGAGTCAACAGCCGACTCCGAAGCGCTCCACCCGCCGGAGGCAGAGACCCGGCCGCCATCGAGTCAGCAGTCGATTCCGAAGCACTCCGCCTGCAGAAGCGAAACCGGGCAGACGCGTCCGCCGACCTTCATCCCCCAATCCGCGCCGCCGCCACCATATCGAGGTGACCCTCGCCCCGCGCAATGCCGGCATCGAGCATCGCCGCCAGCGCCGGCACCACGAACAGGTCCTGGCCGCCGCGCTGCGCCTCTTCGAGCATGAGGCGCAGGTCCTTGCGCGCCATCGTCATCTCGAACGAGGGCTTCGTCACGTCGGCCGAGACGATGCGCCCGGCTCGCGCGATGAGCGTGTTGCCGGGGTTGAAGTGCTCGAACAGCGAGAAGGCCTCCTGCGCGTCCATGCCGAGGGCGTGCGCGAGCCGGTTCACGTCGCCGAGCATGCCGATGAGGCCGAGGATGGCGAGGTTGCCGTAGAGCTTGAAGGCCGCCGCACGCCCCGGCGCCTCGCCCATGTAGGCCACCTTGCCGGTCATCGCCTGCAGGTCGGGCAACAGCTTGTCGAAGCGCGCCTGGGTGCCCGAGAGCAGCATGACGCCGGTGCCCTCGGCCGCGTTGGCCGGCCCCATGAAGACCGGCGCATGCACGAACGTGCGGCCGCGCGCCTCCCAGCGCGCGGCGCGCGCGGCCGTGGGCGTGGGCGCGGTGGTGGTGTGGTCGACGATCCAGGTGCCGGCCGGCAGCACGTTGGCCAGCGGCTCGAGCACCGCGTCGACCGAGGCATCGTCGGCGAGCGAGACGTGCACGCGCTCGGCGCCGGCCAGCGCCTGCGCCGCGTCGGCGAAGGCACGCGCGCCGTGCGCCTGCAGGGCCAACGCCTTGGCGGCACTGCGGTTCCACACGTTCACCTGATGGCCGTTGGCGAGCAAGCGGCGGGTGAAGCCCGTGCCCATGAGGCCGGTGCCGAGGAAGGCGATCTTCATGGAGAGTCTCCGATGGGCGGCAACAGGGACGGCCGCAGGAACGAAGAACCCGCCACGCGGGCGGGTTCTCGCTCGGCGGGGACCCCGCTCAGTCCTTCTTCAGGTTCCAGTAGATGTTGCCGTTGTGCACGAAGAAGCCGCTGATGTTCTTGCGCGCCGCCACCGGTTGGCTGTACTCGCCCAGGATCACGTGCGTGCCGACCTCAAACATGCGCGCATGCATCTGGTCGGCAAGCTTCTTCTTCGCGCCGTCGTCGGTGGCACGCATGAACTGGTTACGCAACTCGATCATCTTGTCGTCGCTGGCCCAGCCGAACCAGCCGCTCTTCTCGCCGCGCGTGTCGGTGGTCGGGTTGGCGATCGGGCTCCACATGTCGAAGGCCTGCCAGGCGGTGAGGAACATGTGCCAGCCGCCCTTGTCCGGCGCATCCTTCTTGGCGCGGCGGCCCACCAGCGTCTGCCAGTCCATCGCCTGAAGGTCGACTTTGAAGCCGGCCTGGCGCAGCAACTGCGCCGCCACGTCGGGCAGCTTCTGGATGCTGGCGAGATCGGTGGGCTTCATCACCACGATGGGCGTGCCGTCGTAACCGCTGGCCTTGAGCAGGTCCTGCGCCTTCTTCATATTGCTCTTCATCTGCAGGTCACTTCCTGCCGTGCTCCCGTAGGGGGTGCCGCAGATGAACATCGAGCCGCAGGGCTTGTACAACTCCTTGACGCCCACCTGCGCACGCAGGAAGGCGTCCTGGCTGAAGGCGGCGATGACGGCCTGACGCACCTTGGGGTTGTCGAAGGGCTTGTGCAGGTGGTTGAAGCGCGCCATGTACTGCAGTCCGATGTTCGACCACTTCGGGATCTGGACCGAGCTATCGGCTTTCACGGTCTCGTAGTGGTCGAAGCCCAGCGCCTCGATGATGTCGACCTCGCCCTTCTGCAGCGCGCTCACCTGCGCCTGCGCATCGCGCAGCGCGAGGTTCCACTCGACGCGGTCGACATAGACGCGCTTGCCGCCGGTGGTGCCCGAGGGCGGCTCACTTCGAGGCACGTACCTGGCGAACTTGGTGTAGACGGCCTTGTCGCCGGGCTTGAATTCGTCGCGCTTGAAGACGTAGGGGCCGCTGCCGATGTGCTCTTCGATCTGCTTGAAGGCATCGGTATCCGCGATCCGCTTGGGCATGATGAAGGGCACGTTGGAGCTCGGCTTGCCCAGCGCCTCGAGCATGAAGCCATTGGCCTCGCCCAGGAAGATGCGGAAGGTGTCGGGCGAGGGCGAGTCCATGCGCTG
>JALHOU010000046.1 GCA_022842825.1 Rubrivivax sp.
CGGCGCGGGAGGCGCCGCGGCGACCTCGGGCACGCTCGCCCACAACTCCGCCGTGGCCACCGAGGGTGTCTGCGTGCGCCACTGGACCACCCCGGCCAGCGCCGCCAGCAAGGCGGCATGCACGCCGATCGAGACGGCGATGCCCGCGCCGGCGCCGCCCGGCGCCCGCGGCAGGAGGGGATTGGCGGGCGGCGCCGCTGAGGCCATGGATGCGTGTGACCGGCTCTGGCGATCGGGGTTCAATGCACCGGGCGCTCCGGCGTCAGCTCGCCGCCTGCTTGACCGACAGGCCGACGCGCCGCACGCCGGCGCGCTGCAGCGTGTCCATCACCTTCACGACCACTTCGTACTTGACGTTGCGGTCGGCGCTGATGACCACCGGCGCGTCGGCGTCGCCGCCCTGGCCCTGGCGCACACGCGCGACGATGTCGCGCAGCGTTGCCGCCGCCGGCTCGCCGCCGTCCACCTTGAGGCGCAGCTGCTCGTCGGTGCCGACGATGACCTCGATCACCTTGTTCGGCCGCTGCGCGCTCTTGCCCACCGAGGGCAGGTCGACCACGCCGGTGGTGATGAGCGGGGCGGTGACCATGAAGATCACGAGCAGCACCAGCATCACGTCGATGAAGGGCACCATGTTGATCTCGCCGATGCTGCGCCGCCGACGGGCGCCACCCAGCCCCCCCGATGCGCCGCCGCCACGTCCACTGACCGCCGGCATGTCAGCGCGCTCCCGGCGCGACGGTGGTGTGGATCTGCGTCGTCGCCGCCACCTGTGCGCCACCGGCATTGCGCTGCAGGATGTTGGTGAACTCCTCGATGAAGGTCTCCAGCTGGATGGCGATGCGGTCGATGTCGCGCGCCAGGCGGTTGTAGGCCACCACCGCCGGGATGGCGGCGAAGAGGCCGATCGCCGTGGCGATGAGCGCTTCGGCGATGGCCGGCGCGACGCTGGCCAGCGTCACCTGCTGCAAGGTGCCGAAGCTGACAAAGGCATGCATGATCCCCCACACGGTGCCGAAGAGGCCGACATAGGGGCTGACCGAGCCGACCGAGGCCAGGAAGCTGAGGTTGCTCTCGACGACGTCGATCTCGCGCTGGTAGCTCGCGCGCATGGCGCGGCGGGCACCGTCGAGTTGCGCGCCGGCGTCGAGCCGCTTCTCGCGCAGCTTGAGGAACTCGCGCATGCCGCTGGCAAAGATGCGCTCCATCGGTGCCGTGCTCGGCTTGCTGCCGATGGCCTGGTTCATCTCGGTGAGGCTGCGGCCGGACCAGAACTCGCGCTCGAAGCCCTCGTTGCCGCCGCGCACGCGCTTCAGGCCGATGAGCTTGGCGAAGATGACCGCCCAGCTGATGAGCGAGGTGAGCGCGAGGCCGGCGATGACCACCTGCACGACGGGGCTCGCCTGCAGGATGAGCGCGGTGATGGACAGGTTCTGGTTCATGGCAGGAGCTCGAGGATGTCTGCGGGGATGCGGCAAGGGCGAAGCGTTTGCGCGTCGACGCAGCCGATGCGCACATCGCCTTCGACGAGGAGGGCGGGGCCGCGCCAGGCCTGCTGCGCCACCTCGAGGCTGGCGCGGCCGGTGTGGCGCACCGCCACCGTGACCTCGAGGGCGTCGTCCAGGCGGGCCGGGGCACGATAGTGCATGGCGGTGTGCGTGACCACGAAGATGGCGCCGGTGCGCTCGCGCATGGCCTGCTGCTGCACGCCCAGCGCGCGCAACCACTCGGTGCGCGCGCGCTCGAAGAACTTCAGGTAGTTGGCGTAGAAGACGATGCCGCCGGCGTCGGTGTCCTCCCAGTACACGCGCACGGGCAGGCGGTGGACGACGGGGAGGGGGTCACGCGCCATGGACGCTGGCGCGCCGCGCTGGGCCAGGGTGCTTTGCATGGGCGCCGGCATGATACGGCGCGCCTGCCGCGGGCCGGTGCAGGCGGGTTACAGGCTGCGCGCGGCGTCTGCCGGCGCGCCCTCGCGCGCCTCAGGGCACTTCAGCCGGGCTGCGCGGCCGCTCAGGGCGCCAACACGCGGCGATAGACCGGGCCCCACACCGGGTGGCCCGACTCCGACCGGCTCAACTGGAAGTGCGGATCGGCGGCGCGAGCAGCCGCGAACTCCACCGCGCAATCGGCCAGCCGGTCGCTCGTGCAGGTGATGAAGGCCAGCAGCTTGTGCGCGCTGGCGCGGTCACGCCCGTCGGCCAAGCCCGTGGCCAGGGCCTTGCGCAGCTGAGTCTCGGCCTGCGCGTACTGGCCTTCGTCGTAGTGGCGGATGCCCTCGACGAGGGCGCGCTCGGCCGGGCGCTGCATCAGCTCGGCCAGGGTCGCCGCGGGCGCGGCGGGCGCGGCCGGCATGGTGGGAGCGCACCCGGTGGCGAGTGCCGCCAGCGCCAGCAGCACGACGTTCACGACGCGCGCGCACGGGAGGGCCGGAAGATTCATTGTCCGAATCGATGCCGCACCATGACCGGCTTGTCGGCCTGCACCTGTACGGTGGTGCTGAACGGCGGGAAGTCGGCATTGCGGACGGTGATGCTGTACGAGCCTGCCGGCAGCGTGAGCTGCGTCATTGGCGGCGTCGTGCCGGCACTCTGGCCATTGACCTCGACCTGGCCCCAGGGGCTGATGGCCAGTTGCAGCGTGCCGCTGGCAGCGCTGGCGGTCGCGGTGCCGCCTGTCGCCGCGGCCGGCGCTGCAGCGGCCGCGCCAGTGCGCCTGCCCGCGTCACGCCCGTTGGCCGCCAGGCGGGCGGCCGGGTCAACGTTGCGCGCAGGGGGGGGCGCTGGTTTGGCAGAGCCGGCGGTCGGTGCCGCAGCGGCGTTGGGCGTGCTGGGTGCGATGGGCGCAGTGGGCGCGGCGGCTGCCCCGGCGCCATCCTGGCTGGCGCCTCTGGCCGGGCCGCCCGCAGCCGTGGGTGTCGCATCGGGCGTGGTCGCCGTGGGGCCGGTGGTCGTTGTCGGAGCGGCGGGCCCGCCGTCGCCGACCGGCACGCCCCCGCTCATCACCACGTCGCCTTCGCTGGCCGCCGGCGGGGCCGGGTTCGCGCCGGCCGTTGCCGGCAATGCGGCGGTCGCTTCGGTGTTGGCCGGCGAGACGGGCTTCTGGCCGGGCCGCGTCACGAGCAGGAGACCGGCGGCGACGAGGCCGACGAGTGCCGCCGAAGCGCCGGCCACCGCCCACGGCCAACGGCGCGGCGCGTTCGGCGCTGATCCGCCCGCGGCCTGCTTGGCGCGCCGCGCCTCGGCGCGCTCGGACTTGGCGGTGCTGGCCTGGCGCGGTTGCTCGAACCAGGCGCGGATGTCGGCGGCCATCTCGCTGGCCGTGGCATAGCGGGCATCCGGGTCGCGCGCCATGGCGCGCGCGGCGATGGCCGACAGCGCCTCGGGCACGCCCGAGCGGATGAGGTGCGCCGGCGCCGGATGGTTGGTGAGCACGGCCGTGGTGATCTGTTCGACCGAGTCGCCGGCGAATGCGCGCCGTCCGGAGAGCAGCTCGTAGAAGACGACGCCGAGCGAATAGATGTCGGTGCGCGCGTCGACGTCCTTGCCGAGCAGTTGCTCGGGGGCCAGGTAGTGCGGCGAGCCGGCCACCGTGCCCTGCAGCGCCGCGGGCACGGCGCGCCCGTGCGCCACGCGTGCGATGCCGAAGTCGAGCACCTTGGGCTTGTCGCTGCCCGAGATGAAGATGTTGCCGGGCTTGATGTCGCAATGCACGACGCCGCGTGCGTGTGCATAGGCCAGCGCATCGGCGACGCGGCGCACCAGTTGCGCCACCACGGCCGGGCCGGGCTTCCAGCCTTCGCTCGACTTCTGCCGCAGGTCCTTGCCCTGCAGCCGCTCCATCGCGAGATAGACGCCCTGCGGCGACAGGCCCGCGTCGTAGACGGTGACGATGTTGGGGTGCGACAGGCCCGCGACAGCGCGTGCCTCGTTCAGGAACAGGCGGTCGAGGGTGTTGCGGGTGCGCGGGTCCGACTCGAACTGCAGCGTCTTGATGGCCACGGTGCGCGAGAGCAGGGGGTCCCAGGCCTCGTGCACCTGGCCGAGGCCCCCGAGGCCGAGGCTGCGCTTCAACGCGTAGCGGCCGACCTGCGCGATGGTCGGCTGGTCGGCCATCGGCAGCGTGCTCGCGCCGTCGTCGCTGGCGGTGGCGGCCGCAGCCCGCGGTGGCTGCCCGCCGAGGTAGGCCGGCAGTTCCTGTGGCGGGTGCGGGTCGAACGGCCCGGGCGGCTCCTTCGGCGGCACCGAGGACGCAAATGGCTGCGAGTCCGGCGGCAGCGAGTCCGGTGGCTGTGAGTCGAAAGGCTGGGAGTCGAACGGCTGCGAGTCGAACGGCTGCGAGTCAGGTGGCTGCGAATCGGGCGCGCCACCTTCGGCACCCACCGGAGGCAGTGGAATGGCCGCCTCCACCCCCGGCGGCAAGGTGGCCACCGTGGAGGCGAACTCCGAGTCCGCGTCCTCCTTGCGAGGAGCGGGGCGCCTGAAGAGAGTGATTCCCACGATGTGGCAGCTTACGTGTTCACCGGTCGTGAAGCGTACGAAAAACGCGGGATTGATGGTGACTTAACGACGCATCAATCACCGGATCCGGGCCTGAAGGGGGCGCCACCCCCCTGCTTGCGGGCCTTCGACGGGCGCAGCGGGGCCATTGTGGCCCCGATCGCAGCGGATTCCGCGTCTTCAGCGGCGGTGACCGAGTTCGCGCTCCAGGCGCGCCACCGAAGTCTGCAGCTCTTGCATGGCGCTGGCGAACGAAAGCCGCAGGTAGCGCTCGGCGGCGGCGGGGCCGAAGTCGCGCCCGGGGGTGAGGGCGATGTGCGCCTGGCGCGTGAGGCGCTGGCAGAAGTCCCAACTGCTGGCCGCGTGTGCCGTGCAGTCGGCCCAGGCGTAGAAGGCGCCATCGGGCGGCACCGGCACCGGCAGACCCAGGCGCCCGAGCGCGGGCACGATGAAGTCGCGCCGGCGCTGCAGTTCGCCGCGCCGCTGCTCACACTGCGCGATGGCCTCGGGCTCGAAGCAGCCGAGCGCCGCCTGCTGCGCCAGCGTGCTGGGGCAGATGTAGAGGTTCTGCGCCAGGCGTTCCATCGGCGCCACGAGCGCGGGCGGCAGCACCAGCCAGCCCAGGCGCCAGCCGGTCATGCTGAAGTACTTGGAGAAGCTGTTGATGGAGATGACGTCCTCGCCTGCCGGGTCATGCGCCAGCGCGCTGGTGCCGTAGCGGGCGTCGTAGCTGAGGCCGAGGTAGATCTCGTCGACGAGCGTGACGCCGCCGCGCCGGCGCACCTCCTGCACGATGCGGCCCATGACTTCGGGGGCGATGCTGGTGCCGGTGGGGTTGCTCGGCGAGGCGAGCAGCACGCCACGCGTGGCGGGTGTCCAGTGCCGTGCCACGTCTTCGGCGCTGAGCTGGAAGCGCTGCTCCGGGCCGGCGGGCAGCAGGCGCGCCGTGGCGTCGGCGGCGGCGACGAAGTGGCGGTTGCACGGGTAGCTGGGGTCGGGCAGCAGCACCTCGTCGCCGGCCTGGAAGAGGGCCAGGCAGGCCAGTTGCAGCCCGCCAGAGGCACCCGCGGTGACGAGGATGCGGCCGGGGTCGATGTCCAGGCCGAAGCGCTGCGCGTACCAGCGCGCGATGCGTTCGCGCAGCGGCGCGATGCCGGTGGCCTGGGTGTAGGGCAGCGCGCGCCCGGCGAGCACCCGCTCGGCTGCACGCAGCACGGCGTCGGGCGCACCGAAGTCGGGCTCGCCGATGTTCAGGAAGATCATCGGCTCACCGCCGCGGGCCGCGTCGCACTCGAGGCTGTCGGCGATGCGGGCGGCCTCCTTGGCCAGCTCCATGACGAAGAAGGGCTCAATGCGGTCGAGCCGCCGGGCGGTGCGCAGGGTCATCGGGCGGGTGGAGCGGTACCGCGGTCGCCGCCGCCTGCGGCCGCACGCCAGGTCGCCACCTCGGCCGGCCGCAAGTCGGCGGCGGCCTTGTCGAGCACGCCATTGACGTACTTGTGGCCGTCGGTGCCGCCGAATGCCTTGGCGAGCTCGACCGCCTCGTTGATGACGACGCGGTAAGGCACGTCGATGCAGTGCGTGAGCTCGTAGGCGCCGATCATCAGCACCGCGTGCTCCACCGGCGAGAGCTGCCGGGTGGGGCGGTCGACGTGGCGCGCGATGGCGGCGTCCAGCGCCGCGGCCTGCTCGATTCCGCCGTGCATGAGGGCGTCGAGGTGCGCGCGGTCGGCGCGCTCGAAACCGTCGAGCTCGCGCAGGTGGGCCAGCACGTCGTCGGCGCTGCCGCCCGCGATGAGCCACTGGTACAAGCCCTGCACCGCGAACTCGCGCGCGCGGCGGCGCGGGTTGCGCGCTGCGGCGTTGCGCTTGGGGCCGCTGCCGCGTAGCGCTGTCTTGGCCGGGGGGGGCGCGTCAGCGGCTGCGGCCTCGTCGGTCATGACAGCTCTTCCAGCAGGTTGGCCATCTCCACTGCCACGCGGGCGGCGTCGCGTCCCTTTTCCTCGGCGCGCGCCCAGGCCTGCACCTCGGTGTCGCAGGTGAGGATGGCGTTGGCCACCGGCACGCCGTGGTCGAGCGCGACGCGCGTGACGCCGGCGCCGCTCTCGTTGGCCACGAGCTCGAAGTGGTAGGTCTCGCCGCGGATGACGCAGCCGATGGCGACGAGGGCGTCGTAGTCGCCCGAGTCGGCCATGACCTTGAGCGCGACCGGGATCTCCAGCGCGCCGGGCACCGTGACGTGGCGGATGTCGCCGCCGTCGACTTCGAGCCGGTCGAGCTCGGACAGGCAGGCGCGAGCGACGGCGCCGGTGATGGCATCGTTGAAACGCGCCCGGACGATGCCGATGCGCAGGCCCGCGCCGTCGAGTTCGCCGCTGCTGCCCTTGTCGGCTTCCTGCATGGGTCTCTCCTCCGGGGTCGCTGGGGTGGGCTCAGGGCGCGGGCGCGCGATGGCCGGTGATCTCGAGCCCGTAGCCGGCCATGCTGGGCATGCGCCGCGGGCTACCGAGCAGCAGCATGCGGTGCACGCCGAGGTCGCGCAGGATCTGCGCGCCGATGCCGTAGACGCGCAGGTCCTGCGGCTGATGGCGGGAGGCCGCCTCGCGCGGGTGCGCGGCGGTGGCGGCCGGCAGCAACTGCGGCCACAGGGCAGAAGCATCGGGCGTGCAGTTGAGCAGCACCGCCACGCCGCGCGGGCCCTCGTGCAGCGCGGCCAGCGCGCGCGGCAGCGGCCACGTGTGGCCGGGGCTGGCTGCGTCGAGCAGGTCGAGCGCGGTGAAGGGCTCGTGCACGCGCACCGGCACTTCGTCTCCAGCGCTCCAGCGGCCATGCGTGAGGGCGATGTGCACGCCGCCGCCCTTGTCGCGGTAGACGCGGCCGGCGAAGCTGCCGTGTGGGGTGTCGAAGCGGCGCTCGCCGACGCATTCGATGAGCGTCTCGTGGCGCAGGCGGTGGCCGATGAGGTCGGCGATGGTGCCGATCTTGAGGCCATGCTCGCGCGCGAAGACCTGGAGGTCGGGCAGGCGCGCCATCGTGCCGTCGTCCTTCATGACCTCGCAGATCACGGTCGCCGGCGTGAGGCCGGCGAGCGCGGCGAGGTCGCAGCCGGCCTCGGTGTGGCCGGCGCGCATGAGCACGCCGCCATCCTGCGCCTGCAGCGGGAAGATGTGACCCGGCTGGACCAGGTCGCTCGGCCGCGCATCGCGCGCCACGGCGGCGGCCACCGTGCGCGCGCGGTCGGCGGCGGAGATGCCTGTCGTCACGCCGGTCGCGGCCTCGATAGAGACCGTGAAGGCGGTGCCGTGCACGGTGCCGTTGCGGGCCGCCATCGGCGGCAGTTGCAGGCGCTCGCAGCGCTCGCGGGTGAGCGTGAGGCAGATGAGGCCGCGGGCATGCCGGGCCATGAAGTTGATGGCGTCGGCCGACACGTGGTCGGCGGCGATCACGACGTCGCCTTCGTTCTCGCGGTCTTCCTCGTCGACCAGGATGACCATTCGGCCGGCGGCGATCTCGGCCACCAGCTCGGGAATCGGGGCGATGGGCATGACGGCGATTGTAGGTGGCAGGCCTTTGGTGACCCCGCGCACGGCCGCCCGCGCGACTGCTTGCGCGGCCGCTCGCGGCACGCGTGCGCCAAGAGCGATAGGAGCGCTAGAAGCGCTCGCGCCCCGGCGGCCGGGCGCGGATGCGCAGGTCGTCGCCCACCCGCCCCACCTCGACGAAGCGGAACTGCAGCGCCTGGGCGAGATCGGCGATGGGCCCGAAGGCGGCCATTTCGCGGCCAAGGCCGATGAACCTGGGCGCGAGGTAGACGAGCAACTCGTCGACGAGCCCGGCACGCAGCAGCGAGGCGTTGAGCTTGTGCCCTGCCTCGACGTGCAATTCGTTGACGCCGCGCGCGGCGAGGTCGTCGAGCATGGCGGCGAGGTCGACCTTGCCCGCGCCGGTGTCGCCCGCTGCCGCGGGCAGCGCGCGGATGTCGACTTGACCGGTGGCTTCGAGGCGGGAGCGGCGGGTGGCGGTTTCGGCGTCACCGACGGGCAGGGCACCGGCGTAGATCCACACGGAGCCCGGCGGCTGCAGGATGCGGGCGGCGGGTGGCGTCTGCAACCGCGAGTCGACGATCACGCGCTGCGGCTGCAGCCGCGTGGGCACTTCGCGCACGTCCAGGCGCGGATCGTCCTCGAGCACGGTGCCGATGCCCGTCAACGTGGCCGAGGCGCGCTTGCGCCAGGCATGCCCGTCGGCGCGCGCCGCGGGGCCGGTGATCCACTGGCTGCGGCCGTTGGCGAGCGCCGTGCGGCCGTCGAGCGAGGCGGCGATCTTCAGGCGCAGCCAGGGGCGCTGGCGCAACACGCGAGAGAAGAAGCCGATGTTGAGTTCGCGTGCGGCCTGCGCGATCTCGCTGTCGGGGTCGGCGAGCACGACTTCGAGGCCGGCAGCGCGCAGGCGGGCGACGCTCCGGCCGTTGACCTCCGGGAACGGGTCGAGCGCGGCCACCACGACGCGCGCGATGCCGGCGGCGATGAGCGCGTCGCAGCAGGGCGGCGTGCGGCCGTGGTGGGCGCAGGGTTCGAGCGTCACCCAGGCGGTGGCGCCGCGCACGTCGTGGCCCGCCTCGGCGGCGGAGCGCAGCGCCATGACCTCGGCGTGTGCCTCGCCAGCGCGCTGCGTGGCGCCACGGCCGAGCACGCTGCCGTCGGCGCGGCCGACGAGACAGCCGACACGGGGGTTGGGCTCGGAGACGCCGACGGCCTGCGCGGCCAGTTCCAGCGCGTCGGCGAGGCGTTGCCGGTCCAGCGAGGCCAATGCGGGGTCAGCTGGCGTTTCCACGCGCCGCAGTCTATGCGTTGCGCCTGCCGCACAGACGCACGGCGCACGCAGGCGCCCGGTGGCGGCAGCAATGCCGCCGCGCAGGATCAGGTGGCCGGCTGGTGGGCGAACGTACCCGTCGGGCAGACAAACGCCGTCGTGCCGTTGCCCGCGCGAATCAGGGTCAGGTTCTGGCTGGCCAGCGGTACGCCAACGGTGGTGTAGGTCGCGGCCGAGCGATACCGGCACACCTTGACGTTGGTGGCTGCGTTGTTGGCGAGATCTGGAGCCAGCTGGGGCAGAGAGACGGCGTTGATGCGCAGCGTGCCGGACCACGTGGCCGGCGCAGGAGATTCCACCGGCACCGCGCAGTAGTACTCGACGTAGTTGGTTGCCCTGCCGTGGAAGCAAGCGATCGTTCCCGTGGTCGGGAAGGTCTGAGCAACCTCGGCCACGAAGGTGCTACCCGAGAGATCAACCCCGGCGTTCGGATCGACCATCTGGGTCGCAGTCGGCTGCGTGGCAGAGCCCGAGGCACGAAGGAAGCCGCTGATCAGCTGGTGGGCCTGCGTCGAGACGCAACCGGTCAGACCGGCCAGGGTCAGCGAGGCGTTGTCGGCGACGGTGGTATTGCAGACCGACGTGATGAGGCCCGTGACATTATTGAAGACCCAGACGATGGCCGTGGCCGCCGTCTGCGGCGGCCTGAAGCCGCTGGTGCCGTCGCCGAAGTTCTTGGCCTGCGGCGGGATGCCGCGACGCCGGCCCTCGGGCTCGCGCGTGCCCCCCGCACCCTGGGCGGAGACCACCATCGAGGCGGCAAGCTCGGGAGAGATGTCCGCCACGGCGCTGACCAGGCGCAACGTCTGAGTGGCAGCCGCGTCGGTGCGATCAGCCCAGGTGACGGTGACTGACAGCGTCCTCTGAGTCGGTGGAAGGGGGGCGGCCGGTGATGCCACCACCGTGCTGGTAAGCGTGTACGTCGCATTCGTTCCGACGATCGTCTGCGCAGCGAGCCCGGGCTTGTCCTGGAGAGCCTGCCACCCGGCGGTGGTGTTCAGCACCGAGAAGGTGCGCAGGATCTCCATGCGCTGTTGCGCGAGGCGCATGGCTTCCGTGCGCTGCTTGGACAGATCGGCATTCGTGCGCAGCGTGGCTTGCATGCCGACGACGCCGAGCATGCCAAAGGCCATCACGGCCATGGCAACCAGGGCCTCGATGAGCGAGATGCCGCGCCGCGCACGGCGGGTGGGTTGGGCAAGGTGAATCATGGCGCAGCGGGCCTGACCTGGAAGTCGCGCCACGAGCCGGCGACCTTGGCAAAGGAGCCGTTGAGGCGCTGGATGCGCTCGATCACGGCGCGGTTGTAGGCGATCGTTGGATCGTCATCCTCGAAGGTGAAGGCCTGCTCCGCGATGGCAGCGCCCTGGATCGTGCCGTCGCCCTCGAGCTGCCAGTTGGCGGCGCGGGAGTAGATGACGCCAAACATCGTTGGTGAGCCTCCGCCAAACTCCACCTGCACGTTCTCGTCGGCGATGAGGAGCACGGGCGCTGCGGCGCTGCCGATGTCGGCGTTGATCTGCAGCGTACCGTTGCCGGTCAGGCGAATGACATGTCCCGGGAACCGGGCGACCGCCGCATTCACATTGGCGGCGTTGCAGCCACCGCCACAGGGGACGGCCGCCACGCCCGGCTGGGCGAGGTACGTCGGCGTCCAGGCACCGAAGACCGAATTGAACATCCGCTCGCGGCCATCGTTGGCGAGGGTCGTGTAGGGGATCGTGAGGTTGGGTAGCGCGACCTCGGGGTCGTTCTGCCGGATGGACAGCGCCGGCGGCGTGCCCGGGATGGTCTGCAGAGCCACCGGGCCCGGATTGACCGCGGCGCCGCCGTGGATCGTGATGCCGCCGGAAGCAGCGTCGGTGTTGACCACAACCGGGTCGTCAGATCCAGCGTCGAAGGCACCGCGCACGGTGAGTGCGGCAGCCGGCGCCGAAGGCAGCGCGCTGCGCAGCGCCACCATGGCCCACACGGTCGCCAGACCATCACCCGACTGTGCTTGACGGTCGAAACGCAAGCAGGCTGCATCGTTGCGCGTGCAGGCATTGACCTGGATGCGCACGATGCCGGGCCGGCCACCCACCTGGGTGCTGAGGAACCTCACCCAGAACGCCGGGAAGGGACCACTGCCCACCTGGGCCGGGAGTGTCGGGTTGCCCGTATCCGGGCAGTCGCACACCCAAGCAGCGCCGTCGAACACACAACCCGCGACTTTCGGTGTCGCCGGGAAGACGCCGATGACGCCGGTGCCGGCGTCAATGTCCAGGTAGCGCTGGCGGAAGGAAGGCTGCGCGCCCACCGCCGTCGCAGGCGCCAACTCGGTACAGTTGTCGTTCATCACGCCTTCGTTGAGGCGTGCGATGGCCCACTCGATGCCGGCATCGGCGGCCTCGAACGCCAGCGTGGCGCGGAACTGGTTGGCCGACGTGCGCTGCTCGAACAGCAGGTTGCGGCTGGTGTAGGCGGCCACCAGCGTGATGATGAAGAAGAGGATCATCACCACGACCAAGGAGGCGGCGCCGCGACCCACCCGGAGGTGGCGGCGAGCGATTCGGCTGGGGCGAAGCAAGGCGAGCATGGCTATGGGCGCTCAGGTCGGGCAGGCCAAGGACCCGCCGGCGCGAAACTGGACCATCTCGTTGCGCGCCCGTACCCGGCTGGTGACACTGCGCCTCACCTCGGGCGCGCCACGAAGCCGCGCGTCGATCGTGATCACGAAGGCGCGCACGACCATCTGCGGCCAGCAACTGGTGTCGAGACCACCCCCTGCAGCGGGGCAGAGCTTCGGGCACGGCATTTCGATCGGCGTCTCGGGAACGATCTCGATGCTGAACTGTGTCACTTCCATCACGGTGCCGTCGGTCAGGTCCTGCCAGCCCTCGGCCGCGCCGGTGAGGCTGTTGACCAACTGTGTCTTGATGACGCCTGCGTCGAGCTTGAACCCCCAGGGGCCCTCGTGCCCGAGGTTGTTCCGCACATACCTGAACTCGATTTCGGAGGTCACCCCGCTCGCTGGCGTAACGACAGCCTGGGCGTTGGCCAGCGCCGGCACGGTCGGGGTCGCGACGAGGTCCTGCGCGTCCATGTAGGCGCCGGCCCGCCGCAACTCGCGCGCGATGATGTCGGAAGTGGCCCGCAGGTCCTGCTGCAACTGGCTCTCGAGCAGGAGGCGGCGGTTCTCGCCGAGCTGCCCCGTCGCCATCACCGTGGCCGCCGCAACGATGAACAGGCCCACGGCGATGCCGATCATCAATTCGATCAGGGAGAGGCCGCGGCGCGCGGCGCCCCGCGCGGTCATGTTCATGTGGCTGCCTGACAATTCTTGAGGGCCGCGTCGTAGGCCGGGCAGGCAGGCACGCCGGGCACCGAGCTGTCCGGCGAGCACTGCGAGGTCTTGCCGCTGGGCCCGATGGTCGTACGCAACCGGCCCCTGGGGCTGCGGCGCACTTCGACGCAGAACTCGAGGTCCGCAAACACCGCCGTGTTCGGCGCGGCGATTTCGATGCCGCCGTGGATCGGGCTGGCCACCGCGAACGTGCCTTGATCGGGCGGAAAGCGCAACTCGATGTTGAGGCTGCGCGGGATCTGTACCGTGCGCAGTTCCCGCTGCGTTGGGCCACAGGCGGCGCCGACCGCGTTGGTGCAGTTGCACGCCGTCGGATCGAGGGCGGTGGGGCGCAACGGATCGGTGCTGGAGGAGAAGATCGTGTAGCACGACATGGATTCGCCCCCCACGTTGCGCACGACAAGACCCATGTACTGATTGCGCGAATTCGCCTCCCCGCGAAGGTACTGAACGTCCGTGACCAACTGGTCATTGATCGCCCGCAGCCTCTGCATGCCGATCATGTCGTTGAAGCTCGGTGCCGCCAGCGCCAGGATGATGCCGACGAGCGCGATCACGACCATCAGCTCGACGAGTGTGAAGGCGCGTCGAAGGGGCCGAGCGATGGAGTGCAGGTGAGTCATCGGGAAGGCGCGAAGTGCCGGGATGATGTCCGTGACCAGCATGCAATCAACGCGCCCAGCAACGCTGCGGATCGGTGTTGGCGGCACTCCAGTCCGGGGCCGCCGCGCCGCCTGCATAGCGCACGTTGCCGCCCTGCATGCGCACCGAGAGAATCCTGCAGTCGGCATCCATGTCCTGCGACGTTCCAGTGACCGCCGTGGCCGTAGCCACGTAGGTAGCGGCGTCGACCACCGTGACGGCGAGATCGTAGTAACCGGAAGTGGTGCGCGTGCCCGGCTGCCCCAAGCCTGGAATCGATGCCGAGGGCGCCGCGGTCAGGTTGTTCGTGAAGGTAGGGTTGTTGCTGCGGTGGCGCTCCGAGGCCTGCTGAATGCTCGTGAGAGCGTTGAATGCCTCCGCACGCCGGCTCTTGCGCATCGAGCTCTGGTAGCTGGGCAGCGCGATGGCCATCAGGACGCCCAGCACGACCATCGTGATGAGCACCTCGGTCAGCGTGAATCCGCGGTGTGCGCCACGGGCCGGCCCCGCGCGACCGGTGGAGCCCAACGATGTCAGCGGCTTCATGACCGTGAATTCTGCGCGGCTCGCGGTGGAGGGTCCACACCGTTTGTCCGGGCCCGGCCACCGGTCGTCGGCAGGCCACCCACGAACAAGGGATGTCCGGCGCTCAGCAGGTCTTGTAACCAGGCACGCCGGCGTTGGGCGAGCACGAACGGATGCGACCCATGATGTTGATGATCTGGCGGATGGAGACGCGCGGCCCCTCGACGCGCAGCGTCGCGGTCGGGGTGACCGTGCCCTTGAGGGGGTCGAAGACCAGCGAACCGACATTGGCGCTGACCGTCACGCCGGTGTCCTCGGCATAGTGCTGGTGGCGGTGGGCCTCGAGGCCGGCGCGGCACACGGCCCCCTGCGGCGAGCAGGTGCAGTCGCCCGCGGCGCCGTTGTGCACGACGTAGCAGGTGCCGTGCTCGTCGCGAGCGATCTCGAAGCGCACCGTGCGGTTCTGCGCCACGGCCAGGCTGCGCGTCAGCTGCAGGTCCGTCTCGAGCTGGGCGGCAGCGCCTTCCACGCGCCGCTGCTCGCGGGCGGTGCCGAAACCGGGCAGCGCAGCGCTCAAGGCCAGCAGGAGAACGGTCACGCAGATGAGGCCCTCGACCAGCGTGAAGCCGCGCTGGGCACGGGCGGCACGGGAGGTGGTGGGGCGGGTGGCGGTGGCGGCGGTGCGGTTCATGTGGCGGGTCTCCATGCGTTGGGGCATGGCGCCACTGTAGAAATCGGGCTCGCTCGCCGCGCCCCCCGCGGGCGGGCACGCAGGAGCATCTCGCGGGGGCCCCTGGTCGGATCCCCCAGCCGGGGGGACCGCAAGGGGGTGTTCGCGGCCGCGCAGGCTTGGCGCGGCCCGCTCTCCTGTGTTGAACAAGCCGGGCTGCCGTCGGCCGCGGCAGGCAGCCCCGGGCCGGGCGGCCGCAGCCCGAGCTCAGATCTCCCGGATCAGCTGCCGGAAAGCGTCCACGTCCTCGAACTCGCGGTACACCGACGCGAAGCGCACGTAGGCCACCTTGTCGATGCGCTTGAGCTCGCGCATCACCAGCTCGCCCAGGCGCGTGCTCGGCATCTCGCGCGCACCGCTGGCAAGCAGCTTGTCCTGGATGCGGTCGATCGCGGCGTCGACCTGTTCGGTGCTCACCGGGCGCTTGCGCAGCGCCAGCATCATCGAGGCGCGCAGCTTGGCGGCCTGGAACTCGACGCGCGAACCGTCCTTCTTCACCACCGCGGGCAGCGAGATCTCGCTGCGTTCATAGGTGGTGAAGCGCTTGTCGCAATGGGTGCAGCGCCGGCGCCGCCGGATGACGTCGCCCTCGTCGGACTCGCGCGTCTCGACGACGAGGGTCTCGCCATGGCTGCAGAAGGGGCAGCGCATCGGGGTGGCCTCGGGCCCGTGTTCGCGCGGCGTTGCCGCTAGCGATAGACCGGAAAGTCGCGCGTCAGCGCCGCCACCTTGGCGCGCACGGCAGCGATGTTTGCGGCGTCGCGCGGGTTGTCGAGCACGTCGGCGATCAGGTGCGCTGTCTGCCGCGCCTGCTCTTCCTTGAAGCCGCGGGTCGTCATTGCCGGTGTGCCCAGGCGGATGCCGCTGGTCACCATCGGCTTCTGCGGGTCGTTCGGGATGCCGTTCTTGTTGCAGGTCATGTGCGCCTCGCCCAGCAGCGCCTCGGCCTCCTTGCCGGTGAGGCCCTTGGGTCGCAGGTCGACGAGCATCACGTGGCTTTGCGTGCCGCCGCTGACGATGCGAAGCCCGCGCGCGATGAGCGTCTCGGCGAGCGTATGCGCGTTGGCCACCACCTGCTGCTGGTAGACCTTGAAGGCGGGTTCCAGCGCCTCCTTGAAGGCGACGGCCTTGGCGGCGATGACATGCATCAGCGGCCCGCCCTGGATGCCGGGGAAGATGGCGCTGTTGATCTTCTTGGCCACGTCCTCGTTGTTCGTGAGCACGATGCCGCCGCGCGGGCCGCGCAGGCTCTTGTGCGTGGTGCTGGTCACCACGTCGGCGTGCGGCACCGGGTTCGGGTAGACGCCCGCGGCGATGAGGCCGGCGTAGTGCGCCATGTCGACCATGAAGACGGCGCCCACCGCCTTGGCGACGCGGGCGAAGCGCGCGAAGTCGATGTGCAGGCTGTAGGCGCTGGCGCCGGCGATGATGAGCTTGGGCTTGTGCTCGTGCGCCAGGCGCTCCATCGCGTCGTAGTCGATGGCTTCGCGCGCGTCGAGGCCGTAGCTGGCCACCTTGAACCACTTGCCGCTCATGTTGAGCGCCATGCCGTGTGTGAGGTGGCCGCCTTCCGACAGGCTCATGCCCAGGATGGTGTCGCCGGGGTTCAGCAGGCCGAAGAAGACAGCCTGGTTGGCCTGCGAGCCCGAGTTGGCCTGCACGTTGGCGAAGCCGGCGCCGAATAGCTTCTTCAACCGCTCGATGGCGAGCGTCTCGACGACATCGACGTTCTCGCAGCCGCCGTAGTAGCGCTTGCCGGGGTAGCCCTCGGCGTACTTGTTGGTGAGCTGGGAGCCCTGCGCCGCCATGACCGCCGGGGAGGTGTAGTTCTCGCTCGCGATGAGCTCGATGTGCTCTTCCTGGCGGCGGTTCTCGGCCTGAATAGCGGCGAAGATCTCGGGGTCGACGCTGGCGAGCATCGAGTGGATACGGTCGAACATGTCTGGCAGTCCTCTGTTGGCAGTGGCAGGGGCCTAGATCGCAGGGCGGCAGGCGCGGCCGTGGGCGGGTTGCTCGGGCGGAAGCGCCACCAAGGCTGCCCAGGCGAACGGCGGATCCCGCCGGCTCCACGCACCTGCCCCTCGCGGGTTGGTGCTGCCGAGGGCTCGCGCTTCCCGGTGGTCACCCACCTTGGGCCGAAACTGCCGACTTCGCAGACCCGGCCTTATCGCCAGTCGCGCGATGAGGGGAGTTTAGCGGCCGGTGCCAGCGCAGCCTCAGCGTGCCGCCGCCGCGCCACCCAGATGCAGGGCAGCAACCTTGTCAGGTACCGGGCCACCGGTGTTGGGTACGGTCACCGGCACACGCCGGCCTTCGGCCACGGCGCGCAGGTGACCCTGCTCAACGAGCACACGACCGGCGTAGCCGCCGTCGGTCTCGAGCATTGCCGCGCCGACGTAGTGGCGCAGGCCCTCGGCGACGCTGCCGGCGCGCGCGATGCACTCCTTGAGCACCTGCACGCCCACGCGCAGGTTGGTGATCGGGTCGAACGCCGCGTGCGTGCCGCCGAACGGGCCGTACTTGTCGTCGTGCACCCGCGTCATCACCTGCATCAGCCCTTGCGCGCCCACGGGGCTCTGGGCGAAGGGGTTGAAGCTCGACTCGATGGCCATGATGGCCAGGATCAATGTCGGGTCGAGGCTCGCCCGCTGGCCGATCGTCCAGGCCTCCTGGACCAGCGCCGCCACCGGCTCGGTGGCCACGCGGTAGCGGCGGGCCAGCCACTGCGCCACCGCCGCCTGTTCCTTGCTGAGGCTGCCGAGGTCGGTGGCCGTGGCGCGCGCCACGGCGTCGGGCTCGTCAATGCCGACCAGCACATTGCCGGCAGCAATCTCGCGTTGCTCATGGCGGTCACGCAGCCAGTCCAGCGCCACCGTCTCGACCTGCTGGCGCAACTCTGGCCGGCCGGCGCCGAAGAGTGCCATGGCCACCGCGGCCAGGCCGACCAGGGCCAGCGTGTTGTGGCTCACCTCGAGCAGGCCATGGCCGACATCGCGGGCGAACACCCCCGCCGAGCGGGTGGCGGCGCGTTGCGCCCGGTGCAGGAGGTCGAAGGTTCCCATCGTTGGTCTCTCCCATCAGGCGCTCCGACGGCCCGTCGAGCCAGGAGCGCCTTGCTATATCGTCCGTCGGACGGGCCGCTTGACGCGGCCCGGGCGGGATGCCCTGTCATGCGTTGCGCGCGCCAGGAGATGCGTCGCGGCGCGGATTTCAGGTTCAGGTCCGGGATTCTAGGGTAAACCCCAGTCTCTCAGAGCCCGAGCGATTCTAGAAACCCCCGATCTGCACGTTGGGGGGTCACACCTTCCGGGAACGAGAACTCGGCCATGAAGTACCGGGACCTGCGCGACTTCGTCGATCAACTCGAGCGCCAGGGTGAACTGCGGCGAACCGATGTGCCGCTGGCCCCGGAACTGGAGCTGACGGCAGTCGGTGATCGCTTGCTTCGTGCTGAAGGGCCGGCCCTGCTCGTCGAACGGCCGAAGGGCAGTGCCATTCCCTGCCTCATCAACCTCTTCGGCACCCCGCGCCGGGTGGCATTGGGTATGGGGGCGGACTCGGTGGCCGAGCTTCGCAGCGTCGGCGAACTGCTAGCTTCCCTCAAGGAGCCGGAGCCACCCAGGGGCCTGAAGGACGCTGGCCGCCTCCTGGACCTCGCCAAGTCTCTGTGGACGATGAAGCCCGAGCGCATCCGGCGCCCGCCGTGCCAGGACCAGGTGTTCGACGGCGCCGATGTGGACCTGACGCGCCTGCCCATCCAGACCTGCTGGCCGGGGGACGCGGGCCCGCTCATCACCTGGGGTCTCGTGGTCACGCGGGGTCCGCAGGCGGTGCCCAGAGCCCGATCGCGGCAAAACCTCGGCATCTACCGGCAGCAACTGATCGGCCGGCGCGAACTCATCATGCGCTGGCTGGCCCACCGCGGCGGCGCGCTCGATTTCCGGGAGTTTGCGCTCGCCAACCCCGGGCGGCCCTTTCCGGTGGCCGTGGCGCTGGGGGCGGACCCGGCAACGATGCTCGGTGCCGTCACTCCGGTGCCCGACAGCCTCTCCGAGTACCAGTTCGCCGGGCTCCTGCGCGGCGGTCGCACCGAGGTGGCCGACAGCTCGGTCGGCGAGGGCGACCTCCTTCTTCAGGTGCCGGCCAGCGCCGAGATCGTGCTCGAGGGGCACATCCCGCCCGCCGCGCCGGGCTTCATCGGCGAGTCGGAGAGGGGCGTTCGGCTCGAGGAACGCGGCGGCTACCTGCACGCGCTCGAGGGCCCGTTCGGTGACCACACCGGCTACTACAACGAGCAGGACTGGTTCCCGGTCTTCCGCGTCGACCGCCTCACCCAGCGCGCCGGGCCGATCTACCACAGCACCTACACCGGCAAGCCGCCCGACGAGCCGGCCGTGCTCGGGGTGGCGCTGAACGAGGTGTTCGTGCCCATCCTGCGCAAGCAGTTCCCCGAGATCACCGACTTCTACCTGCCGCCCGAAGGGTGCAGCTACCGCCTGGCCGTGGTGTCCATTCGCAAGGCCTACCCCGGGCACGCCAAGCGCGTGATGTTCGGGCTGTGGAGCTTTCTGCGGCAGTTCATGTACACGAAGTTCATCGTCGTCACCGACGACGACGTCGATGTCCGTGACTGGAAGGAAGTGATCTGGGCCCTCACCACGCGCATGGACCCCGTGCGCGACACGACGTTGGTCGAGAACACGCCGATCGACTACCTCGACTTCGCCTCGCCGGTGAGCGGCCTGGGCGGCAAGATGGGGCTCGATGCGACCCACAAGTGGCCCGGCGAGACGACCCGCGAGTGGGGCCACCCGATCACCATGGACCCCGAGGTCGACAAGCGGGTTGCCGCGCTCGTCGAGAAGATGCTGGCGCCACCGCCCTGAGGCGGCGTTGCGGTTCCAGGCTTGCGCTGCGCGGCCCGCCGGTCTATCCTGCGGCGGCCTGCACGCAGGCAAACCCGACGGCGCAATACCAGCGCGTCAGGGGCCCCGGACCCCCTATCTCCGGAGCCCCACCCGGCGGCGCGAGCCGCCCGCCCCTCCCCACTGGCAACGGTGTGGAGGGGTTGCTGTTTGGCGAGGTGTTCAATGGTGATCCGCACCCAACCATAATTCGCGCCCCCAGCTCTGCCAGCCGGCGATCCGCCGCTGCAAGCCCAAGCCGCGAGCATCGAAGCACGCGTGCCGCCCGCCGCGCACGCTGCGCATGCAATCGTGCTCCACCCATCGGTGGCGCACCTTCGGGAGATCACCCGTGTTCCAGCGTTTCGAACGCATGGTGCATCCGTATCCGGATGCCCTGCCGCCTGCTCCGCCCAAGACCTTCTTCGCGTTCCTCTGGGCCAGCGCCGCCGGCGTGCGGCCGTATCTGCTCTGGGTGACGGTCTTCACCGCCGGCATCGGTGCCTTCGAGGCGCTCCTGTTCAGCATGATGGCGCACGTCGTCGACGTGCTGGCGCAGGTCAAGCCCCAAGAGCTCTGGCAACACGAAGGCGCCACGTTGATGGTGCTGGGCGGTGTCCTGCTCGGCTCCATCGCGCTGGCGGCGATGCAGGCGCTCATGAAGTACCAGGCCGTGTACGGCAACTTCCCGATGCGCCTGCGCTGGAACTTCCACCGCCTGCTGCTCGAGCAGAGCATGACCTTCTACCAGGACGAGTTCGCGGGCCGCATCGCCACCAAGGTGATGCAGACCTCGCTGGCCGTGCGCGACACCTGGCTCATCGTCACCGACATCCTCGTCTACGTGGTCATCTATTTCGTCACCATGGTGGGCATCGTCGGTGCGTTCCACCTCTCGCTGACGCTGCCCTTCCTCGGCTGGCTGGCGTTGTACGTGGTCATCCTCTGGTACTTCGTGCCGCGCCTGGGCCAGGTGGCCAAGGCGCAGGCCGACGCGCGCTCGCTGATGACAGGGCGCATCACCGACGCCTACACCAACATCGCCACCGTCAAGCTCTTTTCGCACGGCCATCGAGAAGCCGCCTTCGCCCGCAGCGCGATGCAGGAGTTCATGACCACGGTGAACAGCCAGATGCGCCTGGTCACCGCGTTCGAGATCTGCATCCAGGCCCTCTCGGTGGCGCTGGTCGCGGCCACCGCCGGGGCCTGCCTGTGGGGCTGGACCCAAGGCATCGTCAGCGTGGGCGCAGTGGCCGCGGCCACGGCCATGGCTTTCCGCCTGAACGGCATCTCGCACTGGATCATGTGGGAGATGGCGGCGCTCTTCGAGCACATCGGTACGGTGCAGGACGGCATGAACACGCTGTCGAAGGCGCGCTCGGTGGTCGACCGGCCGGGGGCGGGAGCGCTCGAGGTGCGGCGCGGCGAGGTGCGCTTCGAGAACGTCGGCTTCGCCTACGGCGGCGAGAAGAACGTGGTCGAGGACTTCTCGCTCACCATCCACCCGGGTGAGAAGATCGGCCTCGTGGGCCGCTCGGGCGCGGGCAAGAGCACCATCGTCAATCTGCTGCTGCGCCTGTACGACATCGACCGCGGCCGCATCCTCGTCGACGGCCAGGACATCGCCGCCGTCACGCAGGAGAGCCTGCGCGCGCAGATCGGCATGGTGACGCAGGACACCTCGCTGTTGCACCGCTCGGTGCGCGACAACATCGTCTATGGCAGGCCCGGTGCGACCGACGAGCAGATGCAGCGCGCCGCCGAACGTGCCGAAGCCCACGAGTTCGTGGCCGGACTCACCGACCCCAAGGGTCGGCAGGCCTACGACGCGCACGTCGGCGAACGCGGCGTCAAGCTTTCCGGCGGGCAACGCCAGCGCATCGCCATCGCGCGCGTCATGCTGAAGGACGCGCCGATCCTGCTGCTCGACGAGGCGACCAGCGCGCTCGACAGCGAGGTCGAAGCCGCCATCCAGGCGAGCCTGTACTCACTGATGGAGGGCAAGACGGTGGTGGCCATCGCGCACCGCTTGTCCACCATTGCTGCGATGGACCGGTTGGTGGTGATGGACCATGGCCGCATCGTCGAGGTCGGCGACCACAAGAGCCTGCTGGCCCAGGGCGGCATCTATGCGCGCCTGTGGGCGCACCAGAGTGGCGGCTTCCTCGGTGAGGAGGTCGACGATGCCGACCAGGCGCCTGCCCCCACGCCGCAGCGTCCGGCCCTGGAGCCGGGAGACTGAGCCACGCCCTGCGCTGCAGCCAGGCCGCCCTGTCCGCCTCGGCGCGATGACGGGCGCTCCTCAGCGGCAGCGGCAACGGCGCAGCTGCGCGCGCGCACTACTCGAGCTGCAAGTCGAGTTCGCGCTGGTCAGCGCGCGTCTCGTCGTCGACGGCGGCCGAACGCAGGACCATGGGCCGCGTCTCGATCCACTTGGGGTCGCGTTGCGCCATGGCGACGGCGGCCCCGGTCAGCGGGGCGGCGCCGAGAGCGCGGGCCGACCGGCCTGCTTCCGCCGTGCCGGCCAGCGGCAGCGGCGAGCTGGCGGCATAGAGGGCGCGGTCGCGCCGCATCTGAATCAGCAGATCGCGCTGGCGCAACAGTTCCCAGCCCGCAACGAGCGCAGCGACCACCAGCAGGCCGGCGAGAAAGCCGCCGGCCGCCATGAAGACAAGCGAAAGGATGCCCATGCCGCGCTATCGGCCGCGGCGGCGCCCGGTTGAGACCTCCGCCGCAGCGCGGCAGCCTCCGGGGGCGAACGATTTCTCGGGTGGACCCGGCGCGCCGATGGCTCCGCGCCACGTTGCTGCCCGCTTGGCAGGCCTTCAGGACTTGTGATGGACGGGCGCCAGCCCGTACACCGGCGTCGGGATGCCCTCCATGCGCGCCTTCAACTGCAGCGCCATCGCCAGCGAGTAATGCCGGTTCTGATGCAGGTTGCCGCCCTGCATCCACAGGTTCTTCTGCTGCGTCGGTTTCCACATGTTGCGCAGCTCGCCTTCCCAGGGCCCCGGGTCCTTCTTGGTGCCCGAACCCAGGCCCCAGCACTTGCCCACCTTGTCGGCGGTGGCCTGGTCCACGAACTGGGCGATCCAGCCATTCATCGAGCCGTAGCCCGTGGCCCAGACGATGAGGTCGGCAGGCAACTCGCTGCCGTCGGCCATCGTCAGGCCCGTGGGCGTGACACGTTCGATGGCGCCGTTCTTGAGCTTGACGCTGCCGTTGGCGACGAGCTCGCTCGCGCCGACATCGATGTAGTAGCCCGAGCCGCGGCGCAGGTACTTGACGAAGAGGCCCGAGCCGTCTTCGCCGAAGTCGAGCATGAAGCCCGCCTTCTCGAGCCGTGCGTAGAACTCGGCGTCGCGCTCCTTCATCTGCTGGTACACGGGCACCTGCAGCGCCGGCAGCGCCTTGTAGGGCAGGCTGGCGAAGATGAGGTCGGCGGTGTCCACGTCGATGCCGGCCTTCACCGCCGCCTCGGAGTAGAGGCCGCCCAGCGCCAGGTCCATGAGCGAGTCGCTGCGCGCCACATGGGTGCTGGAGCGCTGCACCATGGTCACGTCGGCGCCGTTCTCCCACAGGTCGGCGCAGATGTCGTGGGCGCTGTTGTTGCTGCCCACCACCACCACCTTCTTGCCTTTCCACTCCACGCCGGTGCGGAACTTGCTGCTGTGCACCTGCTCGCCCTTGAAGCTCTGCATGCCGGGGTAGCTGGGCAGGTTGGGCACCGCGCTCATGCCGGTGGCGAAGACGAGGTGCTTGGGCCGCAGCACCACCGTCTCGCCCTTGTGCTGCACGGTGACGGCCCATTCCTCCTTGGCGGCGTCCCACTTCGCGCTCGTGCACTCCGTACTCGCCCAGTAGTTGAGCTCCATCACCTTCGTGTAGCTCTCCAGCCAGTCGCCGATCTTGTCCTTCGGCGCGAACACCGGCCAGTCTTCGGGGAAGCGGATGTAGGGCAGGTGGTCGTACCACACCGGGTCGTGCAGGCACAGGCTCTTGTAGCGGTTGCGCCAGCTGTCGCCGGGGCGCGCGTTCTTCTCGACGATGATGGCCGGCACGCCCAGCTTGCGCAGCCGCGCGCCAAGGATGATGCCGGCCTGCCCGCCACCCAGCACCACCACGTAGGGCTGCTTCGAGAAGCCGAGCGTGCGCGCCTCTTCCTCGCGCGACTCGAGCCAGGTCTTGCGCCCCGGAAACACGCCATGCTCCACACCCTTGGGGCGCGTGGCGCCGCGCGCTTCCTCGAACCCCTTCAGCTCCTGCAGCGTCGTCAGCATCGTCCACGCCTTGCCGCCGACAAGCCGCAACTGCCCGCGCCCGCGGCCGGTGCCGGTTTCGAAGGTGAACCACGCTTCGGTGGTGCCGTTGGCTTCGCTGCCCTCGCCCTGGATGCGCCAGTTCGAGGGCTTGGCGTTCGGCATCGTGCCTTCGAGCATGGCCAGGATCTGCGCCGGGCCTTCGGCCGTCTTGATGTTCCAGGTGAAGCTGACGATGTCGCGCCAGTAAGACTCGTCGCCGAACATCGCGGCGGCGTCCTTGAAGCGGCCGCTCGCGCAGGCGGCGCCGAAGGCATCGAGCCAGGACTGGATGGCTTGCGTGGAGTTGCTCATGGGTGTTGTCTCCGATCTTGGGCAACTCGGGGCCGCGCCGCCTTGGCTCGAGCCTCGTCGCCGTCCTTGTTGAGGGGCAGGACCCCGGCCGGGGCGGCCGGGTGGCAAATCTATGCCGTTGGACGGGTTTCGAACAGCACCAACGACGCTGACAGGGCCAAGGCCGGGTTCAAGCGGGAAGGGCGGCGCAGTCCAGTCGGACAGGCGAGCGCGAGCCAGGTGCCCTGGCTACGGCTTGGCGCCCGCGGCGGCGGCGCCCCACAGCTGCCTCAGGCGTGCATCGCGCCCGCAGCTGTTGCGGTAGTAGGTGTAGCGGACCGGGTTCTTCTTGTAGTAGTCCTGGTGGTAATCCTCGGCGCGATAGAAGGGCGCGGCCATCAGCACCGGCGTCACGACGGCCGCGGCGAAGGGCTTGCTCCTCTCCAGCGCCGCTTTCGAGGCCTGCGCTTCGGCCAGCTGCGCACCATCCTGCGCGAAGATGGCGGTGCGGTACGGGGGCCCCTTGTCGCAGAACTGGCCCGTGGCATCGGTGGGGTCGATGGTGCGCCAGAAGTGCTCCAGCAGCTTCTCGTAGCTCACCTTGGTGGGATCGAAGACGATCTCCACCGCTTCGAAGTGCCCGGTGTCGTTGCTGGAGACCTGCTCGTAGGTGGGGTTGGCCAGCTTGCCGCCGGTGTATCCCGAGGTGGTGCTGATGACGCCCGGCACCTTGTCGAAGTCGCTCTCCACGCACCAGAAACAGCCGCCCGCCAAGACGGCCTTGGCCGTCTTGGCGCCCGCGAGGGACGCCGGCGCGGCGGACGATCCGGCCGGCGGTGACGGCTGCTGAGCCTGCGACAGCGCCGCGCCGATGCCCACGGCCACCGCGACCAGCGCGCCGAGCGCCCGGCGGCGATTCATGCTCCGCCCTCGGGCACGAACTTCAAGGCGACGCCGTTGTTGCAGTAGCGCAAGCCCGTGGGCGCCGGGCCGTCTTCGAAGACGTGGCCATGGTGGCCGCCGCAGGTGGCGCAGTGGTACTCGGTGCGGGTCATGAAGAACTTGCGGTCGCTCTTGGTCTGGAAGGCGCCCGGCAGCGTCTTGAAGAAGCTCGGCCAGCCGGTGCCGCTGTCGAACTTCATGTCGCTGGTGAACAGCGGCGTGCCGCAGCCGGCACAGACGAAAGTGCCCTTGCGCTTTTCGTCGTTCAGGGGGCTCGTGCCGGCGCGCTCGGTGCCTTCCTTGCGCAGCACCGCGTAGGCCTCGGCGCTGAGGCGCGCTTTCCATTCGGCATCGGTCAGGTTGGCGACTTCGGTCATGTCGGGCTACTCCGGGGTCGACGGTGCAGTGTCAGCACAGTCCGGCGGCACGCATCCGGCCGTGCCGTGCGAGAGGCTCGGTCGTGCGTGAGCCAATGAACTTACGGGCGCCGGCGCCGGCGGATGCAGCGGACAATCGGGGGCCGGGCGAGCGCTGCCGGCCTTTGCCGGCCCCGCCTTGCAAGCGTTCGTCCCGGCGCCCTACCCGCCACTGTGCCATGACCCACGTTACCTTTGCCGTCCCCATGGCCAAACCGCTTGCCAGCTGGAAGCCCTTCTGGGCCAAGCGTTTCGGGCCGGCGCCGTTCCTGCCAATGAGCCGCGCCGAGATGGAGGCGCTCGGCTGGGACAGTTGCGACATCGTCATCGTCACCGGCGACGCCTATGTCGACCACCCGAGCTTCGGCATGGCGGTGATCGGCCGCGTGCTCGAGGCGCAGGGCTTCCGCGTCGGGATCGTTGCCCAGCCCGACTGGAACTCGGCCAACGCGTTCGAGGCGCTCGGCCGCCCGAACCTGTTCTTCGGCGTTGCCGCCGGGAACATGGATTCAATGATCAACCGCTATACCGCCGACCGAAAGATCCGCAGCGACGACGCCTACACGCCCGGCGGCGCGGGCGGCAAGCGGCCCGACCGCGCCACGCTCGTCTACACGCAGCGCTGCCGCGAGGCCTGGCCGGAGGTGCCGGTGGTCATCGGCGGCATCGAGGCGAGCCTGCGCCGCATCGCGCACTACGACTACTGGCAGGACAAGGTGCGCCGCTCGATCCTCGTGGACAGCAAGGCCGACCTGCTCGTCTACGGCAACGCCGAGCGCGCCATCGTCGAGGTCGCGCACCGCCTCGCGCGGCGCGAGCCGGTGCACTCGCTCACCGACATCCGCGGCACGGCCTTCATGGTGCGCCACGGGCTCGAGCCGCAGGGCTTCCAGGAGATCGACAGCACCGAGGTCGACCGCCCCGGGCGCATCGACGAGCACATCCAACCCTACCTCACCACTGAGGAGGTGGCGGCCGCGAAGGGCGCGGATTGCGTCAAGTCCCCCCCGGCCGGCCAGGGCGCTGCCACTTTCTCCGGCCCGGGCGCCGCCCCTGTCGCCGGCCCGGGCGCAGCCCTGGCCGCCGAGGCTGGCGCGGTGGCGACACCGGCCGCGGCGCCGGCCCTGGACACCATCGCGCCTCCCGTCTCGCGCAAGACGGGCGCGC
>JALHOU010000047.1 GCA_022842825.1 Rubrivivax sp.
CCCACGCCCCGCGCCCGGGGCGCCAGGGCGGCCGCCGGGGCGGCGGGCGCGGCGGTCATCGCCCTCGTGCTCGGTCTTGGGCAGCTGCGGCGCTTCGCCGTTGGCGAGGCGATCGCCACGGTAGACCCACACCTTCACGCCGATGACGCCGTAGGTGGTCTTGGCTTCGCTGAAGCCGTAGTCGATGTCGGCCTTGAGAGTGTGCAGCGGCACACGCCCCTCGCGATACCACTCTGTGCGCGCGATCTCGATGCCATTGAGGCGCCCGGCGCTCATGATCTTGATGCCCTGGGCACCAAGGCGCATCGCGTTCTGCATCGCGCGCTTCATGGCACGACGGAACATGATGCGCTTCTCGAGCTGCTGGGTGATGCTGTCGGCGATGAGTTGCGCGTCGACCTCAGGCTTGCGGATCTCCTCGATGTTCACCGCCACAGGCACGCCCAGACGCTTGGTCAGTTCAGCCTTGAGGTTCTCGATGTCCTCGCCCTTCTTGCCAATCACGACGCCCGGGCGGGCCGAGAAGATCGTGATGCGCGCGTTCTTGGCCGGGCGCTCGATGAGGATGCGCGAGACCGCCGCGTTCTTCAGCTTCGTCTTGAGGTAGTCGCGGACCTGCAGGTCCTCGGCCAGCATGCCGGCGAAGTTGCGGTTGTTGGCGAACCAGCGGCTCTGCCAGGCGCGCGTGACGCTCAGGCGGAAGCCGGTCGGATGGATTTTCTGTCCCATATGGATTGATTCCTGGCTCGCGCGCTTACTTGTCGGACTGGCCGACCGTCACGTAGATGTGGCAGGTGCCCTTGCTGATGCGCGCGCCGCGGCCCTTGGCCCGCGCCGAGAAGCGCTTCAGCGTCGCGCCCTGCTCGACGTAGATCGACTTCACCTTCAGTTCGTCGACGTCGGCGCCATCGTTGTGCTCGGCGTTGGCGATGGCGCTGTCGAGCGCCTTCAGCACGATGCCGGCCGCCTTCTTGGGCGTGAACTTGAGGATGTTGCGCGCGTGCTCGACCTTCTTGCCGCGGATGAGGTCGGCCACCAGCCGGCCCTTGTCGGCCGACAGGCGCACACCGCGCGCGGAGGCCTTGGTTTCGGTTGCCATGCCTGTGCCCCTTACTTCTTCGCGGCCTTCTTGTCCGCGGGGTGGCCCTTGAACAAGCGGGTCATCGCGAACTCGCCGAGCTTGTGACCGACCATCTGGTCGGTCACGTACACCGGCACGTGCTGCTTGCCGTTGTGCACGGCCACCGTCAGGCCGATGAACTCGGGCAGGATGGTGCTGCGCCGTGACCAAGTCTTGATCGGCTTCTTGTCCTTGATGGCGGAGGCCTTCTCGACCTTGGCCATCAGGTGGTGGTCCACGAAGGGACCCTTCTTGAGTGAACGTGCCATGTTGTCAGGCCTTCATCACTTCTTGCGGCGCGAGACGATCATCGTCTGCGTGCGCTTGTTGCTGCGCGTGCGGTAGCCCTTGGTCAGGGTGTTCCACGGCGACACCTGCGGCTGCGCCTCGCCGGTGCGGCCTTCGCCGCCGCCATGCGGGTGGTCGATCGGGTTCATGGCCACCCCGCGCACGGTCGGGCGGATGCCCTTCCAACGGATGGCGCCGGCCTTGCCGTACTGGCGAAGGCTGTGCTCTTCGTTGCTGACCTCGCCGATCGTGGCGCGGCAGTCGATGTGAATCTTGCGCACCTCACCCGAACGAAGGCGCAACTGGGCGTATGTGCCTTCACGCGCCATCAACGTCACCGACGAGCCGGCCGAACGCGCGATCTGCGCACCCTTGCCCGGCAGCATCTCAACGCAGTGGATGGTCGAGCCCACCGGGATATTGCGGATCGGCAGCGTGTTGCCCGCCTTGATCGGCGCCTCGGCGCCGCTCACCAGCGTGGCACCGGCATCGACGCCGCGCGGCGCGATGATGTAGCGGCGCTCGCCGTCGGCGTAGCACAGCAGCGCAATGTGGGCGGTGCGGTTCGGGTCGTACTCGATGCGCTCGACCTTGGCAGGGATGCCGTCCTTGTTGCGACGGAAGTCGACGACGCGGTAGTGGTGCTTGTGGCCGCCACCCTTGTGGCGCATCGTGATGATGCCCCGGTTGTTGCGACCGGCCTTCTGGAATTGCGGCTCGAGCAGCGAGGCCTCGGGTGCGCCCTTGTGCAGGTGCTTGTGCACCACCTTCGTCACGGCACGACGGCCGGGCGAGGTGGGCTTGACTTTGACGACGGCCATTTAAGGGGCCTCCCCGGAGAAGTTGAGCTCCTGGCCCGGCTTCAGCGACACGTAGGCCTTCTTCACATGGTCGCGGCGACCGATGGTGCGGCCGAAGCGCTTCTGCTTGCCCTTCTGGTTGAGCGTGTTCACATCGGCGACTTCGACCTTGAACATCAGCTCGACGGCGGCCTTGATCTCGGGCTTCGTGGCATCGCGCAGGACTTTGAAGAGTACCTGGTTGCGCTTCTCGCCGACCTTCGTGGCCTTCTCGGAGATGATGGGCGCGACCAGGACCTGCGCGAGGCGGCCCTGATCGAACTTCTTGGGCATGTTGGACGAGGCCTTCATGCGAACATCTCCTTGAGCTGCTCAATGGCACCCTTGGTGACGAGCACCTTCTTGTAGTGCACCAACGACAGCGGGTCGGCGTAGCGCGGCTCAACCACCAGCACGTTGGCCAGATTGCGCGACGCCAGCGCGAGGTTGTCGTCGACGCGATCGGCGATCACCATGACCGAGTCCAGGCCCATGGCCTTGAACTTGGCGGCCAGCAGCTTGGTCTTCGGAGCCTCGATTCCGATCGAGTCGACCACGGCCAGGCGGCCATCGCGGACGAGCTGCGACAGGATGCTCGCCATGCCGGCGCGGTACATCTTCTTGTTGACCTTCTGAGAGAAGTTCTCGTCGGGCTTGTTCGGGAAGATGCGGCCGCCGCCCCGCCACAGGGGCGAACTGGTCATACCGGCGCGGGCGCGGCCCGTTCCCTTCTGGCGGAACGGCTTCTTGGTCGAGTGCTTGACCTCGGCACGCGTGAGTTGGGAGCGCGTGCCCTGGCGTGCGTTGGCCTGAAAGGCGACGACGATCTGATGCACAAGCGCTTCGTTGTAGTCGCGCGCGAACACGGTGTCGGGTGCCTCGACCCTGCTCGTGGCCTGACCCTGGTCATTCAGGAGCTCGAGTTGCATCGTCAGGCTCCCTTCTTGGTCGGCGCGACCTTGGCGGCTTCGGCAGGCACCGGCGCCACCTTGGCCGCACGGGCCTTGACGGCAGGGCGCACGACGACGTGGCCGTTCTTGGAGCCGGGAACGGCGCCCTTCACCAGCAGCAGCGAGCGCGCTTCGTCGACGCGGATGATGTCGAGGTTCTGCGTGGTGACGGTTTCGTCGCCCATGTGGCCCGTCATCTTCTTGCCCGGGAACACGCGGCCGGGATCCTGCGCCATCGAAATGGAGCCCGGCACGTTGTGCGACCGGCTGTTGCCGTGCGAGGCGCGCTGCGAGCTGAAGTTGTGGCGCTTGATGGCACCCGCGAAGCCCTTGCCGATGGAAGTGCCCTGCACGTCCACCTTCTGGCCAGCGGCGAACATCGTCACGGGCAGCACGGAGCCGGGCTTGTGCTGTCCGGCCACCTCGGCGGTGACGCGGAATTCCTTCAGCACCTCGCCGGCTTCGACGCCGGCCTTCGCCAGATGCCCGGCCTCGGGCTTGGACACGCGGCTCGCCTTGCGCTTGCCGTAGGCCACCTGCAGGGCGTTGTAGCCGTCGGTGGCGCTGGTCTTGACCTGCGTGACGCGGTTGTTGGACACGTCAAGCACCGTCACGGGGATGGCGTCACCATCGTCCGTGAAGATGCGCATCATGCCCACCTTCCGACCGAGCAGGCCGAGCTGTTCGCTCAGACTCATGGGTCTTTCTCCGGCCCCCGCACCACGATGGCTCCGGGGACCCTTGTTCACGTTCCCGACATCGATTGGCCGGGGCGGATTGCCAAGCTGCCCTCATGGGCGGCTTGGCCTTGAGCTTCCTCGCCTAAGCGAGGAAAGCCGAGAATTATAGCGGAAAGACTTACTGCAACTTGATCTCGACGTCCACGCCGGCCGGCAGGTCGAGCTTCATCAGCGCGTCCACGGTCTTGTCGGTCGGGTCGACGATATCCATCAGTCGCTGATGCGTGCGGATCTCGAACTGGTCGCGGCTCGTCTTGTTCACGTGCGGCGAGCGCAGGATGTCAAAGCGCTGCATGCGGGTGGGCAGCGGCACCGGGCCCTTGACGATGGCGCCGGTACGCTTGGCGGTGTCGACGATCTCGAGCGCGCTCTGGTCGATCAGCTTGTAGTCGAACGCCTTGAGTCGGATGCGGATCTTCTGTTTGGTGGCCATGGCTTTGAACCCCTATTCGATGATCTTGGCCACGACGCCGGCGCCCACCGTGCGCCCGCCCTCGCGGATCGCAAACCGCAACCCCTCTTCCATCGCGATCGGCGCAATCAGCTTGACCGTGATGCTCACGTTGTCCCCCGGCATCACCATCTCCTTGTCCTTGGGCAGTTCCACCGCCCCCGTCACGTCCGTCGTGCGGAAATAGAACTGCGGCCGGTAGTTGTTGAAGAACGGCGTGTGCCGACCCCCCTCTTCCTTGCTCAGCACGTAGATCTCCGCCGTGAAGTGCGTGTGCGGCTTCACGCTGCCCGGCTTGCACAGCACCTGCCCGCGCTCCACGTCCTCGCGCTTGGTGCCGCGCAGCAGGATGCCCACGTTGTCTCCCGCCTGCCCCTGGTCCAGCAGCTTCCTGAACATCTCCACGCCCGTGCACGTCGTCTTCTGCGTCGCGCGGATGCCCACGATCTCGATCTCCTCGCCCACCTTGATCACCCCGCGCTCCACGCGCCCCGTGACCACCGTGCCACGCCCGGAGATGCTGAACACGTCCTCCACCGGCATCAGGAACGCTCCGTCGATCGCCCGCTCCGGCGTCGGGATGTAGCTGTCCAGCGCATCGGCCAGCCGCATGATCGCCTGCTCGCCCAGGTCGCCCTTGTCGCCTTCCATCGCCAGCTTCGCGCTGCCCTTCACGATGGGCGTGTCGTCCCCCGGAAACTCGTACTTCGACAGAAGCTCGCGCACCTCCATCTCCACCAGCTCCAGCAACTCCGCATCATCGACCATGTCGCACTTGTTCATGAACACGATGATGTACGGCACCCCCACCTGGCGCGCCAGCAGGATGTGCTCGCGCGTCTGCGGCATCGGCCCGTCGGCCGCACTCACCACCAGGATCGCGCCGTCCATCTGCGCCGCACCCGTGATCATGTTCTTCACGTAGTCTGCGTGCCCCGGGCAGTCCACGTGCGCGTAGTGCCGCTTGCTCGTCTCGTACTCCACGTGCGCGGTGTTGATCGTGATCCCCCGCGCCTTCTCCTCCGGCGCCGCATCAATCTGGTCGTACGCCTTCGCCTCACCACCAAACTTCGCCGCCAGCACCGACGTGATCGCCGCCGTCAGCGTCGTCTTCCCATGGTCCACGTGACCAATCGTGCCCACGTTCACGTGCGGCTTGGTGCGCTCAAACTTTCCCTTTGCCATTTCAGGTTCCTCGTTCCAAAGAGCTTGCCCGTGGGTCTGTTTTAGGTTTCCCCGGCGCACCGTGTACGGCCTGCCACGGGCAGCAGGCGCGGGCACCGGGAAGACCGGCTTGAATCGCTTACTTGCCGCGCGCCGTGATGATGGCGTCGGCGACGTTCTTCGGCGCCTCGCTGTAGTGCTTGAATTCCATCGTGTAGGTGGCGCGGCCCTGGCTCATGCTGCGCAGCGTGGTGCTGTAGCCGAACATCTCCGACAGCGGCACCTCGGCCTTGATGATCTTGCCGCCGCCGGGCATGTCTTCCATGCCCTGCACCATGCCGCGGCGTGAGCTCAGGTCACCCATCACCGAACCTGCGTAGTCTTCCGGCGTCTCCACTTCGACCGCCATCATCGGCTCGAGGATCACGGGACTCGCCTTGCGGCAGCCGTCCTTGAAGCCCATGCTGGCGGCCATCTTGAACGCGTTTTCGTTCGAGTCCACCTCGTGGTACGAACCAAAGGTGAGCGTCACCTTCACGTCCACCACCGGGTAGCCGGCGAGAACGCCGTTGGGCAGCGTGTCTTCGACGCCCTTCTTCACCGCCGGGATGAACTCGCGCGGCACCACGCCGCCCTTGATGGCGTCGACGAACTCAAAGCCCTTGCCCGGCTCCTGCGGTTCGATCTTGAGGACAACGTGGCCGTACTGGCCCTTGCCACCCGACTGGCGGACGAACTTGCCTTCGATGTCGCTCACCGGCTTGCGGATCGTTTCGCGATAGGCCACTTGCGGCTTGCCCACGTTCGCCTCGACGCCGAACTCGCGCTTCATGCGGTCGACGATGATTTCCAGGTGCAACTCGCCCATGCCGGAGATGATGGTCTGGCCGCTTTCCTCGTCGGTGCGTACGCGGAACGATGGGTCTTCCTGCGCCAGGCGGCCGAGCGCCACGCCCATCTTCTCCTGGTCGGCCTTGGTCTTTGGCTCCACGGCCTGGCTGATCACGGGCTCAGGGAAGACCATCTTCTCGAGGGTGATGATCGACTCCGGGTCGCACAGCGTCTCGCCGGTGGTCACGTCCTTCAGGCCCACGCAAGCCGCGATGTCGCCCGCGAGGATCTCCTTGATCTCCTCGCGCTGGTTGGCATGCATCTGCAGGATGCGGCCGATGCGCTCCTTCTTGCCGCGGATCGGATTGAACACGGAGTCGCCTGACTTCAGCACACCCGAGTAGACGCGCACGAAAGTCAGCTGGCCGACATAGGGGTCGGTCATCAGCTTGAAGGCCAAGGCGGCGAACTTTTCGCTGTCGTCGGCCTTGCGGCTGACTTCCTTGTCGTCCTCGTCGGTGCCGGGGACGGGAGGAATGTCGATCGGCGACGGCATGAACTCGATCACCGCATCGAGCATGCGCTGCACGCCCTTGTTCTTGAACGCGGTGCCACACAGCATCGGCTGGATCTCGGTGGCGATGGTGCGCGTGCGGATGCCGTGGCGGATCTCTGCCTCAGTCAGCTCGCCCGACTCGAGATACTTGTTCATCAGCTCTTCGCTGGCCTCGGCGGCGGCCTCGACCATGTTCTCGCGCCACTTCGTCGCCTCGGCCACGAGTTCTGCAGGAATGTCCTGGTACTCGAACTTCATGCCCTGCGAGGCCTCGTCCCAGACGATCGCCTTCATCTTGATGAGGTCGATGACACCGGTGAAGTTCTCCTCCGAGCCGATCGGAATCACGATGGGTACCGGATTGGCCTTCAGGCGCGCCTTCATCTGGTCGAACACCTTGAAGAAGTTCGCACCGGTGCGGTCCATCTTGTTGACAAACGCCAGCCGCGGCACCTTGTACTTGTTGGCCTGGCGCCAGACGGTCTCGCTCTGCGGCTGCACGCCGCCCACGGCGCAATAGACCATGCAGGCGCCGTCGAGCACGCGCATGCTTCGCTCCACCTCGATGGTGAAGTCGACGTGGCCCGGGGTATCGATGATGTTGATGCGGTGCTCGGGATAGGACAGGTCCATGCCCTTCCAGAAGCAGGTGGTGGCGGCCGACGTGATGGTGATGCCGCGCTCCTGCTCCTGCTCCATCCAGTCCATCGTGGCGGCGCCGTCGTGCACCTCGCCGATCTTGTGGTTCACACCCGTGTAGTAGAGGATGCGCTCGGTGGTGGTGGTCTTGCCGGCATCGATGTGCGCGCTGATGCCGATGTTGCGGTAGCGCTCGATGGGGGTCTTGCGGGCCATGATCAACTTTCTCCAAATGCAGGGGCCGCCTTCGGGTTGGGGTCAACCCGTAGAGGCGGCCTGAAGCCAAACCTTGCCGGCGTCGCTGGCGTCTCAGAGAGCAGTGGCGCCAGGCAGCGCACCGGGTCAGAAACGGAAGTGCGAGAACGCCTTGTTGGCTTCGGCCATGCGGTGCACCTCGTCGCGCTTCTTCACCGCGCCGCCGCGGCCTTCGCTGGCCTCGAGCAACTCGTTGGCCAGGCGCGCGGCCATGCTCTTCTCGCCGCGCTTGCGCGCGCTTTCCTTCAGCCAGCGCATTGCCAGCGCCTGGCGGCGGATCGGGCGCACTTCGACCGGCACCTGGTAGTTGGCACCACCGACGCGGCGGCTCTTCACTTCCACCATCGGCTTAATGTTGTTGATGGCCACCATGAAGATCTCGAGCGGGTCCTTGTTGGCCTTCTTCTCGACCTGGTCGAGCGCGCCGTAGATGATGCGCTCGGCCACGGCCTTCTTGCCGGACTCCATGATGACGTTCATGAACTTGCTGAGATCCACCGATCCGAACTTCGGGTCGGGCAGGATCTCGCGCTTGGGGACTTCGCGACGACGTGGCATGGGAGACTTCCTTCTGCTGCTTCAGTTGATGCGGCCCGAAACGTCGTTCCGGCCGTATCGCGAAAGGCCACGGCGGACGGACCTTTCACTTACTGGCGCCGGCCGAGCGGCCCGACGCCGGAGGACAGAGCCGGCCGCAGCGCGGCCAGCCCCGGGGAAACTCGGCCCTCAGGCCTTCTTGGGACGCTTGGCGCCGTACTTCGAGCGCGACTGCTTGCGGTCTTTCACCCCTTGCAAGTCGAGCGAACCGCGCACGATGTGGTATCGCACGCCCGGCAGGTCCTTCACCCGGCCGCCGCGCACGAGCACCACACTGTGCTCCTGCAGGTTGTGGCCTTCGCCGCCGATGTATGAGATGACTTCGAAGCCGTTGGTCAGGCGCACCTTGGCCACCTTGCGCAGCGCCGAGTTCGGCTTCTTCGGCGTGGTGGTGTAGACACGGGTGCAGACACCGCGCCGCTGCGGGCTGTTCTGCATGGCCGGCGACTTGGACTTGGTCACTTCGGCCTGGCGGCCGTGTCGCACGAGCTGGTTGATGGTGGGCATTTGAACGGTCCTGACGCCGGGCGTCACAGTGATGTTGTCGGGTCGTCCTGGCATGTACGGTCGCACGCACAGGGGCCGCTGGGTCGGCCGAAAAGCCTTCCATTATATTTGACTGCTGCCGCACCGCAAGGCTGCCCATGAAGCCCCCTATCGAGCCTGCGCCGCCACGGCCCCTGGTGCTCGACACCAATGCGGTACTCGACTGGCAAGTCTTTCGGGACGGCCGCGCATCCACGCTGTGGCAGGCGCTGGCAACCGGTGGCGTACGCTGGTGCGCGACGCCAGAAATGCTGGCGGAGTTGACGGCGGTGCTGAGGCGGCCGCTCGGACCTCGCTGGGACGCCAGACGCGAGCACACACTCTCCGTCGGCTTCCTGTCCTGGGTCGATCTGTTCGATCCCCCATCGCGCAGCGTGCACGGCCTGCGGTGCACCGACCCGGACGACCAGAAGTTCCTCGACTTGGCGTTGGATCTGCAGGTGCGCTGGCTGCTCACTCGGGACCGCGCCTTGCTCAAGCTGAGGCGGCCGGCAGCAGCACGAGGACTGGCCATTCTTCAGCCGGAGCACTGGCCAGGCCCGTGACCAAGCCACCAAGCCCCGCGCAGGCCGCCAACGAAGAAAGGGCCGCTCGCGCGGCCCCTTCATGAGGCACCCGGGACGAACCCGGCGACGCAGTCGGCGTCAGTCGTCGCCACCCTCGGCAGGCGCGGCATGCTCCGCGTCCACCTGTGCCATCTGCACGGCGGCCAGTTCCTCGGCCTCCTGCATGGCGATCGCGCGGCGCTCGCTCTCGTCCATGGCTTCCTTGGCCTTGCGGGCCTCGTGGAAGGCCATACCGGTACCCGCGGGGATCAGGCGGCCGACGATGACGTTCTCCTTCAGCCCGCGCAGCTCGTCGCGCTTGCCCATGATGGCCGCCTCGGTGAGTACGCGCGTGGTCTCCTGGAACGACGCCGCCGAGATGAACGAGTCGGTCGACAGCGAAGCCTTGGTGATGCCCAGCAACACGTCGGCGTGCGTGGCCGGGATCTTGCCCTCGGCGCGCAGGCGGTCGTTGGTCCCCCACAACTCGCTGCGCTCGACCTGCTCACCGGCGATGTAGGCGCTGTCGCCCGGGTTCGCGATGGCCACGCGACGCAGCATCTGGCGAACGATCACCTCGATGTGCTTGTCGTTGATCTTCACGCCCTGCAGGCGATAGACGTCCTGCACTTCGTCGACGATGTAGCGCGCCAGTTCCTCAATGCCCAGCAGACGCAGGATGTCCTGCGGATCGGCCGCGCCGTCGACGATCAGTTCGCCGCGGTTCACCACCTGGCCCTCGTGCACGAGGATGTTCTTCTCCTTGGGCACGAGTTCCTCGTAGACCTTGCCCTCGTGATCGGTGATCTGCAGACGCACCTTGCCCTTGGTCTCCTTGCCGAAGCTGACCGTGCCGGTGATCTCGGCGAGCGTGCCCACGTCCTTGGGCGAACGCGCCTCGAAGAGCTCGGCCACGCGCGGCAGGCCGCCCGTGATGTCGCGCGTCTTCTGGCCCTCCATCGGGATGCGCGCCAGCACTTCGCCCGGCGCCAGGTCCTGACCATCGCGCACCTGGATCAGCGCGCCGATCGGGAAGCCGATCGTCACCGCGTGGTCCGTGCCCGGGATCTTGACCTCGATGCCGGCGGCATCGAGCAGCTTTACCTGCGGGCGCACGACCTTGGCCGCGCCGCGGCGCTTGGGGTCGATGACGACGAGCGTCGACAGGCCTGTCACCTCGTCCAGTTGCTTGGCGACGGTGACGCCCTCCTCGACGTTCTCGAACTTGGCCCGGCCCGCGAACTCGGTGATGATGGGCCGCGTCAGCGGGTCCCAGTTGGCCAGCACCGTGCCCGCCTTCACCGACTGATCGGCCTTGACGTTGAGCGTGGCGCCGTAGGGCAACTTGTGGCGCTCGCGCTCGCGGCCGTGCTGGTCGGCAATGATGATCTCGCCCGAGCGGGAGATGACGACGAGCTCGCCCTTGCCCCCCTTGCTGTTCATCACGTAGCGCATCGTCGAGTTGAACGAGACGATGCCGTCGCTCTTGGCCTCGACGCTGTTGGCCACCGCCGCACGCGACGCTGCGCCACCGATGTGGAAGGTGCGCATCGTCAGCTGCGTGCCGGGCTCGCCGATCGACTGCGCAGCGATCACGCCCACCGCCTCGCCGACGTTGACCTGGCCACCGCGGCCGAGGTCGCGGCCATAGCACTTGCTGCACAGGCCGAAGCGCGTGTCGCAGGTAAGGGGCGTACGCACCTTCACCTCGTCGGCACCGGCCGCCTCGAGGATGTCCATGGCGTCCTCGTCCAGCATCTGGCCGGCGTCGAGCAGCACTTCCTGCGTCTCGGGGTGCAGCACCTCGACCGCGGTGACGCGGCCGAGAATGCGGTCGCGCAGCGACTCGATCACTTCGCCGCCTTCGACCAGCGCGCGCATGTTCATGCCATTCTGGGTGCCGCAGTCCTCCTCGGTGACGACGAGGTCCTGCGTCACGTCGACCAGGCGGCGCGTCAAGTAGCCCGAGTTCGCCGTCTTCAGCGCCGTGTCGGCCAGGCCCTTGCGCGCGCCGTGCGTGGAGATGAAGTACTGCAGGACGTTCAGGCCCTCGCGGAAGTTGGCGGTGATCGGCGTCTCGATGATCGAACCATCGGGCTTGGCCATCAGGCCACGCATGCCGGCCAGCTGGCGAATCTGCGCGGCACTGCCGCGCGCGCCCGAATCGGCCATCATGTAGATGGAATTGAACGACTCCTGATCCACCATCTTGCCGTGGCGGTCGAGCACCTTCTCCTTCGAGAGCTGGCCCATCATGACCTTGCCGACCTCGTCGCCGGTCTTGCCCCAGATGTCGACCACCTTGTTGTAGCGCTCGCCGGCGGTGACGAGACCCGAGACGTACTGCTGCTCGATCTCCTTGACTTCCTTCTCGGCACGCTCGATGAGGCCGGGCTTCTCCTTGGGCACCAGCATGTCGTCGATGGCGATCGAGATCCCCGCGCGGGTAGCCAGCCGGAAGCCCGCCTGCAACAGCCGGTCGGCGAACACCACCGTGTCCTTCAAGCCGCACTTGCGGAAGCTCGCGTTGATGAGGCGCGAGATCTCCTTCTTTTTGAGCGACTTGTTGATGAGCGCGAACGGCAGGCCCTTGGGCAGGATCTCGGAAAGCAGCGCGCGGCCCACTGTCGTCTCGACGAGCTTGGTCTCGGGCGTCAGTTCGCCGGTGACCTTGTCACGCGCGTATTCCGTGAGCATCACGCTGACCTTTGCCGTGATCTCGATGACACCGTTGTCCAGCGCCCGCTGCAGCTCCAGCAGGTCGGCGAAGATCATGCCTTCGCCCTTGCCGTTCACGCGTTCGCGCGTGGCGTAGTACAGGCCGAGCACCACGTCCTGGCTCGGCACGATGGAGGGCTCGCCCGAGGCCGGGAACAGCACGTTGTTGGAAGCGAGCATCAGGACGCGCGCTTCCATCTGCGCCTCGATGCTGAGCGGCACGTGCACAGCCATCTGGTCGCCGTCGAAGTCGGCGTTGAAGGCCGAGCAGACGAGCGGATGCAACTGGATCGCCTTGCCTTCGATCAGCACCGGCTCGAACGCCTGGATGCCCAGGCGGTGCAGCGTCGGTGCACGGTTCAGGAGCACCGGGTGCTCCTTGATCACCTCTTCGAGGATGTCCCACACCACCGGCGTGCCGCTCTCGACTTCCTTCTTCGCGGCCTTGATGGTCGTGGCGATGCCCATCGCCTCCAGGCGGCTGAAGATGAACGGCTTGAACAGCTCGATCGCCATCAGCTTGGGCAGGCCGCACTGGTGCAGCTTGAGCGTCGGGCCGACGACGATGACCGAGCGGCCCGAGTAGTCGACGCGCTTGCCCAGCAGGTTCTGGCGGAAGCGGCCGCTCTTGCCCTTGATCATGTCGGCGAGCGACTTCAGCGCGCGCTTGTTCGCGCCCGTCATCGCCTTGCCGCGGCGGCCGTTGTCGAGCAGGCTGTCGACGGCCTCCTGCAGCATGCGCTTCTCGTTGCGCACGATGATCTCCGGCGCCTTCAACTCCAGCAGCCGCGCCAGGCGGTTGTTGCGGTTGATGACGCGGCGGTAGAGGTCGTTCAGGTCGCTGGTGGCGAAGCGGCCGCCATCCAGCGGCACCAGGGGGCGCAGGTCCGGCGGCAGCACCGGCAGCACCTCCATCACCATCCAGTTGGGCTTGATGCCGCTGCGCTTGAAGGCCTCGAGGACCTTCAGGCGCTTGCTGTTCTTCTTGATCTTCAGCTCGGAGCCGGTCATGTCGTTGCGGATCTTGTCAATCTCCGCATCGATGTCGAGCTCCTCCAGCAGCTTCTTGATGCCCTCGGCGCCCATCAGCGCGGTGAACTCGTCACCGTACTCGGCGTGCTTCGCCTCGAAGTCGTCCTCGCTCATGATCGCGAACTTCTTCAGCGGCGTCATGCCCGGGTCGACGACGACGTACGCCTCGAAGTACAGCACACGCTCGATGTCGCGCAGGGTCATGTCGAGCACCAGGCCGAGACGGCTGGGCAAGCTCTTCAGGAACCAGATATGCGCGCAGGGCGCGGCCAGGTCGATGTGACCCATGCGCTCGCGGCGCACCTTGGTCTGCGTGACCTCGACGCCGCACTTCTCGCAGATCACGCCGCGGTGCTTGAGGCGCTTGTACTTGCCGCACAGGCACTCGTAGTCCTTGATCGGGCCGAAGATCTTGGCGCAGAAGAGGCCATCGCGTTCCGGCTTGAAGGTCCGGTAGTTGATGGTCTCGGGCTTCTTCACTTCCCCGAACGACCAGCTGCGGATCTTCTCCGGCGAGGCGAGGCCGATCTTGATGGCATCGAAATGCTCATCGGGCGTGAACTGCTTGAAAAGGTCGAGTAGTCCCTTCATGGTCCTTGTCCTTTTCCTTCTTTAGTTGCGCTCGAGCTCGATGTCGATGCCGAGTGAGCGGATTTCCTTGACCAGCACGTTGAACGACTCCGGCATGCCGGCCTCGATGGCGTGCTCGCCCTTGACGATGCTCTCGTAGACCTTGGTGCGGCCGTTCACGTCGTCGGACTTCACCGTCAGCATCTCCTGCAGGATGTAGCTGGCTCCGTACGCTTCGAGCGCCCACACCTCCATCTCGCCGAAACGCTGGCCACCGAACTGCGCCTTGCCGCCCAGCGGCTGCTGCGTCACCAGGCTGTAGGGGCCCGTGGATCGCGCGTGCATCTTGTCGTCCACCAGGTGGTGCAGCTTCAGCACGTGCATGTAGCCCACGGTGACCGGGCGCTCGAAGGCCTCGCCGGTGCGCCCGTCGTGCAGCGCACACTGCGTGCGCGTGGCGGTGAGGCCCTTACGTGCCGCGATCTCGTCGGGAAAGGCGAGCTTCAGCATGCCGCGGATCTCGCTTTCGGCGGCACCGTCGAACACCGGTGTCGCGAAAGGCACGCCACTTCGCAGGTTGGTCGCCATCTCGACGATCTCGTCGTCGCTCATCTCGTCCAGCCGCTCGGCCTTGCCACCGCTCTTGTTGTAGAGCTCGTCAAAGAATTTGCGCAGCTCGGCGACGCGAGTCTGCTCCTGGAGCATGTCGCCGATGCGCTGGCCGATGCCCTTGCCGGCCCAGCCCAGGTGGACCTCCAGCACCTGGCCCACGTTCATGCGCGAAGGCACGCCCAGCGGGTTGAGCACGATGTCCACCGGCGTGCCGTCAGTCATGTACGGCATGTCCTCGACCGCGGTGATCTTGGACACCACACCCTTGTTGCCATGCCGGCCGGCCATCTTGTCGCCCGGCTGCAGGCGGCGCTTGACGGCAAGGTAGACCTTCACCATCTTCAGCACACCCGCAGGCAACTCGTCGCCCTGCGTCAGCTTCTTGCGCTTCTCCTCGAAGGCGAGGTCGAAGCTGTGGCGCGTCTGGTCGAGGCTGTTCTTGATGCTCTCGAGCTGGTTGGCCAGGTCCTCGTCGGCCGGCCGGATGTCGAACCAGTGGTACTTGTCGACCGAGGCCAGGTAGTCTTTGGTGATGACGGTGCCCTTGACGATCTTCTGCGGGCCACCGTTGGCCGGCTTGCCCACGAGCAGCTTCTCGATACGGTCGAAGGCGTCGGCCTCGACGATGCGCAGCTGGTCGTTGAGGTCAAGGCGAAAGCGCTTCAACTCGTCGTCGATGATCTGCTGCGCCCGCTTGTCGCGCTGGATGCCTTCACGCGTGTAGACCTGCACGTCGATGACGGTGCCGTTGGTGCCCTGGTCGACCCGCAACGACGTGTCCTTCACGTCGCTGGCCTTCTCGCCGAAGATGGCGCGCAGCAGCTTCTCTTCGGGCGTCAGCGTCGTTTCGCCCTTGGGCGTGACCTTGCCGACAAGCACGTCGCCCGCGTTCACCTCGGCACCGATGTAGACGATGCCGCTCTCGTCCAGCCGCGCGAGCTGCTGCTCGCTGAGGTTGGGGATGTCGCGCGTGATCTCCTCGCTGCCCAGCTTGGTGTCCCGCGCCATCACCACCAGCTCCTCGATGTGGATCGAGGTGTAGCGGTCCTCGGCGACGACGCGTTCGCTGATGAGGATGGAGTCCTCGAAGTTGTAGCCGTTCCAGGGCATGAAGGCAACGAGCATGTTCTGCCCGAGCGCCAGCTCGCCGAGGTCGGTGCTGGCGCCGTCGGCGATCACGTCGCCCTTGGCCAGCTTGTCGCCACGCTTGACGATCGGCCGTTGGTGGATGTTCGTGTCCTGGTTGCTGCGCTGGTACTTGATGAGGTTGTAGATGTCGACGCCCACCTCACCGGCGACGGTCTCGTTGTCGTTGACGCGGATGACGATGCGGTTGGTGTCGACGTAGTCGACCAGGCCGCCGCGCCGCGCCGTGACCACGGTGCCCGAGTCAACGGCCGCCACACGCTCCACGCCCGTGCCGACCAGCGCCTTTTCGGGGCGCAGCACGGGCACGGCCTGGCGTTGCATGTTGGCACCCATCAGCGCGCGGTTGGCGTCGTCGTGCTCGAGGAAGGGCACGAGCGAAGCCGCGACCGAGACGATCTGCGTCGGCGCCACGTCCATGTACTGCACGCGCTCGGGGCTGAGCAGCACCGATTCACCCTTCTCGCGAGCACTGACCAGCTCGTCGATCAGCTTGCCGTCCTTGTCCAGCGACGCGTTGGCCTGCGCGATGACGTACTTGCCTTCCTCGATGGCCGACAGGTAGTCGATCTGGTTCGTCACCTTGCCGTCGATGACGCGCCGGTACGGCGTCTCGAGGAAGCCGTACTCGTTGAGCTGCGCGTACAGCGCCAGCGAGTTGATGAGGCCGATGTTCGGGCCTTCGGGCGTCTCGATCGGGCACACGCGGCCGTAGTGGGTGGGGTGCACGTCGCGCACCTCGAATCCGGCGCGCTCGCGCGTCAGACCGCCCGGGCCCAGGGCCGAGACGCGCCGCTTGTGCGTGATCTCGGACAGCGGGTTGGTCTGGTCCATGAACTGGCTGAGCTGGCTCGCCCCGAAGAACTCCTTGAGCGCTGCAGAGATCGGCTTCGAGTTGATGAGGTCGTGCGGCATCAGCGGCTCGCTCTCGGCCTGGCCGAGGCGCTCCTTCACCGCCTTCTCGATGCGCGCGAGGCCGCTGCGGTACTGGTTCTCGGCCAGTTCGCCGACACATCGCACGCGGCGGTTGCCGAGGTGGTCGATGTCGTCGACGTCGCCGTTGCCGTTGCGCAGGTCGACGAGGATCTTCACAACGTCGAGGATGTCCTCGTTGCTGAGGTTCATCTTGCCTTCGGGCGTGTCGCGGCCGACGCGGGCGTTGAACTTCATGCGCCCGACCCGGCTGAGGTCGTAGGTGTCCTCGCTGTAGAAGAGGCGGTGGAACAGTGCTTCCACGGCGTCCTCGGTGGGCGGCTCACCGGGCCGCATCATGCGGTAGATGGCCACGCGGGCGGCAAGCTGGTCGGCCGTCTCGTCGCTGGCCAGCGTCTGGCTGATGTAGGCGCCCTGGTTCAGCTCGTTCGTGTACAGGCAGGGCAGCTCCTTGATGCCGGCGGCGCGCAGCTTCTTGAGCAGGGCCTCGGTCACCTCTTCGTTGGCCTTGGCGACGATCTCTCCGGTGTCGGCATCAACCAGGTTGCGTGCGATCACGCGGCCGACGAGGAAGTCCTCGGGCGCGGACAGAAAGCGCGTCTCGCTCTGCTCGAGCTGCTTGACGTGGCGCGCCGTGATGCGCTTGTCCTTCTCGACGATCACCTTGCCTTCCTTGTCGGTGAGGTCGAAGCGGGCGACCTCGCCCTTCAGGCGCTCGGGCACAAACTCGAGCTGCGCGCCCGTGTCCATGAGGCGGAAGTTGTCGTTGACGAAGAAGTTCGCCAGGATCTGCTCGGGGTTGAGGCCGATGGCCTTGAGCAGGATCGTCACCGGCATCTTGCGACGGCGGTCGACGCGGAAGTAGAGGATGTCCTTGGGGTCGAACTCGAAGTCGAGCCACGAGCCGCGGTAGGGGATGATCCGCGCGCTGAAGAGCAGCTTGCCGCTGCTGTGCGTCTTGCCCTTGTCGTGCTCGAAGAACACGCCCGGGCTGCGGTGCAGCTGCGACACGATGACGCGCTCGGTGCCGTTGACGATGAAGGAACCGTAGTCGGTCATGAGCGGCACTTCGCCCATGTAGACCTCCTGCTCCTTGATCTCCTTGACCACTTTCTGCGGCAGCGACTCGCGGTCGTAGATGATCATCTGCAGCTTGGCGCGCACGGCAGCGGCGTAGGTCAGGCCGCGCTGCTGGCACTCGCGCGTGTCGAACGGCGGCTTGGCGATGTTGTATTCGCTGAACTTCATCTCCACGAGCCCGTTGTGGCTCGTGATCGGGAACGCCGAGAGGAATGCCGCCTGCAGCCCTTCGGGCTTGCGCTTGGCCGCTGGCACATCCTTTTGCAGGAACGCGACATACGAGTCGCTCTGCATCGTCAGCAGGTAAGGCACGTTCAAGACGGCCTCGCGCTTGCCGAAGCTCTTGCGGATGCGCTTGCGCTCGGTGTAGGTGTAGGGGGTTGCTTGCGCCATTGGACAGCTCCGTGTCGAGAGCCTCACCCCGGGCCATGGGGCGTGACTCGTCGGCGACTGGCTTCTCGAACATTGCGTTCGACGCTTGGTGGCAGGCCACTACCTGCCGCTGGCGGACAACCCCGGCATTGCACCGGAGCCCGACCAAACCTGTTCTCTGCAGTCGGATCAGAGAACACTTGCAAGCGCGGCACGCCGGGCTTGCAGGTGCCCTCCCGAGCAGCGCCGTTCGGCGCTCTCGGGGGAAATCGCGATGGCCTTACTTGATCTCGGCCTTGGCACCTGCGTCCACCAGCTTCTTCAGCGCGGCGTCGGCATCGGCCTTCGGGATGGCCTCCTTGACGGGCTTCGGCGCGCCGTCCACCAGGTCCTTGGCTTCCTTGAGGCCGAGGCCGGTGATCTCGCGCACCGCCTTGATGACGCTCACCTTGTTGGCGCCGGCCTCGAGCAGCATCACGGTGAATTCGGTCTTCTCTTCGACCACCGCGGCGGCGGCACCGCCGCCAGCACCGGCGGCGGGGGCAGCCATCGCGGCGGCGGAGACGCCGAACTTCTCCTCGATGGCCTTCACGAGGTCATTGAGTTCCATCACCGTCATGCTGTCCATCGCGGACAGGAAGTTGTCTTTGTCGAATGCCATTTGGGGTTCCTCGAACTTGAATAGGGTTCAGTGGTTGAGACGCGGCGCCATCAGGCCGCGACTGCTTGCTTCTTCTCGGCCACGGCCGCCAGCACGCCAGCCATGCGCTGAATGGGCGACTTCAACAGGCCAGCGACCTGGGCGATCAGCACCTCGCGGCTCGGGATGGACGCCAGGGCCTTGACCCCGTTGGCGTCCAGCGCCTTGCCGGCATAGGCGCCGCCCTTGACCACCAGCTTGTCGTTGCCCTTGGCGAAGTCGGAGATGACTTTCGCCGCGGCGACCGGGTCGCTTGAAAAGCCGTAGATCAGCGGGCCGACCATGGCACCCTGGGCCACCTCGAACGGCGTGCCGGCGACGGCGCGGCGGGCGAGCGTGTTCTTCAGCACATGAAGGTACACGCCCTTGGCCCGCGCATCGACACGCAGCTTGTTCAGGCTTTCCACGGTGAGGCCACGGTACTCGGCCAGCGCCAGGGTCTGAGACCGCGCCACCTGCGCGGCCACTCCCTCGATCACGGCTGCCTTCTCATTGCGATTGAGACTCAAAGGTCTGGCTCCTCACACATCACGTGTCGTCGCGGCTCGGCCCGATGGGCCTGCAACCCCTTCGACACACCTAGGTTCAGCGACCTTCTGATGATCCGAAAAGAACCCTGTCGCCAGGGAAACCCTTCGGTTCACAGCGGGACCGCCATCTGCGCTGGCCGCGGGGCCTTGCATCGCTGCACGACCTCTCGATTAAGGCGCCAGCCCGTTCGGGCTGGCCCCGCCAGCGGTCTTCGATGACCCACCTTTCGCACCTGCGTGCGGGCAAGCGGCCCACCAAATCTGCTCACGGCCCGCGCGCCAGACTCAGCGCGCGCACCGCTCATTCAATTTGCGTCAGGCCGAAGCCCCGGTGCTGGCGATCGAAGCGGTATCCACCCGCACTCCCACGCCCATGGTCGACGACACGGCCACCTTCTTCAGGTAGATGCCCTTGCTGCTGGCCGGCTTGGACTTGTTCAGTCCGTCGAGTAGCGCGCGCAGGTTGGCCGTGAGCTTGTCGGCGTCGAACGAACGGCGGCCGATCGTGGCGTGCACGATGCCGGCCTTGTCGACGCGGAACTGCACCTGGCCGGCCTTGGCGTTCTTCACCGCCGTGGCGACGTCGGGCGTCACGGTGCCGACCTTCGGGTTCGGCATCAGGCCGCGCGGGCCGAGGATCTGGCCGAGCGTGCCGACCACGCGCATCGTGTCGGGGCTGGCGATGACGACGTCGAAGTCCATCTTGCCGGCCTTGATCTCGGCGGCCAGGTCGTCCATGCCGACGATGTCGGCGCCGGCGGCCTTGGCCTCCTCGGCCTTAGCGCCTTGCGCGAACACGGCGACGCGCTTGGTCTTGCCGGTGCCCGCGGGCATGACGACGGCGCCGCGCACGACCTGGTCGCTCTTCTTGGCGTCGATGCCGAGCTGCACGGCGACGTCGATCGACTCGTCGAACTTGGCGGTGGCGCACTCCTTGACGAGCGCGAGCGCTGCGTCGAGCGGATAGAGCTTGTCGCTGTCGACCTTGCCCTGCACGGCCTTGGCCTTCTTGGTGAGCTTGGTCATGGTCTCAGACTCCTTCCACCGTCAGGCCCATCGAGCGGGCCGAGCCGGCGATGATCTTCACCGCCGCATCGAGACTGGCGGCGTTGAGGTCCTTGGTCTTGATCTTGGCGATCTCCTCGAGTTGAGCACGGGTGACCTTGCCCACCTTGTCGAGGTGCGGCTTGCCCGAGCCCTTCTCGATCTTGGCCGCCTTCTTCAGCAGCACGGTCGCCGGCGGCGACTTGATGATGAAGGTGAAGCTCTTGTCGGCGAAGGCGGTGATCACCACCGGCAGCTTCATGCCGGGCTCGAAGCCCGCTTGAGTCTGCGCGTTGAATGCCTTGCAGAACTCCATGATGTTCAGGCCGCGCTGGCCGAGCGCCGGGCCGATCGGGGGCGAAGGGTTCGCCTTGCCCGCCGGGACTTGCAGCTTGATGAAGCCGACGATCTTCTTTGCCATGAATGGCTCCTTGCGAGTTCAAGCGCTCCGGCGGAACAGTCCGCCTCGGCTCCTCGTACCTGCGACCCTCTTCTGAAGCGGCGCGCCGGGGTCGTGACGGCGTGCCGCTCTGGTCATCAGACCTTTTCCACCTGCGCGAAGTCCAGCTCCACCGGCGTCGCGCGCCCGAAGATGGTGACCGAGACGCGCACCTTGCTCTTTTCGTAGTTCACTTCCTCGACGGCGCCGTTGAAGTCGGTGAACGGGCCCTCCTTGACGCGCACGAGTTCGCCGACGGTCCATTCGACCTTGGGCTTGGGCTTGTCCACGCCTTCCTGCATCTGGCTCACGATCTTGGCCACCTCGGCCTCGGAGATCGGGGCCGGGCGGTTGCGTGCGCCGCCGATGAAGCCCGTCACCTTGCTCGTGTGCTTCACGAGGTGCCAGGTGTCGTCGGCCATCTCCATCTCGACGAGTACGTAGCCCGGGTAGATGCGCCGCTCGGTGACGCTCTTCTTGCCGTTCTTCAGCTCCACCACTTCTTCGGTGGGCACGAGGATGCGGCCAAACTTCTCCTGCATGCCGGCGCGGTCGATGCGCTCGCGCAGGTTGCGCTCCACGGCCTTCTCCATGCCGGAGTAGGCGTGCACGATGTACCAGCGCTTGTTGCCCTGCGCGGCAGAGAGGGTTTGAACCGGGTCGCTCATCGTCGTGTTCTCCCTTGGCCTTCAGCGGCGCCAGCCCAGGACCAGGTCGTACAGCACCCACTCCAGCGTCTTGTCAGTGAGCCACAGGAAGAGCGCCATCACGAAGACGAAGGCAAAGACATAGCCTGTCATCTGCATGGCCTCCTTGCGCGTGGGCCATACCACCTTCTTGACCTCGCGCACCGAGTCGCGGCCGAAGGCGATGAGCTGCTTGCCCGGCTCGGAGACGAAGAACATCGCCACCGCGGCTGCGATCAGCGCCAGCAGTGCCAGCACGCGCAGCCAGAGGTCCTGCTTGCCCAGCACATAGAAGGCGGCAATGCCACCCACGAGCAGCAGCGCCGCCGCAGCCAGCTTGGCCTTGTCTGCCCCTGTGTAGACGGTCTCGACGGTCGTTGGGTTGGACATGAGTCGCTTCAGGAACGAAGCCCGCAGCGCGCTTTGGCGCCTGCGGGCCGCTGTCGGAGAGCCCTGGTGGGGCCGCTAGAACACACGAACGAGGTCAGGTGGCAGGGGCAGAGGGAATCGAACCCCCAACCTTCGGTTTTGGAGACCGACGCTCTGCCAATTGAGCTATGCCCCTGCGGAAAACCTCACTCGATGATCTTGGCCACGACGCCGGCGCCCACCGTGCGCCCGCCCTCGCGGATCGCAAACCGCAACCCCTCTTCCATCGCGATCGGCGCAATCAGCTTGACCGTGATGCTCACGTTGTCCCCCGGCATCACCATCTCCTTGTCCTTGGGCAGTTCCACCGCCCCCGTCACGTCCGTCGTGCGGAAATAGAACTGCGGCCGGTAGTTGTTGAAGAACGGCGTGTGCCGACCCCCCTCTTCCTTGCTCAGCACGTAGATCTCCGCCGTGAAGTGCGTGTGCGGCTTCACGCTGCCCGGCTTGCACAGCACCTGCCCGCGCTCCACGTCCTCGCGCTTGGTGCCGCGCAGCAGGATGCCCACGTTGTCTCCCGCCTGCCCCTGGTCCAGCAGCTTCCTGAACATCTCCACGCCCGTGCACGTCGTCTTCTGCGTCGCGCGGATGCCCACGATCTCGATCTCCTCGCCCACCTTGATCACCCCGCGCTCCACGCGCCCCGTGACCACCGTGCCACGCCCGGAGATGCTGAACACGTCCTCCACCGGCATCAGGAACGCTCCGTCGATCGCCCGCTCCGGCGTCGGGATGTAGCTGTCCAGCGCATCGGCCAGCCGCATGATCGCCTGCTCGCCCAGGTCGCCCTTGTCGCCTTCCATCGCCAGCTTCGCGCTGCCCTTCACGATGGGCGTGTCGTCCCCCGGAAACTCGTACTTCGACAGAAGCTCGCGCACCTCCATCTCCACCAGCTCCAGCAACTCCGCATCATCGACCATGTCGCACTTGTTCATGAACACGATGATGTACGGCACCCCCACCTGGCGCGCCAGCAGGATGTGCTCGCGCGTCTGCGGCATCGGCCCGTCGGCCGCACTCACCACCAGGATCGCGCCGTCCATCTGCGCCGCACCCGTGATCATGTTCTTCACGTAGTCTGCGTGCCCCGGGCAGTCCACGTGCGCGTAGTGCCGCTTGCTCGTCTCGTACTCCACGTGCGCGGTGTTGATCGTGATCCCCCGCGCCTTCTCCTCCGGCGCCGCATCAATCTGGTCGTACGCCTTCGCCTCACCACCAAACTTCGCCGCCAGCACCGACGTGATCGCCGCCGTCAGCGTCGTCTTCCCATGGTCCACGTGACCAATCGTGCCCACGTTCACGTGCGGCTTGGTGCGCTCAAACTTTCCCTTTGCCATCTTCGGACTCCTGGCTGAATACTTGGAACGACGAGATCAGTGCTGTCGACGGTGGATGGTGCCCATGGCGCGGATCGAACGCGCGACCTCCCCCTTACCAAGGGGGTGCTCTACCACTGAGCCACATGGGCATCGCTACGGGTCTGGCATCCGGCGCGCAGTTGGGAGCCCCGAGGCGCTGAGGACAAACCGGTAACGACGAACAAGACCTGACCGAGAACGATGACCTGGATTTCTGGAGCGGGAGACGGGAATCGAACCCGCGTCATTAGCTTGGAAGGCTAAGGTTCTGCCATTGAACTACTCCCGCAGGCACTGGCCGGGCCGGTTGGTGGAGGAGGCTGGATTCGAACCAGCGTAGGCGTAAGCCAACAGATTTACAGTCTGCCCCCTTTAGCCACTCGGGCACCCCTCCAGGGAGAACCCGCGAGTATAGCAGCGAGGCTGGCGCTGGCTGCGGCTCGGCGGCCCATCGGTTGCGCTGGCGTTTGCGCCTGACAGCAACGCGCCCGGCGATGTCCTGGGCGCCGGGCACGCCCAAGCGCAAAGAGCCGCAGGCCTTCCGGCCGCCGGGCCTCGTCAATCGAAGCCGGCTTCCCGGCGAGATGGCGTACGCAGCCTGAGGTCAGGAAGCCAGTAGTCACATACATTCCTGCTGCAGGGCTCACGCGAACAACTTCGCCAGGGCTTCGCCGGGCTCCGGCGCGCGCATGAAAGCCTCGCCGACCAGAAAGGCGCCGACGCCGGCAGCGCGCATCCGCAGCACATCGTGCGGTCCGAGGATGCCCGACTCGGTCACCAGCAGCCGGTCCGCCGGCACGCGCGGCAAGAGATCGAGGGTCGTCTGCAGCGAGACCTCGAATGTCCGCAGGTTGCGGTTGTTGACGCCCACCAGTGGCGTCTCCAGGCGCAGGCCGCGGTCCAGTTCGGCGCCGTCATGCACCTCGACCAGCACGGCCATGCCAAGCGCCCGGGCGCAAGCCTGCAGGTCGGCCATCTGCGCATCGTCGAGACAGGCGGCGATGAGCAGGATGGCGTCGGCACCGATGGCCCGCGCCTCGACGACCTGGTACTCGTCGACGATGAAGTCCTTTCGGAGGGCCGGGAGCGCGCAGGCGCCGCGCGCCTGGCCAAGGAATGTCGCGTGCCCCTGGAAGAAGGACACATCGGTCAGCACGCTCAGGCACGCAGCACCGTGCTGTGCGTAGCTGGCGGCGATCTCCGCCGGCACGAAGTGCTCGCGCAGCACGCCCTTGCTCGGGCTCGCCCGCTTGATCTCGGCAATCACCGCACTCTGGCCGGCCCTCACCTTGGCACGCAGGGCGCCCTCGAAGTCGCGCAGCCCGCGCCGCGCCTCGGCCGACTCGGCTTGCTCGCGCCAGCTGGCGAGCGAACGCTTCGCGCGGCCGGCGCCGATCTCGTCGCGCTTGACAGCGACGATGCGCTGCAGGATGTCTGCCATCGAACCCGCCTCCTGACCGTGAGCGATGGTCTCAGGCGACAGGCCTGAACTTGTTCGTCACGCTCACGAACTGCGAGAGCTTGGCCAGGGCCGCGCCCGAAGCGACCGCCTCGCGGGCGAGCCTGACGCCCTCGGCCACCGACGCCGCCACGCCGGCGCAGTACAGGCCCGCGCCGGCGTTGAGCAGCACCACGTCGCGCACCGGCCCATCCTCGTTGGCCAGCGCACGCTGGATGCACTGCACCGACTCCTGCTGGTTGGCCACCCTCAGCACGCGCGAGTCGTACACCGGCAATCCGAAGTCACTCGGATGCACCACGTACTCCTTGACCTCGCCACCCTTGAGTTCACCGACCAGCGTCTCTCCCGACAGCGAGACCTCGTCCATGCCGTTCATGCCGTAGACGACCATCACGTGTTCGCTGCCCAGGCGCTGCAGCACGCGCACCTGGATGCCGACGAGATCCGGGTGGAACACACCCAGCAGCTGATTCGGCGCCCCGGCCGGGTTGGTGAGCGGCCCGAGGATGTTGAAGATCGTCCGCACGCCCAACTCCTTGCGGATCGGCGCCGCGTGCTTCATCGCCGAGTGGTGGTTCGGTGCGAACATGAAGCCGATGCCGGTCTCGGCAAGGCAGGCCGCCACCTGGTCGGGCTTCAGGCCGATGAACGCGCCCATCGCCTCCAGCACATCGGCCGAGCCGGAAGTGGAAGACACGCTGCGCCCGCCGTGCTTGGCCACGCGCGCCCCTGCCGCCGCGGCCACGAACATCGAGGCGGTGGAGATGTTGAACGTGTGCGACGCATCGCCGCCCGTGCCGACGATGTCCACCAGGTGCCTGCGGTCGGCCACCGCCACCGGCGTGGCGAACTCGCGCATCACCTGCGCGGCCGCCGCAATCTCGCCGATCGTCTCCTTCTTGACGCGCAGACCCATCGTGATCGCGGCGATCATCACGGGGCTCATCTCGCCGCTCATGATGCGGCGCACCAGCGCCAGCATCTCGTCGTGGAAGATCTCGCGGTGCTCGATGACGCGCACCAGCGCTTCGGTGTTGCTGATGGTCATGGGCGGCTCCTCGATGGACTTGTTGTCGTCGGTGGTGGTGGTCACGCGGCAGCAAGGAATGTCAATGCGGCGGCCGCAGGAAGTTCCTCAGCAGCGCATGCCCGTGCTCGCTCAGGATCGACTCCGGGTGGAACTGCACGCCCTCCAGCGGCGCCGCAGTCGCCGCCAGCTCGCGGTGACGCACACCCATGATGATGCCCTCGTCCGTGCTCGCGCTTACCACCAGCCCCGCGGGCAGCGTCTGCGGCTCGATGACGAGCGAGTGGTAGCGGATGACCGCGAAGCGCTCGGGCAGCCCAACGTAGACACCATGGCCGTCATGGTGAATGACGCTCGTCTTGCCGTGCATCGGCTCGGGTGCGCGCACGATCTGCCCGCCGAGCGACGCGCCGATGCTCTGGTGCCCGAGGCACACGCCGAGGATCGGCAGGCGGCCCATGAAGTGGCGAACGGCCGGCACGCAGATGCCCGCTTCGGCCGGCGTGCACGGCCCAGGCGACAGAACGAGCCGGTCGGGGCGCAGCGCCTCGATGCCCTCGAGCGTGATCGCGTCGTTGCGTACCACACGCACCTCCTCGCCCAGCTCGCCGAAGTACTGCACCAGGTTGAAAGTGAAGCTGTCGTAGTTGTCGATCATCAGCAGCAT
>JALHOU010000048.1 GCA_022842825.1 Rubrivivax sp.
GTCACCGCGTAGTAGAACGAAGGCCGCACCTGCGCGCCGATGACCACCGCGGTCACGCTGAGGAGCATGCGGCGGAAGTCGCCGCGCGGGTCGTGCTCGCGCAGGAAGGTCTCGAAGTTTCGCCCGGCCCAGTCGTGCGAGACGACGACGCGGTTCATGACCTGCTCGACGGTGGGCACTGCGCCGCCCGTTTCCTGGGCCAGGAAGGGCAACGTCGACAGCGGGCACAGAGTGTCGGTGCGAAGGCTGCTGTCGTAGACGCAGCGCGCGAGCACGCCGGCGTAGGGGCTGGCGGGGCGGTAGGCGTAGACGCGCGAGACATGGTCGCCGGACCAGAGTGCCGCAGCGTCGCTCGCGCCGGCCTGGGTGTGCCGCTCGACGAGCACGAGGGCTTCGTCGCTCGCGGTCTGGCCGCTGGTGGTCGTGAGGGTGGCGCGCAGGCGGATGACGGTGTCGCGCGCGACCTGTGGCGCCACGAACAGCGCCACATGGCTGTCGGTGGTGTCGAGCGTGACCGCGGGCCCTTCGAGCTGGGCCCAGGCGATGCTGCGCACACCATGGCCGGCGCCCGCCGTGGGCCAGGCGCGCACGGAGACATTGCCCCCCATGCGCACCGACTGGCTCGCGCGCAGCGCCAGCTGCGCGCTGCCAACGCCGGCGGCGGCCGCCGCGACATCGATGGTCACGTTCTCGCTGCGCGCGACGCCGGCGGGGTCGCGGAAGTCGACGCGGAAGGCATACGTGCCGGGCTGGGGCGGATCGAAGGCGATCGTCTGCGTCTTCGCGGCCAGCAGCGGCACGGCGGGGCCGGCCGTCTGCGTCCACGCGGGCGCCTCGATTGCGCCACTGCAACCGGCGAGGGTGGCGCCGGCGCTCTGGCCGACGGCCGTGGGCACCTTCACGAGCGTGGCGTGGCTGGTGCTTGCGCTCGTGCACGGCCCGGCGGGCGCCGCTTCGACGGGCTCGGGGTCGGACGAGTTGCCGCCGCAGGCCGCGAGGACCGCCAGGGCGGCCAGCACCGCCAGGCTGGCCGCACCCACCCGGCCGCAGCGCAGGCCGCTTCGAAAGCCCGGCTTGGGTCTTGGGCCGACTTCCGCCATGCCGTCCCTCGCCCGCCAGCCGTGCCGCTCAGCCCGCCAGCCAGCCGTTGGCGGAGAGCTCGGCCCGGGCCTGCGCGGCGTCGTGGAACTGGATCGCGTTCCAGCCGAGCGAGCGCGCCATCTCGACGTTGGGCAGGTGGTCGTCCATGAACACGAGCTCCGACGGCGTGGCGCCGAAGCGCGTGGCCGCCAGCTCGAAGATCTCGCGCTCGGGCTTGATCTGGTGCACGCGCGCCGAGAAGATGCCGTCTCGGAACCAGCCGAGGAAGGCGTTCTCGCGCTGCAGGTGCGCCGCGTAGGGCTCGGGCATGTTGGACAGGTAGAAGAGCTCGCGGCCCTGCCCGTGCAGCTCCTCGAGCCAGGCGACGGTGTCCGGCGCCGGCTGCAGCTCGCGCGGGACGGCGTCGACGATGCGCTGCACGTCGCCGGCGGCCAGGCCGGTGCGGCGCGCGATGCGCAACACGAGCGCGGGCACCTCCACCGTGCCGCGGTCGAACTCGCCCCAGTCGCCGCCCCAGGCCTGGAAGACCTGTTGCTTGAGGTGGCGCGTGCTTGGCTCGTCGCGGGCCAGGTGCGGCACCTCGCGCTGGAGCATGCGCTCGGGCTGCCAGTGGAAGACGACGCCGGCGAAGTCGAAGACGATCTTCATGGTGTGGAGGTGAGCCGGCGCAGCAGCCCGGCCGTCGAGCCGTCGAGGCCGCTCGTTTCGCCAAGCCGCGCGCCCGGCTGCAGGCGCGGCAGGAGTTCGCTGGCGAGCGCCTTGCCCAGCTCCACGCCCCATTGGTCGAAGCTGTTGATGCCCCACAGCGCGCCGCTCGTCCACACGCGGTGCTCGTAGAGCGCGATGAGGGCGCCGAGCGAGCGCGGCGTCAGCTCCTCGAGCACGAGCGTGGTGCTCGGCCGGTTGCCGGGAAAGCGGCGGTGCCGCGCCAGCACGGCCCGGTCGAGCCCGGGCGCGGCGGTGGGTGCGCTCTCGGTGGCGGCGATCTCGGCCGTCTTGCCGAGCATCAGCGCCTGCCCTTGCGCCAGGCAATTGGCGAGCAGCTTGGCCTGCAGGTCGGCATGAAAGTGCGCGGCACGCTTGACGGCGATGAACTCGACCGGGATCACGTCGGTGCCCTGGTGCAGCATCTGGAAGAAGGCGTGCTGGCCGTTGGTGCCCGGCTCGCCCCACACCACCGGGCTGGTGGCGAAGGGCAGCGCCTCGCCGGCCAGGTCGACGCTCTTGCCGTTGCTCTCCATCTCGAGCTGCTGCAGGTAGGCCGGCAGGCGCGCGAGCCCCTGGTGATAGGGCGCCACGCAACGGCTGGTGAAGCCGTGGAAATTGCGGTACCAGAGGTCGAGCGCGCCGAGCAGCATCGGCACATTGCGCTCGAAGGGCTCGCCGGCGAAGTGCCGGTCCATGGCGTGCGCGCCGGCCAGGAATTCGCGGAAGCGCTCGCCGCCGATGGCGATGGCGATGGGCAGGCCGATGGCGCCCCACAGCGAATAGCGCCCACCGACCCAGTCCCAGAAGCCGAAGGTGCGTGTGACGCCGAAAGCCGCCGCCGCGGGCAGATTGGTGGTGACGCCGACGAAGTGCTCGGCCACCGGCGCCGCGGGCGCCGCGCCCGTGAACCAGGCGCGTGCCACGCCGGCATTGGCCATCGTCTCCTGCGTCGTGAAGGTCTTGCTGGCGACGATGAAGAGCGTGCGCCGCGCGTCGAGCTGCGCGAGCACGGGGACGATGTCGTGCCCGTCGACGTTGCTCACGAAGTGCAAACGCAGGCCGCGGTGGCGGCAAGCCTCCAGCGCGCGCACGGCCATCGCCGGCCCGAGGTCGCTGCCGCCGATGCCGATGTTGACGATGTCGGTGAGCGCGCCGGTGTCGGCGCGCGCGCGCACGCCCTCGGCGAAGGCCAGCATCGCGTCCAGCACGCCATGCACTTCGGCGTTGAAGGGGGCGGCGGCGCCCTTCGGCGCGCGCAGGGCGGCGTGCAGCACCGCCCGGCCCTCGGTCGGATTGGCGACCTCGCCGGCCAGCATGGCGTCGCGCCGCGCCGGCAGGCTGCACTCGGCGGCCAGGGCGCCGAGGAAGCGCCGCGTCGCGAGGTCCCAGAGGTTCTTGCTCAGGTCGGCAAAGACATCGGGGGCGGTGAAGCTCAGCGCTTCGAAGCGGCGCGCGTCGCGCGCGAAGGCCTCGGCCAGGTTCAAGTCGCGGCCGTGCGCCTGGTAGTGCCCGGCGAGAGCGGCCCAGGCAGCCGTGCGGTCGCAGCGCGGCGCTGCGGCGTCCCGGCCGCCCGCGCCACTCACCGGCGCTGGTCCTCGATGAGCCGGTCGAGCTTGCTCGCGTCGGCCGCGAAGGCGCGGATGCCCTCGGCCAGCTTCTCGGTGGCCATGGCGTCTTCGTTGAGCGCCCAGCGAAAGCGCTTCTCGTCGTAGTGCACGGCGGGCAGGTCCATCCTCGCGGCGGCGGCGGCATCGAGCGCCGGTGCCAGCGGCGCCGTGCTGCCCTGCAGCGTGGCGAGCAGCTCGGGGCTGATCGTCAGCAGGTCGCAGCCGGCGAGCGCCGTGATCTGGCCGACGTTGCGGAAGCTCGCCCCCATCACCTCGGTGGCGACGCCGTGGCGCTTGTAGTGGTTGTAGATGGCGCGCACGCTCTTCACGCCCGGGTCGTTGGCGCCGGCACTCGCGGCCTCGTCCCAGGCGGCGCCGGCGGCCTTCTTGTACCAGTCGTAGATGCGGCCGACGAAGGGGCTGATGAGCTGCACCTTGGCGTCGCCGCAGGCCACCGCCTGGCAGAAGGCGAACAGCAACGTCAGGTTGCAGCGGATGCCCTCGCGCTGCAGCAGCTCGGCGGCGCGGATGCCCTCCCAGGTGCTGGCGATCTTGATCAGCACGCGCGCGCGCGCGATGCCGGCCGCTTCGTACAGGCCGATGATGCGGCGCGCGCGGGCGACGGTGGCTTCGGTGTCGAACGACAGCCGGGCATCGACCTCAGTGCTCACACGCCCGGGCACGACCTTCAGGATCTCGCGGCCGAAGCGCACGAGCACCTGGTCGACGATGGCATCGAGCGCCTCACTCTTGTGCGCCGCCACCGTCTCGGCCAGCAGCGGCGCGTAGTCGGGCTGCTGCACCGCCTTCAGGATGAGGCTGGGGTTGGTGGTGGCGTCCTGCGGCGCGTACTGCGCCAGCTGCTTGAAGTTGCCGGTGTCGGCGACGACGGTGGTATGGCGCTTGAGCTGCGCGAGTTGGTCAGGCGGGTTCATGAGGAGAGATTAGACCTCACCGGCGTGCGAATGGGGCAGCGCGCCTCGCGGTCGACCGCTGACGGGTCGCAAGCGCGGCGGCTCATCCCGCACCCACCACCCCCGCCGCATGCGCCTGCTGGTCGGCGTGGTAGCTGCTGCGCACCAGCGCCCCCACCGCCGCGTGCGAGAACCCCATGCCCTGCGCCTCGCGCTCGAACATGGCGAACGTGTCCGGGTGCACATAGCGCCGCACGGGCAGGTGGTGCCCGCTCGGCGCGAGGTACTGCCCGATGGTGAGCATGTCGATCTGGTGCTCGCGCATGTCGCGCATCACCGCCAGGATCTCTTCGTCGGTCTCGCCCAGGCCCACCATCAGGCCGCTCTTGGTGGGCACGCCCGGCACGGCCTGCTTGAACTTCTTCAGCAGGTGGAGGCTGAACGCATAGTCCGAGCCCGGCCGCGCCTCCTTGTACAGCCGCGGCACCGTCTCGAGGTTGTGGTTCATCACGTCGGGCGGGGCCGCCTTCAGGATGGCCAGCGCGCGGTCGTCGCGGCCACGGAAGTCGGGCACGAGGATCTCGATCTGCGTCGCCGGAGACAACGCGCGCGTCTGGCGGATGCACTCGACGAAGTGCGCGGCGCCGCCGTCGCGCAGGTCGTCGCGATCGACGCTGGTGATGACCACGTACTTCAGTTTCAGCGCCGCGATGGTCTTGGCCAGGTTGGCCGGCTCCTCGGCATCCAGCGGGTCGGGCCGGCCGTGGCCGACATCGCAGAACGGGCAGCGCCGGGTGCACTTGTCGCCCATGACCATGAAGGTGGCGGTGCCCTTGCCGAAGCACTCGCCGATGTTCGGGCAGCTCGCCTCCTCGCACACCGTGTGCAGCCGGTGCTCGCGCAGGATCTGCTTGATCTCGTAGAAGCGCGTGGAGGGGGAGCCGGCCTTGACGCGGATCCACTCGGGCTTCTTCAGCATCTCGGCGCGCTCGAGCGGCACCACCTTGATGGGGATGCGCGAGGTCTTGGCGCCGGACTTCTGCTTGGCGTTGGGGTCGTAGGCCGTGGTCATCGAGCGCTCGCTGGGGGTGTCGGCCGATTTTAGGTGGGGGGTGCATCCAGCGGCGGGGCGGCGGCGTAAAGACCGCTGCCCACTCAACCTTGGCCCGTCTCTCGAGGAGATCCATCATGACTGCACGTTTCCGTGCGGCGCCGGTCGTTGCCGCGCTGCTTGCCGCCTTCGCCGGCATCGCCACCGCGCCCACCACCTTCGCCTCCAGCCACCGCGAGGCGCCCTTCATCACGACGGCGCCCAAGGTCGACGGCACCGACTTCTACATGTTCCGCAGCTACGAGCCCGGCCGCGACGGCTACGTGACGATGATCGCCAACTACCAGCCGCTGCAGCACCCCTACGGCGGCCCCAACTACTTCAAGATGGATCCCAACGCGCTGTACGAGATCCACATCGACAACAACGGCGACGCGCGGGAAGACCTCACCTTCCAGTTCCGCTTCGAGAACAAGCTCGCCAACAACGGCAACGGCATCACGCTCAGCATCGGCGGCAAGGACGTCGCGATCCCGCTCACGCAGGCCGGCCAGATCACCGCACCCGGCTCGGCGGCAAGCAACGTCGGCGAGAGCTACTCCGTCACCGTGGTGCGTGGCGACCGCCGCAGCGGCCAGCGCGCCGCCGTCACCAACGCCAGCGGCGGCAGCGCCACGTTCCTGAAGCCGGCGGACAACATCGGCACCAAGACGATCCCCGACTACGCGGCCTACGCCGGCCAGCACATCTACACGGTCAACGTGCCGGGCTGCAACATGCCGGCCAAGCTCTTCGTCGGCCAGCGCAAGGACGCGTTCGCGGTCAACCTCGGCACCATCTTCGACCTCGTGAACGCGCCGCTCGCGGTGATCACCAACCCGGCGCTGATCGGCGCCGCGCCGAACACCATCGACGACTCGAACGTCACGACGATGGCCGTGGAAGTACACAAGAGCTGCCTCACCGCGGGCAACGACCCCGTGATCGGCGGCTGGACCACCGCCAGCCTGCGCCAGGCGCGTCTGCTCGACCCCACGCCGCGCAGCGGCCACCAGACCGCCGACTTCAACGCCGGTGCCTGGGTGCAGGTGTCGCGCCTGGGCATGCCGCTCGTCAACGAGGTGGTCATCGGCCTGAAGGACAAGGACAAGTTCAACGGCTCGCGCCCCACGGGTGACGGCCAGTTCGCCGACTACGTGACGAACCCGACGCTGCCCAAGCTGCTGGAAATCGCGCTCAACATCCCCGGCACGAGCCCCACCAACTTTCCGCGCCTGGACCTGGTGACCACGTTCCTCACCGGCATCCCGGGCGTGAACAAGCCGGCCAGCGCCACCGCCTCGGAGATGCTGCGCCTGAACACCAACATCGAGCCGGTGCCTTTCGCGCAGCAGAACCGCCTGGGCATCGTCGGCGCCATCCTGGCCGGCCAGCCCGACCGCGCCGGCTACCCGAACGGCCGCCGTCCGAAGGACGACGTCGTCGACATCTCGCTGGTGGCGGTGATGGGCGGCCTGTGCATGGCCAACGGCAACAACAACGCGCTCGGCTTCGGCACCGAGTGCAACCCGGGCAAGGTGCCGCTGGGCGCGACCGCCTTCACGCTGCACGACGCGGTCGACCAGGCGGTGGTGCCGTTGCTGCCGGGCTTCCCGTACCTGTTCACGCCGATCCCCGGCGCCGGCGCGTTGTGAGCGCGCGCAACCTGCACGGAAAGGAAACCACGATGAAGCACGCATTGCAATCGCTGGCCGCGGCCGCCGCAACGGCCGTTCTGGTGGCCGGTTGCGGCGGCAAGCCCGACAGCGACCTCGCCGAGGACCCGGGTTCGGTGCCCTCCACTGCCACGGCCTCGACCACCGCCTGGGTCGGCTTCGCGAAGGCGCTCGCCTCCAGCGACACCGCCGAGGCGTTGACGCTGGGCGGCGTGGCCGAGCTGCCGACGAGCGAGACCGAAGAGCCGCAGGCGCTCGGCGCCTGAACCGAGGCCCGAGCCATCGAGGGAAAGGGGGCGCGAGAGCGCCCCCTCTTCTGCATGCACGCCGGCCCCACCCTGGCGTCGCCGCGCGGCCCGGGCTGCGCGCCGGCCGCGACTCAGGCCAGGCGCCGCACCAGACCCGCCGCGAGGTGCGCGGCCGCATCGTTCCATGTGCAAGGCACGCCGAGCGCGGCCAGGTCCACCGTGGCCAGGTCCTTGTAGCCGCAGGGGTCGATGCGCCCGAAGGGCCCGAGGTCCATCGCCACGTTCAGCGCCACGCCGTGGTAGGTGCAGTGGTTGCTGACCTTGATGCCGAGCGCGGCGATCTTGCCCAGGCCGCGCAACGGGTCGGCCGCGTCAGCCTGCACCAGCACGGCATGGCCCGCTGGATCGGCCAGCCGCACATAGACACCCGGCGCCGAACGCACCCGATGGCCGGTGAGGCCGAGCTCGGCCAGCACGTCGATCACCGCCTGCTCGATGCGGTAGACGTACTCCTTGACGAAGTAGCCGCGCCGCCGCAGGTCGAGCAGCGGGTAGGCCACCACCTGCCCGGGCCCGTGGTACGTGACCTGGCCGCCGCGGTCGGTGCGCACGACCGGGATGTCACCGGCGGCCAGCACATGCGCCTCGCGGCCGGCGATGCCCTGCGTGAAGACGGGGTCGTGTTCGACGAGCCAGAGCTCGTCTTCGGTGTCGGCGGTGCGCGCCTTCGTGAAGGCGCGCATCGAGGCCTCGATCTTTTCGTAAGGCTGGCGGCCTAGCACCTGCGTGCGCATGGCGGGGAGTCTAGCGAGACACGCCTCAGATCATCGCCTTGAACGACAGCCCGACGTGCGCGGCTCGTTCGCGAACCCCGTCAGGTTGAAGTCGATCTCGGATGCGTGCCGGATCTCGCCCCGGCGGGTGCAGCGCTTCGGAGGCGACTGCTGACTCGGCGTCGGCCGGGTCTCGGCCGGCACGCTTCGAGTCCGCCGTCCTCCCCGCAGCGCGAAGTGCGCCCAGCCGGCGGCCGGCAGTCGGCTGAGGCGAGCCCCGGCCCGATCGCGGCCCGTCGCCGGGCCCCTCAGATCCGCAACTTCCCCGCAAACACCACCGGCCCCGTCGGCGCGCCGGTGGGTGACCCGCCCGGCGGCTCCACGCTCACCGCGAGCGCGGCCGTGCCGCCCTTGAGCAGCGTCTCGGGCAGGCGCGCACGCGGCAGCACGGTGGCCCCGCTGGCCGAGATGAGGCCGAGCGACTTCGGCGCGCCCTGCGGCGGCACCGACCACAGCTCGAGCACGCGGTCGGGCAGCAGCGGCAGCGTCGCCGAGATCGGCTGCATCACCATGGCGTGACCGTCGCCGCTGACGCTGGCCACGAAGGTGGCGCCGGCCGCCGGCGTGCCGGCCTGGCCTTCGAGCACCACCACGATGGGCGGCAGCGGCGGCGGCGTGCGCACCAGCGCCACCGTCAGAACCAGCACCGCCGCCGTGGCCAGGCCCGACAGGCCGCGCCACAGGCCGAGGCGCTGCCACCAGCCCGTGGCTGCGGAGATCCGGGCGTTGGATGCCTCCGAGGCGGCGGGCCACAGCCGCGCCTCGATCGCCTGCCACACGCGCAGCGGCGGCGGCACCGGCGGCACCGGGGCGGCCAGCGGCATGAGTCGGTCGCGCCAGTCCGTCACGGCGCGCTGCAGCGCCGGATGGCCGGCGAGCAGGCTCTCGAAGCGGCGCCGCGCGCCATGGCGCAGCGTGCCGGTCACGTATTGCGCCGCGAGCGCGTCGGCCAGTCGTTGGCGGGCGTAGTCCATTCGGTGGCCCCTCAGCCGCGCGCGGCCTGTGCGGTGGGCGCGCTGCCGCCGCGGCCCGGGTCGCGGTCGAGCCGCACGCCACGGTCCAGGCAGCTCTTCAGCGCCAGCAAGGCCCGCCGCACCCAGCTCTTCACCGTGCCCAGCGGCTGCTGCAGGCGCTCGGCCACCTCGGCATGCGAAAGGCCGTCGTAGAACGCCAGCGCCACGCTCTGGCGCTGCACGGCGCTCAGATGCTCCATGCACTGCCCGAGCTGGCGTGCCTCGCTCGCCTGGCGCAGCAGCTCGAACGGCCCGGCAGACTCGTCGGGCAGCGCCTCGATGGCCCGGCGCTGCGCGTCATCGACATCGCCTTCGTCGTCACTCCCACCGGCGCCAGGCACCGACAAGAGCGCCCGCGGCTGCGCCTCGGCGCGGCGCAGGCTGTCGATGGCGCGGTTGCGCGCGATGTGCGTGAGCCAGGTCAGCGGCTGGCTGCGCGCCGCGTCGAACCCGGCCGCCGAGCGCCACAGCGTGACGTAGATCTCCTGCAGCAGCTCTTCGGCCACGGCGCGGTCGCGCTGGATGCGCAGGACGACGCCGAACAGGTAGCCGCTCGTCTTGTCGTAGAGCTCGGCAAAGGCGCGTCGGTCGCCCAGGCCGGCGCGGCCCAGCAGCTGCGCCAGCTCCTGACTGCGCTCGCTCCGGGCCGCGTGGGGCACCACGCCGGCCGCGCCGGACGCGGCCGCGGGGTTGTCTGCCGGACGATGTGCTGGGTCGGCAGCCTGGGCGGCGGATCGGGCCATCGGTGTGCAACTCCTTGGTGGGCAATGCATTGGAAGGGCTGGGCCGGCAGCGCCTTTGGCACGACCCCACCCCGGCCGGCCCGGGACGCCTGCTCCCTGGTTGCCTACGCACCGGGCCGGGTCCTGGATGCAGGGTCGGCGCCACTTCGGCCGACGGACTGGGCAGGCTGGCCCCAAGGAAGTCGGGCCGTCGCCGGTTTGTGGCGTATCTTCCGCCCTCGGCCCACCGCCGGTCCCCAGGACTTCCACGCCTCCCCATGCCCCAGGATCCGCCCCGCCCCAGCCCCAACCCCGGCCACATCCGCCTCACCTCGCATCCGGGCCAGGGTTCGTCCGGGGCGCCGGCGCTGCGATGGGGCGCGCCTGACGCCGCCGGCCGCGGCCCCATCGTCGGCACCACCACCCACCGCAGCCAGCGCAACGTCATCGGCACGCACAGCGGCAGCTACGGCGTCTACCGTGCGCTGGCGGTGGCGGCCGGCAGCCTGGTGCGTGGCCACCGCGCCGACCTCACCAACACCGCGCCGACCGACCCCATCGGCCCGCACCCCGGTTGGGGCGACTCGAAGAAGATCGTCTCGCTCGACCCCTGGGGCGCCTGTGTGCAGGACGTGTTCGCCGACCACCTGGCCGCCGGCTACGACATCCGCCCGACCATCGCCGTGACAAAGGCGCACGTGCACCTGCCCGAGATCAGGCAGGCGATCGCCTTCCAGCGCCTCTACCCCGACGGCCGCCACTTGCTCGACGACGCCTCGGCGGCGGTGACGAAGGTCGCCGTGGAGCCCGTGTGGTGGCTGCCCGGCGTGGCCGAGCGCTTCAAGGTCAGCGAGGCCGACCTGCGCCGCGCGCTCTTCGAGGAGACCGGCGGCATGTACCCCGAGCTCGTGACGCGCAGCGACCTCGAGGTCTTCCTGCCGCCCATCGGCGGCCAGACGCTCTACGTCTTCGGCGACATCCGCGACCTCGCCAACCCGGCCGTCACGCTCACCGCGCGCGTGCACGACGAGTGCAACGGCTCCGACGTGTTCGGCAGCGACATCTGCACCTGCCGGCCCTACCTCACGCACGCGATCGAGGAGTGCGTCGCCGGCGCGCAGGCCGGCGGCGTCGGCCTCATCGCCTACAGTCGCAAGGAAGGGCGCGCGCTCGGCGAGGTCACCAAGTTCCTCGTCTACAACGCGCGCAAGCGGCAGGAGGGCGGCGACCGCGCCGACAAGTACTTCCTGCGCACCGAGTGTGTGGCAGGCGTCCAGGACATGCGCTTCCAGGAGCTGATGCCCGACGTGCTGCATTGGCTGGGCATCCGCAAGATCCACCGACTGGTGAGCATGAGCAACGACAAGTACGACGCGATCACGGGCAGCGGCATCGAGGTGGGCGAACGCGTCAAGATCCCCGACGCGCTCGTGCCCGCCGACGCCAAGGTGGAGATGGAGGCCAAGATCGCCGCCGGCTACTTCACCGACGGCCACGTCCCCACCTCCGAGCAGTTGGCGCAGGTCAAGGGCCGGGGTCTGGAGTGACAGGCGCCTTGACCGCCTCCGCGACGTCCTCCTCGGTGGCTTCCACGGCGGCCTCCCGCGCCCCGGCGCGCGACAGCCTGAGCCTGCTGCGCCACCCCGGCACCATCCGCGCCCGCTGCCAGGCGGTCCTGGCCGCCGTCGCCGACGAGCGCAGTCCCTGGTTCCGCCTCGACCTCGGCCGGCTGGACGACGTGGCCGCGCGCGTGGCCGCCCTCACGCGCAAACGCTTCCCGGACCTCCAGGTGCCGCCGCACAGCCGCTGGCGCCACTTCGAGGCCGGCGGCGTCGACCGCCGCGCCTTGCTCGAGGCCCGGCTGGCCGGGCACAGCACGGCCGACGCGGCGCGCGCGCGCATCGACCTCACGGTGGTGAGCGTGCTGCTCGACGCCGGCGCCGGCGCCGCCTGGCACTACACCGACGGCGACGGCCAGCGCTACACACGCTCCGAGGGCCTGGGCGTGGCGAGCTGGCAGGCCTTCATGGACGGGCGCTTCTCTGCCGACGCCAACGACCCCCTGCGTGCCGACGCGCAAGTGCTGGCGCGCCTGGACGCCGCGGCCCTGTCGGCCGTCTTCCAGGTGAGCGCCGACAACCCGATGGTCGGGCTCGAAGGGCGCGCCGCCCTGCTGGCGCGCCTGGGCAAGGTGCTGGCGGCGGCGCCGTTGAAGGCGCCCTGGCCGCAACGGCCGGGGCAGCTCTACGACCGGCTGCTGGCCGCCGCCGACGGCGGTGCCGCGGCCACGCCGGCGCGCACCAGCGCCGCCGAACTGCTGCAGCAGGTGCTGGCACTCACCGACGGCGTCTTTGCGCTCGGCACGCCGGTCATGGGCCGCAGCGTGGGCGATGTGTGGGCGCACCGCTTTGCGGGCGCCGCCGTCGCCGGCGGCGGCCAGGACGCGGTGAGCATCGGCGTCGTGCCCTTCCACAAGCTCAGCCAGTGGCTCAGCTATTCGCTGCTGGAGCCGCTGGCCTGGGCCGGCCTCGGGGTCGACCCGCGGGACGACGCCAACGGCTTGACCGGCCTGCCCGAGTACCGCAACGGCGGCCTGCTGCTCGACGCCGGCGTCATCGTGCCGCGCGACCGCCGCCTGGCCGAACGCCGCTTCCAGCCGGGCGACGAGGCCATCGTCGAGTGGCGGGCGCTCACGGTGGCGCTGCTCGACGAGCTGGCGCCCAAGGTGCGCGAGCGGCTCGGCCGCACCGCCGCCGAGCTGCCGCTGGCCAGCATCCTCGAAGGTGGCACCTGGGCCGCCGGGCGCGAGATCGCGCTGGAGCAACGCGAGGGCGGCGGGCCGCCGCTGCGCATCGACAGCGACGGCACGGTGTTCTGAGCCGGCGCGACCATGCCACCCGTCCGCCACCCCGCCGTCGCTGCCAGCCTGCGGCAATGGCACGCGATGATCGCCGCGCGCGACCTCTCGGCGCTGCCGGCGCTGTTGCACGCCGAGGCCGTGTTCCGCTCGCCGATGGCGCACAAGCCCTACCCGGGCCGCGACGCGGTGGTCCTGATCCTGAACACCGTGCTCGGCGTGTTCGAGAACTTCACCTACCACCGCGAGTTGCTCGCCGACGACGGCCTGTCGGTGGTGCTCGAGTTCAGCGCCCAGGTGAACGGCAAGGACCTCAAGGGCATCGACCTCGTGCGCTTCGACGAGACCGGCCTCATCCGCGAATTCGAGGTGATGGTGCGGCCGCTGAGCGGCCTGCAGGCGCTGGGCGATGAGATGGGCCGGCGCGTGGGCGACAAGCTGCCCGCCCTGGCCGCCGCCGATGCGGCGCGCCGCACCGGCGCATCGCGCACGGGCGGATGAGCACGGACTGATGGGCCCGGACTGATGGACCCGGACTGAGGGACCCGGACCGATGGACCAGGCCGCCGGCCGGGCCGGCTTCGGCACGCTGCTGCGGCGCTGGCGCAAACAGCGCGGCCTGAGCCAGATGGCGCTGTCGCTCGACGCCGGTGTCTCGACCCGGCACCTGAGCTGGCTCGAAGCCGGCAAGGCGCAGCCGAGCCGCGCCATGGTGCTGCGGCTGGCGACGCGGCTCGACCTGCCGCTGCGCGAGCGCAATGCGCTGCTCGTCGCCGCCGGCTATGCGCCGCTGTATGCCGAGCGGCCGCTGACCGACCCCGCGCTGGCGCCGGCGCGCGCGGCGCTGCAGCGGCTGCTCGACGCGCACGAGCCGAGCCCGGCGCTGGCGGTGGACCGGCACTGGAATCTCGTGGCGCACAACCGGCTCGTGCCGCTCTTCCTGGCCGCCGCGGCGCCGGCGCTCTCTGCGCCGCCGATCAACGTGTTGCGCCTGTCGCTGCACCCGCAGGGCCTGGCACCGATGATCGACAACCTGCCCGCCTGGCGCGCATACGTGCTCTACCGCCTGGCGCGGCAGGTGGCGGCCACCGGCGACGACGAGCTCGCGAGCCTGCACGCGGAACTGCGGGCGCTGCCGCCCCCGGCAGGGCGGGCCGGCTGGCCCGCGCGCGGCGATCACGACGAGGAAGGGGAAGGCGTTGGGCCGGCCGATGGCGATGCCAGCGAGGCGGCGGGCCCGGCACGCGCCGGCACCCGCTTGCCCACGCTCGACCTCGCGGTGCCGCTGGCGTTGAACACGCCCCATGGCACGCTGCGCTTCCTGACCGCGCTCACGGTCTTCGGTGCGCCCCGCGATGTGACGCTCTCCGAGCTGGCCGTGGAGACGCTGCTGCCGGCCGACGAGGCCACGGCCTTGGCACTGCGCGACATGCTGGCGCAGGTGCCCTCGGGGAACGGCGCTTGACGCGCCCCGGTTGCGCGGCCGCCTGGCTGGCGGCGGTCCGCCCGCAAAGCCTGCCCGTCGCCGTGAGCCCGGTGCTCGTCGGCGCGGCGCTGGGCTGGCAACGCGGCGGCAGCTTCGACGCTGGGCTGGCCCTGGCCGTGCTGGCCGCCTCGCTGCTGGTGCAGGTGGTCACGAACCTGCAGAACGACGTCGGCTACACCACCCGCGGCGGCGAAGCGCCGGGCAGTGCGGCGCCTCGCCGCATCGGCCTGCCCCGCGCCACCGCGATGGGCTGGCTGAACGTGCGCACGGTGCGCCTGGCCATCGTTGCGGTGGCTGCCGTGGCCACCGCACTCGGGTTCTGGCTCGTCGCCCAGCGCGGCTGGCCGGTGCTGCTGATCGGCACCGCTTCGCTCGGCGCGGCGCTGGCCTACATGGGCGGGCCCCGGCCCATCGCCTACACGCCCTTCGGCGAGCTCACGGTCTTTGTCTTCTTCGGTCTCGTGGCAGTGATGGGCACCGACTGGGTGCTCACGGGCGCCGTCGGTGCGGCCACCGCTGCCGCCGCGGTGGCCATCGGCGCGCTGGCGGCGGCGGCGCTCGCCGTCAACAACCAGCGCGACGCGGCCCACGACGCCGGGGTTGGCCGGCGCACGTTTGCCGTCGTCTTCGGCGCCGCGGCGGGGCGGCGGCTGTACACGCTGCTGCTGCTCGGGCCCTTGGCGCTCACGCCGGTCATCGCGTGGCTGGCCGGGCCTTCGCCGCGCGCGGCGCTGCCGCTGTTGCTGCCCTGGCTGTTGTGGCCGGCGGCCTGGCGCCTGCAGCGCGACATGCGGCATTGCGCGCCGGGGCTCGCCTTCAACGCGGTGCTGTTCCGCACCTTCCGGCTGGAGTTGATGTACGCGGCGCTGCTCGCTCTCGGGGCGGTGCTGGCACGCGGCTGAGCCGTGCGCGCCGCGCGTCAGCGGCGGCGCGCCTCACCACTTGTTGCGCAGCTCGCGCAGCTTGACGAACACCGTCTTCGCGTCCGGCTGCTCGGGCAGGTCGGGGAAGGCCTCGCGCAGCTTGGCGATCACGCCCGGGCTCGTGAGGCGGAAGAAGGTGTTGAAGCGCTTCTCCTCGGCCAGTGTCGTCACCAGCGCGGCCTTCGGATCGTGGTCGGTCACGGCGGGCAGCAGCGCCTTCGCGGCGGCATTGTCGGGCTCGCGCGAGAGGGTGAACCGGAGGTTGTTCTCGATGTAGTCGTGGCCTGGGTAGACCCGCGTGTCCTCGGGCAGCCGGGCGAGTTGCTGCACGAAGGTGTCGTACATCGCTCCCGGGTCGCCGCCGTTGTGGCAATTGCCGGCACCGGCGTTGAACAGCGTATCGCCCGAGAAGATCGCCGGCTTCGTGCTGCCGCGCGCATGCGCGCGCAGGCAGATGTGGCACATCGTGTGACCCGGCGTATCCAGGCACTCCAGCTCGACCGTCTTGCCAACGCGGATGACGTCGCCCGCCTTCACGCCGCGGTCCATGCCGGCGATCTTGCTGCCCGCCTGGTGGTGCGCAATGACCTTGGCACCGGTGGCCTGCACCACGGCAGCGTTGCCGCCGGTGTGGTCGTGGTGCTCGTGCGTGTTGAGCAGCTGCGTGATGCGCCAGCCGTTCTTCCTGGCCACCGCCAGGCACTGCCCATGGTCGAGCGGGTCGATCGCCAGCGCCTCGCCCGTCTCGGCGCAGGCGATGAGGTAGTTGTAGTTGCGGTAGCTGTTGCCGGTCCAGATGCGTTCGACGATCAAGGGGCGCTCCATCCCGCGGCTTCGCGCGGCTTCTCGTTGCCGGCAGTCATGCTACGCCGGGCGCGGAGCCCGAGCGCAGCGCTGACAGCAGGCCCACACGACGAACGACACCCGGCGAGACCGACACCGGCCGCATGGGCGAGGCTCGGCCCGGCCTTACCGCACTTGCGAAGCGGACTGCGGCAAGCCAAACACTCGATCGAACGTCCAGGTGAAGCTGATCGCATAGACGAAGAAGAACGCCAGCAGACCCAGGTTGGCCAGGAACGCAGCCAGAAGCGAGGTGTTCAGCCAGAGGGCCATGACGGGCACGAGGATCACGGTGAGACCACCTTCGAACCCGGCGCCATGTGCGAGCCGCCTGGCAAAGCTTCGGCCCTTCACGGCCTGGCGCGACTCCCACCTCTCGAAGAGCGCGTTGAACAGATAGTTCCAGCACAGCGCGATGCCTGAGAGAACGACGGCGAGCAGAAGCGTGGATGACTGGGGCTCGTCGAAGACGAGGCCGAGAACCGGCCCCACGAAGGCGACTGCGAATACCTCGTACAGGACGGCCTGAAGCACGCGACGGGTTCTGGGTGTCATGAAGGAGCGGCCGGCCTCGTCGGGTCGCGCGCGGCTTGCTGAGGGCCTAGGCGCCTTCGACGACGTCCGTGGGCATTCCGAATATGGACTTGGGTATCAGCTGTTCCCGTGGGATTTCAGCCATCGGCATCTTCTTGGTGACGGTGATTCGAAGAGCGATACGGTTCGTGATGGTTCCTGCCACCTCCTTATTGGCCACTTCAACTCGACGCACATTTGGGATGGCAAACAACTGCACGAGAACGGCATTCAGGTCTCGGATGCCTTCCTTCCGCGCCAGGTCGAGTATTTCCTCCAGGAGATCACGATCGGTTCGCTCCTTCACCGACTTGACATCCTGGACCGCCTCAAGTGCCTTCTCGAGCTTCGGCCACCAAGTGTGAAACACAGTCCGAAGCTCTTCTTCTTCCCGATACCATTCTTTTCCGAACGCCTCATTGATGCTCTGAACAAGTCTGTAGGTGCCATCCTTGTCTGCACCGACGTCTTGGAACTGCGAGAGCGGCGGGCGTATGTCGGATGTGCGGAGCTGGAACCGATAGGGAATGACTCGGGAACCATCAATTGCTGCAGAGAGAGCGCCCGCCTCAAACGACAACCAGTGCGACCCCAGGCTTTCGGGTGTCAGGCAAATGATGCCGAGCTTGCATTCGGCAAGAGCCTTGCCAAGTTCGACGCCCCACTTGGCCCCGGCATGGATGTCTTGCTCCGACATCCACACTTCCAGGCGTGGGAAGACGTAGCGCAGCCACGACTTGAGCGCCATCGCAACGGCCTTACTGGGGTCGCCAGACCAGCTTGCAAAGACCTTCATTGCGCACTTCCTTTGAGTTGTAACGTGAGGCCGAACGTTCGAGCTCACGCGACCCGCGAGGCGTGACGCCCTTGCCCCGCGCAGGACAGTGGAGCCCACGACTGCCCTGCGCGGCGCCAAGGTGGCACGCCTCGCGGGGTCGCCTCTCTAAAGGGGTTAGGCGTCAACTCATTCACGCCACTGCGACGGTGAAGTTCTGGCTATGGCACAAGCTCGCGCTTGAAGAACTCAATGAGCGTAGGAACGGTTTGCGGGTCGAGGTTGACCTCGTGCCCGATCCCGGTCAACACTAGCGAGCGCGACTTTGGATTCCGAAACGGCCCGAAGGCCTCGCCGCAATGGCCTGCGTTGAGCCCGACGATGTACTCGTCGTTAGCTCCCACAATCGCGAGCACGGGCCGCGAAGAAGGCGCATGGATCGAGTTAAACGGCGCACTGACCGATCGGCACGACCAACCAGATATGAAGTAGGCGCGAAAGTCCCCTCCGCCGTACATTGCAGTCGCGATACCACCTTCGCTATGGCCAGCTAGAAAGAGGTTCCGTTGGTCAACCCACGGCAGAGTCCTAAGGCGCTCCAGTACTTCATCGACCTCAGCGTGGCGCAACCCAACCGTGTCACTTTGTACGTTTCCGCAGGCCTGACGTCGACCAGGACGGGCGAAACTGTCAGGGACAAACACGGCAAAGCCAGCGCGAGATAGTTCGACCGGATAGCCTGTCTGAAGATAGTGCGGATAGTAGCCACTGCAGCCGTGCAAGAAGATGACTGCCGGAATCGGTCTCCTTATGTCAGTCGCGATTTCGGTGAGGTTTGCATCTTCGACTCGAACTGGCATGCGACTCGGCAGGTAGATGTGTGTGGCTGGCCATACCTTGTCGATGCCCGGGCCGCGCAGCAGTGCGGCGCACCCTGCGACTACGCTGCAAAGCAATGCGGCGAGCATCACTCGCCAGACGCGCCGCGCAGAACAATGAGCCTGCGACTGCTCTGCGCGGCGCCAGAGCGCCATGCCTCGGCGGGTCGAGTTGAGCGAGGGGTTAGCCATCATGGCGCCTCTCGTTGGGAATCGAAGGCGGCAGTTACGTCCGCGGACTTAAATCCAGAGCAAAGGAGCGCCAGTACGGCGGTAACTTTCGCGTAATTCGTAAGCCGGTTGGCGTTCGCAAGGGCATAGGCTGCCACCGACTCGATCGAAAAATCCTCGAATTCAAGAGCGTTAACTTCCCATGCGTCGTGCGCGAGCGCAAGGTGCTTAGACGCTTCAATCTCTCGCGATGAAAATCGCGGCGCGAGCGCCCGAAAGTCGGCGAGTCCAATGAAATTCCACTCATGGAAGTCGTCGTTAAATGCGAGACCGGAGATGGATATTGTCTTCGCGTCGGCATCGGTGAGTTCGATCGACAACTCTTCCCTGAGCGCGCGCCGGGCCGCCAAATGCGGATCGATAGCTTGCTCCGAGAGGTCGTCAACAGTCATCCCCTCAACAACTCCACAAACAATCTTCCCTGAGTTGACTGCCGTTGCGCCACCGCGCCGCACAAAGACCAGCTTACCGTCACTTGAAATGACGCCGAGGGAGACTCCAAGTGAATTGCTGAAGAAGGGAACCATAGTGGCCACTGGATCTCGGCATATGGATTCACGGTCAGCTGGAGGAAGACCCTGAAATGTGGCTGTCGCGGCGCGCTGATGAACGTAGCCCCGCGAAATACAGTACTCAATATAAAGAGCCTTGGATTCGTCGCCCTTATTGCGATCTAATACTATGCGAGCTGGGGCAACCTTGGGTGTTCCCTCGAATATCTCTCTTCGATTCAGTTTCTCTGAGAATATGGCCAGATGACGTGCGTATGCGGAGATATATGCCGGAGGAATGTCGGCTGACGTTGAAACTCGCCGCGATTGAATAGCGCCGCGAGGGTAAGAGGACTGCACAAAGTCAACGAGATGCATGGTCGCGCCCAGACGACCAAGCTGAAATGAGTTCTGGCGACCGAAGCTTATCGCCGCGTAGATCTTGTCGGCGACTGCAGTGACCCCGATATCGGTTGACACGGTGATCTTGTCCGCGAGTGTCGGCGAATGCTTTAGCAGTGCTTCTCTCGAGAGATTATGCAAGACCGGCAGGATCGCCTTACCGGTCGCCATCTCTTTGGCTACCAGCCCCTGGAGTTCGCGCTGCGGCCAGCGTTTCGAGAAAAAGTTGGGGCTAAGTATGATGAGGCCGAACCTACTCTGTGCGAGTCCGCTGTCGATTGACTGCGAGAGGCTGTCACCGAGCTTCAGTGTGGACTCGTCGTACCAGATCTCGAGACCTCGGTCACGAAGTGCATTCGCGAGAGGCCGTACAAACGCCTCTTTGTCTTCAGAGGCATGGCTGATGAAGAGGTCGTAGATCATGATGGCTAACGCTCGAGCTAAGCGGGCGACAGCGGCAGGGCGCTAGGGCCGGGCTGGTGAAAATGTACAGCCTACCACCAGGGCCTGGTGGCCTGCCGTTGGCGCTCCGCTTGGGCGAAGGGTTAGGGAAAGGGTTGGGGTCTTGGTTAGGCCTCACTGGATGGCCAGCCTTGCGAGAAGACAGAGGTCTGCTTGTATGGCTTGAAGCCAACGCCGAGGTATAGGTTTTTTGCAGCTGTATTTGCAGGCTTGAAGCATAGCTTGACGCGCTGTGCGCCAGTTGCGGCGAGCAGGTCGATGCCGGCCGTGAGTACATGACGGGCGAGTCCGCGTTGTTGGTGATCACTTTCAGTGCGCATCGGTTCGACAAGACCCGTGGCAGTCGTCGGATCAAACCACAGCAAGCCATAGGCAGCGACGTTCCCAGACATGTCGAGCACAAGCAGGTCAAGTTCTGGGCGATACAACGAAGATTGCCGCAGGCGTTCTTCAAGCTCAGGGCCATTTCGAGTGATCATATGGTGTGGCCGGTGCGACATGCTTGGTCGATTGCATAGGCGGTAGTCGTCGCGAAGTGAACTGACGGGCGGTCGATCGATTACGGCCAAGCAAGCAAGAACGACATCATGCTTCTCGTCTTCCTTCGTGGTGAATCCATGACGGAGCAACACTTGTTGCACGACGCGATCAGAACGATCAACAACAACATCGACGTTCTGGAGTCCGAATTCCTTTGCGTGAGAGAGTCCGCGTTCAACGACATGTGCAACCCAGTCGGGATCTGCGTTCGGCATGGTGATCGGGTCGAGCGCCACTCCATCACCCCAGTCAGTGGCGATGACTGCTGCCTCTGGACGACCCAGATCGTCGAACCAGAATAGCTGAGGGAAACCGTCGGTTGAACGAGGTGCGCGCCACCACCAATGAAGATCGGCGGCCTCCAGCAGCCCAGCTGTGTGATCAAACTGGCCGATGCGCTGAAGCAGGGAAGTCACAGCTTGCAGATACTGAATGCCGATTTGGGGGATCTCTTGCATATGCAAATGTCTCTGGTGGACGGCACAGGCAGGCACTCGGAAGGGGAAACCATGGCCATTGTCAGTGTCGGGATTGATGCTGCCAAGAGCGTGTTTGCCGTGCACGGCGTGGACGAGGCGGGCAAGGTGCAACTGCGTCAGCCCAGGGTGGCGCGAGGCAAGCTCAACGCGCTGATCGCCTCGCTGCTGCCGTGCGCCATCGGCATGGAGGCCTGCGCAGGAGCGCCAGGTTGTTGCAGCTACGCGCGCAGCACGCCCCGGAAGCCGCGCGCAGCATAGTAGGACTCTGCTCCGTTGTGGTACACGAAGACCTTGTCGTAGCGGCGATCACAGAAGAGAGCGCCACCGAGCGCACGTATGTCGTCTGGCGTTGCGACCCAACTGGACGTCTTGGTATCGAACTGACCGAGTTGCTGAAGTTGGCGGTACTGCTCCTCCGTGAGGAGCTCGATGCCGATCTCTGCTGCAGCCTCAAGCGCACTGCCCTTCGGCTTGTTTTCCTTGCGCGAGGCCAGTGCCCTGCCGTCGAAGCACAGGCTCCTGCGGCCGCTGGGACTCTCCGCGGAGCAATCGCAGAAGACGTATCGATCTGCGGTCTTGTCGTATCCGATCACGTCAGGCTCTCCCCCCGTGCTCTCCATCTGGGCGAGTACCTTCAGCGCGTTGGGAGTGCTCTCCAGCCTGGCCTGGATCTTGTTCCAGACGAGTCCATTGTGCCGTGTCGCGTTCTTCTCGAACCGCACCCTCAGGGCCCGGAGCAGGTCATCGCGTTCCTGTGCTTTCATGGGCCTCCGGTTCAAGGGCGGGGGGGTGAGTGAGCGCGGACATGAACTGCCCGCGGCCCTGCGCTCGGGCTGGAGGGAATGCGGACCAGGTCGCTAGCAGACCAACACATCGAGCACGATGACGTCTCGCTCACAGAGTGACTGATCGATGTCGCGGACCACAAAGCGCAGTCGTCTGCGGACGATCGTCGCCAGCTTGTGGTTCAGAGCTTCGTACCTGCCAAAGAGGCCGAACCATCTGCACTTGGGCGTTGTTTCAAGGTCGACTGGTCGGCCACTCAGTGCGCTGAACGCTTGAACTGCGGATCTGTAGGTTGACGCCTCCACCGCTACACAGTCCGGGTTCGTTGGTGCGGCGCTCCAAAGGTCATCGCCTGAGGTGGCGATATGTGCGTTGAAGACTCCGCGAAGGTCAAGGACGAAGACTTGCATTGCGTTCGGCCCCTCCAACAATAGTGTGACGTCCGTCTTCTACTTCGTGAACTCCCAGCGCGCATCCCTCCGTATAGCGACAGGGCGGGCCCACGAGCGACTCACTGAGGCCCGGCGGGCAAGGCAGCCAGCCGTGGAGGGTCCGCTGTTAGACAGCCACACTACTGGTGAAGCTCTTCACGCAGGACCTTTCGAAGCACAGCAACGGTGACAGGCTGGTCTTCACCTGACTTGCCCTTCTCTTCGGCTACCGTTGCCCGGAGCGTCGCGTTGATCATCGTCTGGTAGCCCGAACCCTGGGCCTCGGCCTTTGCCCTGAAGAACTCGATCAGGTCATCGTCCAGCATGATCGTGATTCGGGTCTTGCCCGGAGAGGCGATGACCGCGCCGCGCTTGCCCTTGGAAAAGTCGTACTCCTTACGCACTGTGTTGCTCCAACTCGCCTTTGCTGGCCTTGCGTGCTGAGATCAGCCTGGTTCGGCTGCCGCGTGGCGTGTGAACGACCACAAGGATGCGACCCAATGCATCCATCCCAAGAGTCACGAAGCGCTGCTCTCCCTCAGCGTCCGGGTCTTTGATGGTCACGGCCATGGGATCCCGAAGCGCCTGCTCCGCGTGAGCGAAGCTGACCTTGTGCTTCTGGAGGTTGCTGCGGGCCTTGGCTGGATCGAACTCGACGTCCACGGGGTGGCAGTATGCATACCGTATGCATATTGTCAATGCCCGGACCGCCACTCATGCGGGGTTCGGCTGTTTAACGTTCGAGCTAACGCGACCCGTGAGGTGTGGGGCCCTGGCGCCGCGCAGGACAATGGAGCCTGCTAGCCGGCCCACGCATCCCGCACAGCGCGAATGTGGCGCCAGTCGGTCCCGCAGCAGCCTCCCAGTACGTTCAACTTTGGCAAGGCGCCCTTGAGGCCCCGGTACCGCTGAGCAAGATCCTTCGGATCCCCAATGTCCAGTTCAGTTGACTCATCGAGTTCAGCGTGACTCTTCGTTGATGCATTGGCCCGTAGGCCGCGAATTCGCGCGATCCACGGCTCGCCGCTTGTCAATGCTGGCGATAGATGCGTTGGATGAGCGCAATTGATCGCGAAGTAGGCCGGGGGTGCAGAAGCGTCGACTCGTTCGATGGCATCGCCCAGCGCCTCTCCGCTTGGAAGCCGCCCGTCTGTCTCAACAGTGAATGAGATCGCGACAGGCAGTCCTAGACGCTGCGCCGCCATAGAGATGCCCAGCGCCTCCGCTGATGTAGTCATAGTGAGTGCTTCGAGCATGTCGACTCCGCCAGACGCGAGCGCCTCGGCCTGTAGGTAGTGATAGTTGGCCGCAGCGTCCACGCTGCCTGCTGCATCAGCAATGTAGCCGTCGCCCCGCGGACCGATGACTCCACTGACAACAATTGGCCCACTGAGCCGCGGCGCCCAGCGCGAACGCATCGAACACATCATCTGCGCCGCCAGGGTATTTGCTGTTCGTAGGTCCGCGGAATCGACGCCCAACAGAGCGGCCCAATCTGGGTTGGCGCGCCACGTAGGTGTTTCAAGTACGAAGCCCGCCCCGGGCATCTCTGCGCAGAGTTCGAGGTACGGCACGAAGTAGCTCCTCAAGCGCTCCTGTCCAAGTTCATCCCCCAGCAAGGTAAAAGCCGCGAAGTGCGGCAATTCGATCTTGTCGAGGAAGATGAGCGACGTCTCGAGGCCACCGTCGGTCAAGAAGATGCCCCCAGCGAGCTGGGGAAGCGCGTTACCCATAGTCCGCCTCCTTCTGCCAAATGGCCCCTATGTGCCCGTGAAACGATACGCCGGCAGACTGCCTCCGGCAATCCCGCAGGCTGCGACAGCCGTCCGCGCAGGCGAGCAACGACCGGCGCGGACTGTTTTCTGCGGCCTAACGTTCGAGCTAAGCGGGCGACAACGGCAGGACGCCAGGCCCGGGCCGGTGAAAATGGACGGAGTACCACCGGCCCGGGCCTGGTGGCCTGCCGTTGGCGCTCCGCTTGAGCGAGGGGTTAGCCATCACCTCTTCGCGACTTTAGGTACTTCCGAAACGATGAGAGCAAGTTAATGTCCCGAATATCTCTCGACCAAACGGACCGAGTACCAATTCTTGTTCGCCTTGAACCTACTCCACGAACGAGAATCCAGGCCAGCAAGCTTACACAAGCAATGATCGCCAAGAACTTGAGCTGCCAATCGCGCGAACTATCGTCTTTTAGTATCGATGAAAAGTCTGCTGTAGCTGAAACTATTGCAAGAAATATAATTGTTGCTTCAATAGTTCTTGTGGAGGAAAGTCGGCGTTGCTCAATATAGCCGGCAAGTCGCGACTCAAATACGTCTGCCAGCCTTGCTAAATGACTTGAATGCAGAGTCAATCTGCTTGTCCTCGTTAACGCTTCATAAGCGGAGATCTCTCCTTGAGTAGCCATGCTTGACCTGAGATCTGCAACTCGCAAGGCAACAATCTTCGCATCACCGGCAATCTCACCCATCAAAGCCAAGTCTTTCGTCGGAACGTTTTGACGTAGCTGCTCAGTGAGTGCCCGCAGTTGGTCATCTGCGATGTAGCAATAGAACCAAGTTCGCTGTATGTTACGCTGTAGTCGCTCAAAATAGACAACTTCGTCATCATCAATGTTTCCAATCACGGTGGCCGTGGCCCAACTTGATTGCATGAACATCCCTGGACGAAGTTCATACTGTTCATCATCTTGCCTTGAGTGCGGATCTGAGCTTTTGTACGTGTGCGTCAAATCAACCGCAACCCAAGTATGAATGTTTACCCTGGAGGGTAGATGCACTGGATAGAGCAGTGGAGCGCACTTCTTGCAGATATCGTGAAGTGGAACAGTGTCTGAGGTCTTAACAAAGTGATAAGTGAAAGCATAGGAGAAGGCTGAGTTCTCCCAAGCAGTGCTTGCCGACTTGCGCTTCAAACGACAATTGTTTAGTTCCTGTAGAGCTTGTACGGTTTTGCAAATTTCAACTGAGTGAGCGTGCTTGCCAGTTAGGAGTTGTCGTTGCACGCTTTTCTTGAGAGCAGCATGAACTTCAGAGTCGAAATCGAGTGGCGACTCATAGACCATCGGCCGTTCTCTAATTTCGAAAAGGGCGACCCCGTCTCGATATATGAAGAGTCGAATGGCAGCGCGGTCCTCATAGAACTTTAGCTCCAGCTTCGTTAGTAGTCCATCATCGTCTTGGTCGGTACGATTTTCAACCTTCCATGCTAGATTTATATCTTTCGAGCTTTGGAGTGCTTCCAGATATTCGTCGCCAATAGCTCCACCAATATCCCAAGGTACGAGTCTTATTGCTGAAACCTCTAGCGCAACCATTTTACAACTTCAGCTAGATACCTGAACAAAACTTCTCGGTTGTAGTAAGTACTCCAATATGAGTACTAAAAAATCGCAGTCTTGTATCGTGGTTTGGCTTATAGCCTGTGGTCATGGCGTCCTCAACTGCTACAACTTCAAACCCCCTGTCCGACGCCGACGATGCAGTTAACAATACGCAAACATGGGTGTGTATTCCGACGACTGCCACCCTCTTAATATCGGCGGTGCGCAAGGTCAACTCCAGATCAGTTTCGTAGAAACTGTTGTAACTTCTCTTCAAGACAATTTTATCTTGGGGACGATAGTCCATATCTTTGTATATCTCAGATTCTTTACTGTTTCGCTGGGCATGCATTCCCCATTTGCGAGCGATAGGATCATTTGGCGAGACAAGGCTTGTATTCGCATATATAACTAGACCTCCTGCCTTTCTGACGCTGTCCGTAAGTCTGTTTATGTTCTGTACGATCGTGTGCGCCTCAGGGCAATGCAACTTACTTGCCGAAGTCATGTATTCATTGATCATGTCAACAACAATAATGGCTGTACTAGTGTGCATGATATCTCTTCGTCAGAATATATAAGGCCCAAGTTTGATCGATACGGGTCTTGGCAGAGTCGGTGAAGTGCAGATGACGGTCAAGGGGAAAGAGCTGGCGGGGATTGTGATGGCTAACGTGTTTTCGCCGGCATCGACATCTCCATTGCCGCACGACCTCCACACTATGCCTGTCCAAATACCGACATGTCTACATCCCGACATGTCCACATCTGGACATGTCGATACCTCC
>JALHOU010000049.1 GCA_022842825.1 Rubrivivax sp.
GCACCGGCGCGCCGCCCGGCACCGGCACCACGACGCCGGCGGCACTGGCTTGGGCGCCGCCACGCGCAGGCGCACGGCCGGCCAGCGGCCCGTTGGGGTCCCAGCTGCGGTTGCGCTCGGCTTCGGCGTTGTCCTGCTCGGCGGTACGGCTCGGTACCTTGTTGACGAACGGCACCGGCACCTTGGCAATGTAGAGGGCGACACCGAGCGCGAGCACGAGGCCAGACAACAGGCCCACCACGACGCCGATGGCAAAGCCGCCACGTTGCATGTTCTTCACGCCTTCACTCCCGCAGCGGGCAGGGTGCCGGCCGCTGTGGCTTCTCGCTGCATCGATTCAGGTGCCGACACGCCCAGCACGGAGAGCGCGTTGCGCAGCACGCGCGCTGTCGCCGCGAGCAGCGCCATACGCGCGCGCGCGAGCTCGGCGTCGTCGACGAGAAAGCGCTCGCTGTCGTAGTAGGTGTGGAAGCTGGCCGCGAGCTCGCGCAGGTAGAACGCGACGTCGTGCGGCGCGAACTCGGCCGCGGCGCGGGCCAGCATTTCGGGGTACTCGGCGAGCTTGAGCATCAGCGCAGCTTCGCTCGGGGCGGTGAGGCGCGCCAGGTTCGCCTGCGCCAGTTCGCGCTCGCCTTTGGCGCCGGCGTACTGCGCCAGCACCGAGCAGATGCGCGCATGCGCGTACTGCACGTAGAAGACGGGGTTGTCGAGATTGGTCGAGAGCGCCAGGTCGATGTCGAACGTGAACTCGGTGTCGGACTTTCGGCTGGCCAGGAAGAAGCGCACCGCGTCGCGGCTGGTCCACTCGATCAGGTCGCGCAGCGTCACGTAGCTGCCCGCGCGCTTGGAGATCTTCACCTCCTGGCCGCCCTTCATGACCGTGATCATCTTGTAGAGCACGTAGTCGGGGTAGCCGGCCGGGATGCTCGCGCCCACCGCCTGCAGCCCGGCGCGCACGCGAGCCACCGTGCCGTGGTGGTCGGTGCCCTGCACGTTGATGACCTTGGCGAAGCCACGCTCGAACTTGGCCACGTGGTAGGCCACGTCGGGCACGAAATACGTGTAGGCACCGCCTTCTGCGAGCCCCGCCTCGCCGCGGGCGGGCACAGAGCGGCGCATCACGCGGTCCTTGTCGTCGCCGTAGTCGGTGGTGCGCAGCCAGAGCGCGCCGTCCTTCTCGTAGGTCTTGCCCGAGGCGACGAGGCGGCGTACCACGTCCTCGACGCGACCTTCGGTGTACAGGCTGCTCTCGAGGTAGTAGTGGTCGAAGCACACGCCAAAGGCCTGCAGGTCCAGGTCCTGCTCGTGGCGCAGGTAGGCCACCGCGAACTGGCGGATGCCGTCGAAGTCGCCGGGGTCGCCGCTGGCGGTGAACTGGCGGTCGTCGGCGCGCACCGTCTTCTTTGCCGCGAAGTCGGTCGCGATATCGGCGATGTAGTCGCCGTTGTAGGCCTGCTCGGGCCAGCCGGCATCGCCAGGCTTGAGCCCCTTCAGCCGGCACTGCGTGGAAAGGGCGAGCGTCTCGATCTGCGCGCCGGCGTCGTTGTAATAGAACTCGCGGAAGACCTCGTGGCCTTGCGTGCGCATCAGGTTGCAGATGCAGTCGCCGAGCGCCGCGTTGCGGCCGTGGCCCACGTGCAGCGGGCCGGTGGGGTTGGCAGAGACGAACTCGACCATGACCTTGCCGCCACCGGCGGTGCGCGCCTGTGTGCCATAGGCCTCGCCCGCGGCCAGCACTTCACCCACGACCGCCTGCCGTGCGGCTGGAGCCAGGCGCAGGTTGACGAAACCTGGGCCGGCGATCTCGAGCCGCGTCACCCAGCGCTGGAACGTCGCGTCGGACTCGAGCAAGGACACGAGCGAGTTGGCCAGCTCGCGCGGATTCTTCCTCAGCGCACGCGACAACTGCATCGCCGCGGTGATGGCCAAGTCGCCATGCGCGGCCAGTTTGGGCGACTCGAAGGCCGCGACGGGGGCCGCCACGCCGGCGGCCGATGCCATGTCGGTGAGTGCTCCCTGCAAGGCGCGCAGCAACTCCTGCTTGGCTTGGATCATGTGCCGGATTCTACGTTTCGCCCCTCCGTCGCCCGGCCGCAAGGGCGTTCGCGGCTGTGCCGCCGCGCCCTTCGGAATCGCACGCGTCGGCCAGGCCCGGGATAGCGCCGGCTTTCGCACCCTGTTCGCCGCATCGGGCCGTGCGCCTTCACCGACGATGGCGGACGTTCGCGAAGTGACATGAGCTCCCGCCCTCCCGCCCCAGAGACCGCCGCGGCTCACGCCGCCGCGACGAATGAACCCCTGCCTGCACGCATCGGCAAGTACCCGGTGCAGGCCAAGATCGGCGAAGGTGCCACGAGCGAGGTCTTTCTCGCGCACGACCCTTTCCGCGGTCACGACGTCGCCATCAAGCGTGTACGTCGCTCGACGCTGATCGATGCGCGCGAAGCGCACTTCCAGAGGCGATTCTTCGCCGCCGAAGCCGCGCTCGTGGGCCAGCTGCATCACCCCAACGTGGTGCAGATCATGGACGCCGTTTCCGAGGGCGAGGAGCTGCCCTACCTCGTCATGGAGTACGTGCCCGGCGTGACGCTGCGCCGCTTCTGCCGCGCCGATTCGCTGCTGCCGCTGGCGCAGGTGATCGAGATCGGCTTCAAGTGCGCGATGGCGCTCAACTACTGCTGGCGCCAGGGCCTGATCCACCGCGACGTGAAGCCGGCCAACGTGCTCGCGGTACTCGACGGCGATCAGATCGTCGACCTCAAGATCAGCGACTTCGGCAGCGTCTTCAACAGTGGCGCCGACATCACGCAGGTGCACCGCGTCGGTTCGCTCGCCTACATGTCGCCCGAACAGCTCGATGGCGACACGGTCGATTGCCGCGCCGACATCTACTCGCTGTGCGCCGTGCTCTACCACCTGATCGCCGGCCGGCCGCCGTTCGACGCCACCGAGCAGCGCGCGATCATGTACCAGATCTTCAACGCCACGCCGCCGAAGCTGCTGGCGCTGCGCGAGGGACTGCCGGCGCCGCTGGCCGACCTCATCGAAAGCGGGCTGGCCAAGGACCGCGAGGAGCGGCCCGCGAGCTGGGACGCCTTCGCGCAGGCGCTGTCCGAGATGGCCAGCGCGCGCCTCGTGCCGCGCGGGTCGCTGCAGTCCGTGCTCGACTCGGAGCGCTTCACGCTGCTGCGGGCGCAGGAGTTCTTCGCCCGCTTCGGCGACGTCGAACTCTGGGAGGTGGTGCACCGCGCCAAGTGGGAGCGCCACACCTTCGGGCAGGCGCTGTACCGCAAGGGCGAGACCGGCAACTCCTTCCATATCATCACGCAAGGCGAGGTGGAGGTCTTCCGCGAAGGCCGCCTCGTGGCCAAGCTGGGCACGGGGACGTCGGTGGGTGAGATGGCCTATCTCGCGCCGAGCCCCGAGCTGCGCGTGCACAGTGCCGACGTGCTGGTGGCCCAACCCACGACCACGGTCTCGTTCACGCCCGATACCTTGGCACAGCTCTCGCTGACCACGATGAGTGCCTTCGACAAGGCCTTCATCGGCGTGCTCGTGCGGCGCCTGCACTCGGCGCACGAAGCACTGGCCCACCCGCGGCGCATCCTCTAGCTCGACCGGGCTGCCCTTCATGGCGCGCCGCCGTCGGCACGGCGACGCCTTTCACGGCCACTTACGCATCGCGGCAGCCCGGCGTGTCAGCGCCGCTCGGCACCCGCGCGTTTTCCTCCTTGCCCGGCGGCCCGGGCGGCGGTGCAATCGCCCGCGGCGTCCTGGCCGCCAGGTATTCGAACGATCAACCTTTTCACCCCACCACACGATACGAGGAACGTCCACCATGAACAAGCTGCTCACCGCCTGCTTCCTGACCCTGGGCCTGATGGCCGGCCACGCCTACGCCGCCAATGCCGCGTGCGAGAAGAGCGCCGACGACAAGAAGCTCGCCGGCGCCGCCCGCACCGCCCACATCAAGAAGTGCGAAAAGGACGCTGGCGCCGGCGGCAACGCCGTTTGCGAGAAGAGCGCCGACGACAAGAAGCTCGCCGGCGCCGCCCGCACCAGCCACGTCAAGAAGTGCATGGAAGACTCGGCCAAGCCGGCCGCTGCGGCCGCCGCGCCGGCCACCCCTGCCGCGCCCGCCGCGCCGGCCAAGCCGGCTGCCACGGGCGAGAAGAAGTAAGACGTACCTGGCCCGCACGGGCTCGTCGAGAGGGGCGCCGTTCGGCGCCCCTTCTTCAAGGGCTTCGCCGTGGGCACCTGATCCGCCATCGCGCCCGGCAGGCATCTCGCACCTCGGTCGCCGTTGCGCGTTCTCGGGCCCAACGTGCGCCGCGCCGCGCTAGCGTGCGCGCCGCCAATAGCCGGCGTCGCCGTAGCTGTGCTTCACGAAGTCGATCCACAGCCGCACGCGCAGCGGCAGGTGCCGACGCTGCGGGAACACCGCGTAGATGCCGTTGGCCGGTGCGGCGTGCTCGGCGAGCACCTCCACCAGCCGGCCTTCGGCGATGTCACGCTCGACCTCCCAGGTGCTGCGCCACGCAATGCCAAGGCCCGCCAGACACCACTCGTGAAGAACCTGGCCGTCGCTGCAGTCGAGCCGCCCCTGCGGCCGCACGTACACCAGTTCGCCTTCGACCCGGAAGGCCCAGCCGCGCGTCTGGCTGGCCTCGGAGCTGAGTGTCAGGCATCGGTGCCGCACGAGGTCGGCAGGCGTCTTCGGCTCGCCCGCTTGCTGCAGGTAGGCCGGCGCGGCCACGCATTGCCGGCGGTTGTCCGCCAGGCGCAGGCTGACGAGGCTCGAGTCCGGCATGTCGCCGACGCGGATCGCGCAGTCGAATCCCTCGTTGACGATATCCACGACGCGGTCCGAGAGGTTCAGGCTCAGGCTCACCTCGGGATGCTGGGCGACGAACCCCGGCACCAGCGGCGCCACGTGCCGGCGCCCGAAGCCGCCGGGCGCCGTGACGCGCAGGTGCCCGCTCGCCTTGACGCCGCCGGCGCTCACGCTGGCCTCGGCATTGGCGATGTCGACCAGGATGCGCTGGCAGTCCTCCAGGAAGGCGCTGCCTTCGTGCGTGAGCGTGATGCGCCGAGTCGTACGCCGCAGCAACTTCACGCCCAGGCGTTCTTCCAGCGCATCGATGCGCCGCCCGATGATGGCCGGCGCCACCCCTTCGACTCCGGCGACAGCCGTGAGGCTGCCCTTGGCCGCCACGGCAACGAAGGACTCGATCTGCTTGAGCCGATCCATGGCACCGAATTATGTGCGCGAAAGGCAAAAATCCATCGCTCCCAACGCCGTTAATGGCGTTCGGCGTTTGGAATAGAGTGCGCCGCCATGGCGACCCCTCCCAAGAGCCCGCCTCGGCTGCGGGCCGTGCTGTTCGACGCGTACGGCACGCTGTTCGATGTCTACAGCGTCGCCATGCTCGCCGAGCAGCTCTTTCCCGGCCACGGTGAGCGCCTCGCGCAGTTGTGGCGGGACAAGCAGATCGAGTACACGCGCCTCATCACGATGAGCAGCAGCGGTGCCGAGCATTACCGCCCCTTCTGGCAGGTGACCCGCGACGCGCTGCGCTGGTCATGCGCGCGACTCGCCTTGCCGCTGGACGCCGCCGCCGAAGAGCGGTTGATGAATCAGTACCACCACCTCTCGGCCTTCCCGGAGAACCGCGAGGTGTTGCAGGAGCTTCACCGGCGCGGCACGCCAGCAGGCATCCTGAGCAACGGCGACCCCGATATGCTGGCCGTGGCGATCAAGAGCGCGGGCCTGACCGACTTCGTCGGCCCCGTGCTCAGCGTGCACAGCGTGCGCCGCTTCAAGACCGACCCCGCGGCGTATGCGCTGGGCCCCTCGGTGCTCGGCCTGCCGGCGCGCGACATCCTCTTCGTCAGCAGCAATGCCTGGGACGCCGTCGGCGCCACCTGGTTCGGCTACACGACGCTGTGGATCAACCGCGCCGGCGCGCCACCGGAGGAGCTGGGCACGTCACCCACGCACACCGGACGATCGCTGCGCGACGTGCTGGCGCTGCTGCCACCCGCGCCGTCCGCGGTGCCGCCCACCTCGACATCCGCCCCGCCGACGCCCGCCGCAGGCGCTGCGGCCGCCTGATGCGCCCGCCACGCCGGCATCCGCGCTCCTTCCCCGACCCCCGACACCTGCAACTCCCATGACCAAGCGCACCCTCGTCCACGGCCTGCACGTCGCCACGTCCTTGTACTGGTTCATCAATGACCAGGTGCTGCCCGGCACCGGCATCGCCGCCGAGACCTTCTGGGCCGGCTTCGGCGTCATCGTGCGCGACCTCGCGCCCAAGAACGCGGCCTTGCTGGCCGAGCGCGACCGCCTGCAGGCCGAGCTCGACGCCTGGCACAAGGCGAACCCGGGCCCGATCATCGGCGCGCGCGCGAAGGCGAAGTACCGCGCCTTCCTGGAAAAGATCGGCTACCTCGTGCCGGTGCCCAGGAACGCACGCGCGACAACGAAGAACGTCGATGCCGAACTCGCGCTGCAGGCCGGCCCGCAGCTCGTGGTGCCGATCACCAATGCGCGCTATGCGCTCAATGCCGCCAACGCGCGCTGGGGCTCGCTGTACGACGCGCTGTACGGCACCGACGCGCTGCCCGAGACCGGCGGCCAGGAGCGCGGCCCCGGCTACAACGACAAGCGCGGCGCCAAGGTCATCGAGTACGCCCGCCACGTGCTCGACCGCTGCGTGCCGCTGCGGCGCGGCTCGCACATCGACTCCGTCGGCTACGCCGTCGTCGACAACAACCTCGCCGTTGCGTTGAAGGGGGGCACGAGCGTCGGGCTGAAGAACCCGGCACAGTTCGTCGGCTTTCAGGGCGAGATGGCCTCGCCCTCCTCGGTGCTGCTCTCGCACCACGGCCTGCACCTGGACATCCGCATCGACCGTGGCCACGCCATCGGCGCCACCGACGCGGCCGGCGTCAGCGACCTCGTGCTCGAATCGGCGCTGTCCACCATCCTCGACCTCGAGGACTCGGTGGCCGTCGTCGACGCCGACGACAAGGTGCAGGCCTACGGCAACTGGCTCGGCATCCTCCAGGGCACGCTCACCGAGCAGGTCAGCAAGGGCGGCAAGGTCTTCACCCGCGGCCTGAACCCCGACCGGCAGTACACCGGCCCGCGCGGCGAAGACGTGGCGCTGCACGGCCGCTCGCTGCTCTTCGTGCGCAACGTCGGCCACCTGATGACCCACCCGGCCATCCTGTGGGGCGACGAGGGCAGAGAGATCCCCGAAGGCATCATGGACGCCGTCATCACGACGACGATCGCCTTGCACGACCTCCAGGGGCGCGGCCAGGGTGGCATCCGCAACACGCGGCGCGGCAGCGTCTACATCGTCAAGCCCAAGATGCACGGCCCGGCCGAGGTGGCCTTCGCCAGCGAGCTCTTCGGCCGCGTCGAGCAGATGCTCGGCCTGCCCAAGGCCACGGTGAAGCTGGGCATCATGGACGAGGAGCGCCGCACCAGCGTCAATCTGCAAGCCTGCATCGCCGCCGCCGCCGACCGTGTCGCCTTCATCAACACCGGCTTCCTCGACCGCACCGGCGACGAGATGCACACCGCCATGTGGGCCGGCCCCATGCGCCGCAAGGGCGACATGAAGACGAGCGAGTGGATCGCCGCCTACGAGCGCAACAACGTGCTCGTGGGCCTCGCGTGCGGCCTGCGCGGCAAGGCGCAGATCGGCAAGGGCATGTGGGCCGTGCCCGACATGATGGCCGCGATGCTGCACTACAAGATCGCCCACCCGCAGGCCGGCGCCAACACCGCCTGGGTGCCCAGCCCCACCGCCGCCACGTTGCACGCGCTGCACTATCACCAGGTGGACGTGTTCAAGGTGCAGAGGACGCTGGAGAAGATCGACGCCAGCGCCGAGCGTGAGGCGCTGCTCGACGGCCTGCTCACCATCCCCGTTGTGAAGAAGCCGAAGTGGACCGACGCCGAGCGCCAGCAGGAGCTGGACAACAATGCCCAGGGCATCCTCGGTTATGTCGTGCGCTGGGTCGACCAGGGGGTCGGTTGCTCCAAGGTGCCCGACATCCACAACGTGGGCTTGATGGAAGACCGTGCCACGCTGCGCATCAGCAGCCAGCACATGGCCAACTGGCTGCACCACGGCGTCGTCACGGAAGCCCAGGTTCGAGCCACGCTCGAGCGCATGGCCGCGGTGGTGGACCGGCAGAACGCCGGCGACACCGCCTACCAGAACATGGCCGGGCGCTTCGACAGCTCAGCGGCCTACCAAGCGGCCTGCGATCTCGTCTTCAAGGGCATGGCGCAACCGAGCGGCTACACCGAGCCGCTGCTCCATGCGTGGCGGTTGAAGGTCAAGAACCGTTAGGCGCGACGCCTGGCGACGCGCGCCCGACCCTGGACGATGAACCGGACGCCTGCGGCGCCGGTCAGCTCACGGGGCCGCCAGCGCGGGCCGCCTATTGCTGCCAGGCGCAGGCGCCCGGGCCGGCGGGGTGCCCGCAGCTGCCGCAAGGGCCGGCGGCGGCCATTTCGGGCACTTTGCCCTCGGCTGCGCCGGCCGTGGCAAAGACGGACAGCTTCTTGGCCAACTGGACGGAGTGGCACTTCGGGCATTCCGGCTGCACCGAGGTGCGCGTGAGCGCCTCGAACTCGTGGTGGCAGTCCTGGCAGGCATATTCGTAGATCGGCATTTCGGGTCCTCGAGTGGGCCGGCTGGATCGCCGGATGGTCAACCGGGGTTGCGCCGCATTCTCGCAAGCAGGGCGCGGCGGCGTCTCATCAGGCCTCCCCGCCGGCCAGCCCCACGAGCGCTTGGCGATAAATCTGTCGCGCGCGCCACAGCACCATCTCGCGCCAGTCCTCGTGCGGTGGATAGAAGAAGTCGCGCAGGGCCCGGCGGATGGGCAGCGCTTCGCGCGCCAGCGGGTCGCCGTACCGCCACAGCCAGGCGTCGTCGCGCAGCGCATGCTCGCCATGCGGCGGGCCGAAGGTGCCGTACTCGAGGGCGACGAAGGCGATGTCGGCCAACGCGAGCGCCCGCTCGTAGCCGAACTCGGTGAGGCCCGTCTTCTCCTGCGACGACGAGGTCCCCAGCAGCGGTTCGGTCACGCTCGGCCCCCACCAGCGGCGGGCACGCTGCACGCGCTCGCTGCCGGGGGCGTGGTTGCAGATCGGCTCGCCGTAGCCATAGGGGCCGAGGCCGGTGTGCATGTCGACGATGGCCACCGTCTTGGCGCGGCCGAGGTGCGCGGCCAGGATCGCCTCGCTCGTGCGGCGCGCCCAGGTCGGCCCGACGCCGCCATAGAAGATGCCCTGCGCATCGCTGTGCTGGCCGGTGCTGCGCGCCACCCGCTCGGCATGCACGCCGTGCTTCGCGCGGTAGGCCTCGATGGCCGCCTCGTGTCGGGCCAGCGTCGCCGCGTCCAGGCTCGTTGGGCTGTAGTGCTCTCGCATCGCGTCGTAGCCGGGGTTGGCCGGCAGCGGCTGACCGAAGTCGACCCAGTTGCGGTTGAGGTCCACGTTCTCCTCGGTGACACGGCGCCACCAGGCGAACCCGTGCGGGTTCACCGCGTGCATGAGCAGCAGCGCCGTGTCGCGTGGCAACGCCGCCGGCGCCGGCCCGCGCAGCAGGTCAACCTGCAGCCCGCTGCCGGCAAAGCCCTCCACGCCGTGCGTGGCCGAGATCACGACCAGCGCCTTGCTCGCATCCTCGGCGCCGACCCAGGCGCTGTCGGTGGCCAGTGCCTCGCCGTGCGGGCCCTTCATCGGGTGCGGCCAGTGGCGCACACGCGCGCCACAGCCTCGCGCCGCGTCCAGGAACTTCTGCCGCGCCTCCTCGTATTCACGCGAGAAGGGGTCGTCGTTCGAGATCTCGATGCCCATCGGCCAGCCCCCACGCCCATGCCGCGGGCGCGCCGGCCATTCTCGGCGGTGCACGGCCGGCGCGGGCCGACCGCCGGGGCGTCAGGTGTCCCGCGCGCGCAGTGGCGTGCAGAGGATCAGGTGCGGCGGCGTTGCGTGGCCTGCTCGCGCGCTGCCTCGCAGGGCACGCAGCGCTGCGCCCACGGCTCGGCACGCAGGCGATCGAACGGAATGTCGGTGCCGCAGGCCGTGCACACACCAAAGCCCTCGCCGTCCAGGCGCCGCAATGCCTCGCTGACCTCGCCCACCTGCAAGGTTTCCAGGTCCGACAGCGCCATGTCCACCTCGCGCTCACTCTCGCGCTGGGGGGCGTCGTCGCCATCTTGGGTCAGCACCTCGCGCGTGTGCTCGGCGCGGCTGCGCCCGCCCAGATGGTCGGCCAGACGTCGGTCCAGCTGGTGCTGGCGCTGTTCCAGGGCGGCACGCAACAGGGCGCGCTGGCCGGCGGTGAGGTGGCTGCTCATGGGTCGGGTCTCCGCTGGAGTTTGCACCGATGTTGCTGGCGCACGGCCCGGCGCGCCTTGAGGTCGGTCAAGCGCGCAGCAGTGCGTGCGCGAAGCGACCGGCCTCGACCGCGCGTCGTGCCCGCGATAATCGCCGCGCCATGCCAGCGCCCCCCGAGCCCTTGCCGCCGACGGCGGCGCCCCATGCCGCCGAAGCGGCCGCCGCGTGGCCCGGGCGCTGCGACGTGCTTGTCGTCGGCGCGGGCCCCGCAGGCAGCGCCTGCGCGCAGCGTCTAGCCGCCGCCGGGCTCGAGGTGTTGCTGGTCGACCAGCACAACTTTCCGCGCGACAAGATCTGCGGCGACGGTCTCATCCCCGACGCGCACGCGGCCTTCCGCGCCCTCGGCGTCTACGACGAACTCGCCGCGCTGTGGCAGCCTGCGCCGCACGTGCGCTGCGTGGGGCCGCGCGGCGGGCATTGCGACGTACCGGGCGCGGTGTCGGTGCTGCCGCGCAAGGTGCTCGACGAGGTGCTGGTGCGCGCTGCCCAGCGCGCCGGCGCGCGCCTGCTGACGCCGCTGCGCTTCGAGGCGCCGCTGGAGGACGCGCACGGACGCGTGGCCGGGGCGCGCCTGCGCAGCGGCAATGGCGCGCACGAGATCCGCGCCCGCTGGGTGGTTCTCGCCACCGGCGCTGTGCCGCAGGCGCTCACGGCGGCCGGCATGTGCGAGCGCCACACGCCCAGCGGGGTGGCGCTGCGCACCTACGTGCGCCACCCTGGGCTGAGCTCCAGCATCCGCCAGCTGCAGTTCGTGTGGCACCCGCGCATGCGCGGCGGCTACGGCTGGATCTTCCCGTGCCGCGACGGCGTGTTCAACATCGGTGCCGGCCACCCGGGCAGCCACCGCACGCTCAAGAGCGGCAAGGGGCAGATGCAGGACCTCAACCTGCGCCGCTTCTTCGAGACGTTCGCCGAGGTCTATGAGCCGGCGCGCCGCCTGATGTCCGAAGGCGAGCGCCTCGGCGAACTCAAGGGCGCACCGCTGCGCTGCTCGCTGCTCGGGGCACGCTGGTCGCGACCGGGCCTGCTCGTCACCGGCGAGGCCGCCGGCAGCACCTATGCGTTCAGCGGCGAGGGCATCGGCAAGGCCATGGAGACCGGCCTGCTCGCCGCCGATGCGCTGCTGGCCGCGCCGCGCGTCCAGGACGCCAAGGCCGGCGGTGCCGGCGATGACGACATCCGCCAGCGCTACGAAGCCGGCCTGCTTGGCCTGAAGCCCAAGTTCGACCTGTATGAGCGCGCCGCCCGCGTCAACGACCACCCCTGGCTGGCCGACCTCGTGATCTGGCGCGCGAACAAGAGCGCACGCATCATGGCGCGCATGAGCGCGGTCATCGAGGAGCGGCAGAACCCCGGCTGGCTGCTCAGTTTCCGCGGCATGCGCAAGCTGCTCACCGAGTAGCACCCCCGCCGCGCACCAGTGCGCGCCTGCCCGCAAGCACCAGGGCCGGAGCCCGCGGTCGAGGAGCTGACGCTCGCCCGGCCGAGCCGATGCCGCGCGCTGCCCGTGCAGACACGAAGCCTCGCGCGGCGGGACGGCGGCGCGCAGCGATAGCATGGCTGCCGCCCCCGCACCGTCGCCCAAGCCGACTCAGCCCCCCACCATGCCCACCTCCGACGCCGCCGAGATCCCGGTCCCCCGCTTCGACCTCTTCTACCGCCACCCCGAGCTGACGCGGCTGCTGCAGGACTACGCGAAGGCGGCGCCGCATCTCGTGCAGCTCAGCTCCATCGGCAAGAGCCACGAGGGGCGCGACATCTGGCTCGTGACACTCACCCGCCGGGACACCGGCGCGGCCGAGGACAAGCCCGCCTTCTGGGCCGACGGCAACATCCACGCTGCGGAACTCACCGCATGCACGGCGTGCCTGTACTGGCTGCACCAGCTCGTCAGCAAGTACGACAGCGACGCGCAGGTGCGCCAGTTGCTCGACACACGCGTCGTCTACCTGGTGCCGCGCCTCAACCCCGACGGCGCCGAGCTGGCACTGGCCGACCGGCCGCGCCACATCCGCAGCTCGACCCGCCCTTACCCCTACGACGAACAACCCGTGGAAGGGCTGACGGTCGAAGACGTGGACGGCGACGGCCGCGTGCTCACGATGCGCATCCCCGACCCGCACGGCCCGTACAAGAAGTGCGAGAAGGACGCGCGCCTGATGGTCGCGCGCGAGCCGGGCGAGTTCGGCGGCGAGTACTTCCGCCTCATGCCCGAGGGCACGCTGAAGAACTTCGACGGCATCAAGGTCAGCGCCAACAAGGACCGCGAAGGCCTGGATCTCAACCGCAACTTCCCCGCCTACTGGCGCCAGGAGTTCGAGCAGGCCGGTGCCGGCCCCTACCCGACCAGCGAGCCCGAAGTGCGCGCGATGGTCGACTTCATCGTCAAGCACCCGAACATCGGCGCGGCGGTGAGCTTCCACACGCACAGCGGCGTCATCCTGCGGCCCATGGGCACGCAGAGCGACGACGACATGACGCCCGAGGACCTGTGGATGTACAAGCGCCTGTCCGACATCGGCGCCAGGCTCACCGGCTACCCGGCGATCAGCATCTATCACGAGTTCAAGTACCACCCGAAGGAGATCATCACCGGCACGCAGGACTGGGTCTACGAGCACCTCGGGGCGCTGTTCTGGACGGTCGAGATCTGGGCCCCGAACCGCGAGGCCGGCATCACCGACTACCAGTGGATCGAGTGGTACCGGGAGCACCCCGTCGAGGACGACCTCAAGCTCTTGAAGTGGAGCGACGAACAGTGCGGCGGCATGGCGCACGTGACCTGGTATCCGTTCCGCCACCCGCAGCTGGGCATGGTGGAGCTGGGCGGCTGGGACAAGATGAACTTCTGGCGCAACCCGCCGCCCGGGCTGCGCGAGCGAGAGGCGGCACGCTTCCCGCCCTGGCTGATGCAGCTGGCGCTCTCGCTGCCCAAGCTCGAGGTGCTGCGTGCCGAGGTGCGTTCGCTCGGGCCCGAGACCTGGCGCGTGCGTTTCGCCGTGGCCAATGCGGGCTACCTGCCGGCCTACGTGAGCAAGCGGGCGCTGGAGCGCAAGGTGGCGCGCGGCACGGTCTTCGAGATCCACCTGCCGCCGGGCGTCACCCTGGTGAGCGGCAAGGAGCGCATCGAGGCCGGGCACCTGGAGGGCCACGCACCGAAGTCCTCGCTGCAGGCCTTCCTGCCCAACCGCGACATCACCGGCGACCGCGCCGTCGTCGAGTGGGTGGTGAATGGCAAGCGCGGCATGCCCGTCGCCCTCAGCGCCACCGCTGATCGCGCTGGCACCGTGCGCGCCGAGGTGACGCTGGACTAGCTCGGCGCACAGGCCGCGACGCGACCATGCCCGACAACGACTTCGCCTCGCTGTTCGAATTCCTGCCCATCGGCGCCTACCGCTCCACGCCGGCAGGGCGCATGTTGCGCGCCAATCCGGCGCTGGTGCGCCTCAACGGCTGCGAGTCGGAGGCCGAGTTGCTGGCACGTGTGCGCAACCTGGCCAGCGAGTGGTACGTCGTGCCCGAGCGGCGCGAGCAGTTCAAGGCGCAGCTCGCCCGACACGGTCGCGTCACCGGCTTCGAGTCCGAGGTCTACCGCCACAAGACGCGCGAACGCATCTGGATCAACGAGAACGCGCATGCCGTGCGCGACGCGGACGGCCGGCTCGCGTACTTCGAGGGCACCGTCGAGGAGATCTCCGAGCGCGTGCGCGAGCGCGAGCGACTCATGTCCAGCGAAGCCCACCTGAGCCAGATGTTCGAGCTCGTGCCCGGCGTCGTGTACCGACAGCTGCACTACCCCGACGGCTCCCGGCGCACGGCCTACGTCAGCGCCCGCATGGAGTCGATCTTCGGCGTCAAGCCCGAGGCCGTCGTCGCCGAGCCCGGCATCCTCTACCGCCTGTGCCACCCGGACGACCGGCCTCGCCTGCAGGCGCAGGCGGGGAAGGCGGTCGCGGCAGGTCAGCCCCTGACCGCCGAGTTTCGCGTCCTGCTCGACGGGCACTGCCGCTGGGTGCTGATGTCCAGCGCGGCGGCGCCGCCCGAGGACGGTGCCCGCGTGCGCGTGGGCATGCTCTTCGACATCACCGCCCAGAAGGAGGCCGAGCAGGCCTTGCGCGAGAACGGCGAACTCTGGAAGACGGCGCTCGAAAGCCTGAGCGACGGTGTCTGGGCCTGGGACATCGAGCCTGGGACCGGCACCATCTCGCCACAGGGCAAGGCGCTGTTGGGCTACCGCGGCGATGAACTCGGTGATCCGGACGCGCTGGACGCGATCACGCACTCGGACGATCTGCCGCGCATGCGACAGGCGCGCGAGGCGCATTTCCAAGGGCGTACGCCGGTCTACGTGAGCGAACACCGCCTTCGCTGCAAGGACGGGCGCTGGAAGTGGGTGTTGTCGCGCGGCGTCGTGATGCGGCGCGGCGCCGACGGGCGACCGCTGCGCATGATCGGCACGCACACCGACATCGACGCCGACAAGCAGGCCGAGGCGCTGCGGCGCGAGCGCGACCTCGCCGCGGCGGCCGACCAGGCGAAATCGCTGCTGCTCTCACGCGTGAGCCACGAGCTGCGCACGCCGCTCAATGCGATCCTCGGCTTTGCGCAGCTGCTCGAACTCGACCCGACGCAAGCCACCGGCCGCACCGAGGGCGGGCCGGTCGCTTCGTTCGACCGCCATCGCTACGTTCCGCATATCCTGGCCAGCGGCCGCCACCTGCTCGGGCTCGTGGACGATCTGCTCGACCTCTCGGCGGCGCAGATAGGACAGTTGCGCATCGACCTCGAGCCGGTCGACCTCCACGCGCTGAGCGAGGAGGTGCTGGGGATGTTCACCTCCACTGCGGCCGCGGCGGGGGTCGGCCTTTCGTCCACCGTGCCCGTCGAGGCGCTGCCGCCTGTGGTCTGTGACCGCAGGCGCTGCAAGCAGATCCTCGCCAACCTGCTGTCCAATGCCATCAAGTTCAACCACCGCGGCGGCTGGGTGCGCCTGGCCGCCAGCGACCTGGCCGATGGCCAGGTGGCGCTAAGCGTGCACGACACCGGGCCGGGCCTCACGGCCGAGCAGCAGGCGCGCCTGTTCCGGCCCTTCGAGCGCGCCGGTGCCGAGCGCGGCCCCGTCGCCGGCACTGGCCTCGGACTCGCCCTCAGCCGCCAGTTCGCAGAAGCGATGGGCGGGCGGATCGTCGTGCACAGCCGGCCGGGCGAGGGCTCGGTCTTCACGCTTCGCCTTCCGGCGGCCACCGGCGCGGCGGTGGCTACCGCTGCTCGAACTTGAACACCGCGACGCTGGCGCGCAGGTTCGGCCAGCGGCGCACGAGTTCGCCTTCGTGCAGGCCGAAGCTGTCGGCCACGGCCAGACCGCACTTGCGCGCCAGCACTTCGAAGTCGGCGAAGGTGCCGACGCGGATGTTGGGTGTGTCGTACCACTGGTAGGGCAGCGCCTTCGTCACCGGCATGCGCCCGCCGAGCACGCGCAGGCGGTTGGGCCAGTGCGCGAAGTTCGGGAAGCTGACGATGCCGATGCGCCCCACGCGCGCCGTCTCGCGCAGCATGTTCTCGGTGTTGCGCAGGTTCTGCAGCGTGTCCAGCTGCAGCACGACGTCGAAGCTGCGGTCCTCGAAGAGCGCCAGCCCCTCCTCGAGGTTGAGCTGGATGACGTCGATGCCGTGCTTCATCGCCGCGAGCACGTTGGCGTCGGCCAGCTCGATGCCGTAGCCGGTGCAACGGCGCGTGCGTTGCAGGTGCGCCAGCAGCTCGCCGTTGCCGCAGCCGAGGTCGAGCACGCGGCTGCCCTCGGGCACGAGGCTGGCGAGGATCTCGAGGTCCTTGCGCTCAGACATCCTGCGCCACCCGCTCGAAGTAGGCCCGCAGCACGCCGTGGTAGCGCGCATCGTCCAGCAGGAATGCATCGTGCCCGTGCGGCGCGTCGATCTCGGCGTAGTTGACCGCGATCCGGTTGTCGACCAGCGCCTTCACGATCTCGCGGCTGCGCGCCGGCGCAAAGCGCCAATCGGTGGTGAAGCTCACGAGCAGGAAGCGCTTGCCACGCGCCGGCGCGAGCGCGGCCGTCAAGTCGCCGCCGTGCGCCCGCGCGGGGTCGAAGTAGTCGAGGGCGCGCGTGATCAGCAGGTAGGTGTTGGCGTCGAAGTACTCACTGAACTTGTCGCCCTGGTGCCGCAGGTAGCTCTCGATCTGGAACTCGATGTCCTGCGTCGTGTAGCCGAGCGCGCCGCTCGGGCCTGCCTTCAGCTCGCGGCCGAACTTGGTCTCCATCGAGTCGTCGGAGAGGTAGGTGATGTGGCCGATCATGCGCGCCACGCGCAGGCCACGGCGGGGCAGCACACCGTGCGCGTAGAAGTGGCCGCCATGGAAGTCGGGGTCGGTGATGATGGCGCGCCGCGCCACCTCGTTGAAAGCGATGTTCTGCGCCGAGAGGTTGGGCGCCGTGGCCACGGCGATGCAGTGCGCCACGTGCTCGGTGTGGCGCAGCGTCCAGGCCAGTGCCTGCATGCCGCCGAGGCTGCCGCCGATGACCGCGGCGAGCCGCTCGATGCCCAGGCGCTGCACCAGGCGCGCCTGTGCGTCGACCCAGTCCTCGACCGTCACCACGGGGAAGTCGGCGCCCCATGCACGCCCGGTGGCAGGGTTGAAATGCATCGGGCCGGTGGAGCCGAAGCACGAGCCCGGGTTGTTGACGCCGATGACGAAGAAGCGGTTCGTGTCCAGCGGCTTGCCGGGGCCGACGAGGTTGTCCCACCAGCCCGCCTGCCCTTGGGCGTCGAGCCCCGCCACGTGCGCACCGGCGTTGAGCGCGTGGCACACCAGCACGGCGTTGCTGCGCGCAGCGTTGAGCGCGCCGTAGGTCTCGTAGACGAGGTGGTAGTCGGCAAGCCGCGCGCCGCTGGCCAGCGGCAGCGGTTCGGCGAAGTGCATCTGCTGCGGGGTGACGGGACCCAGGATGGCTGTCATCGCGCGGGACAAAGAGAAAACCCGGCGCCGCCTCACAGACGGCCTCCGGGTCGAGGGTCCTGCCTTAGCGGCATTTCTTGAGCGCCCGCAAGCCGGAGCAAATCGGCGCTGTGCGGCGGAGTATATCGGCGGACCCGCGGCACCCGACCAGCCCCGGGGCGCTGCCCTGCCCTGCGGCACGACGTGGCCGAGACACGGCCCGACGGGGTTGCGCGGGGGCGGTTCAAGCTCCGGCGCCGGGCGAACTGCGCCCGGATGGCGGGGCTTCTCCGAGCGCACGCCTTGCGGCCTCGGCCCTAGCATCGGGCCCGCGCAAGATCGCCTGCCTGGCGCCCCCCGGCGAGTCGTTGCGCCATCTTGTCGCTGGAGAACAAACATGCACGCCTGGCTGCACCGCCTGGACCAGCACTTCCCGGTCCGCTACTTCGCATGGCTGCTCAGCGCCGTCGGGCTGCTGCTGGCCAGCTTCACGCAGGTGGCCTACGGCGTCGGGGGCGGCTGGGCGCTGCTGTCCCTGTTCCTGGTCGGCCTGGGTTGGCGCGACACGCGCCAGCGGCGCCACTCGGTGCTGCGCAACTATCCGGTCATCGGACACCTGCGCTTCCTGCTCGAGTTCATCCGGCCGGAGATGCGCCAGTACTTCCTCGAGAGCGATAACGAGGCGGCGCCCTTCTCGCGGCAGCAGCGCAGCCTGGTCTACCAACGCGCCAAGGGCGACCCGGACAAGCGACCCTTCGGCACCCAGCTCGACGTGCATGCCTCGGGCTACGAGTGGATCAACCACAGCGTCGCGCCGACGAAGGTCGATTCGCACGACTTCCGCGTCGAGATCGGCGCCGGTGGCAGCTCCTGCACGCAGCCGTACAGCGCGAGCATCTTCAACATCTCGGCGATGAGCTTCGGCGCGCTCTCGGCCAACGCCGTGCTCGCCCTCAATGCCGGCGCGAAGAAGGGCGGCTTCGCACACGACACCGGCGAGGGCTCGATCAGCCAGCACCACCGCGTGCACGGCGGCGACCTGATCTGGGAGATCGGCAGCGGCTACTTCGGCTGCCGCAACGCCGACGGCAGCTTCAGCGAGGAGCGCTTCGTCGAGAACGCGCGCGCGCCGCAGGTGAAGATGATCGAGCTCAAGCTCAGCCAGGGCGCCAAGCCCGGCCACGGCGGCGTACTGCCCGGGCCGAAGGTCACCGAGGAGATCGCCGCGGCGCGCGGCGTCCCGGTGGGCGTGGACTGCGTCAGCCCGGCCCGGCATTCGGCCTTCTCCACGCCAGTGGAGATGCTGCAGTTCATCGAACGGCTGCGCCGCCTCTCGGGCGGCAAGCCCACGGGCTTCAAGCTGTGCATTGGCCACCCGTGGGAGTGGTTTGCGCTGTGCAAGGCGATGCTCGAGACGGGGCTGCTGCCGGACTTCGTCGTCGTCGACGGCGCCGAGGGCGGCACCGGTGCGGCGCCGCTGGAGTTCACCGACCACGTCGGCGCACCGCTGCAGGAAGGCCTGCTTCTCGTGCACAACACGCTCGTGGGCCTGAACCTGCGCGATCGGGTGCGCATCGGCTGCGCCGGCAAGATCGTGAGCGCCTTCGACATCGTGCGCGCGATGGCGCTCGGCGCCGACTGGTGCAACTCGGCGCGCGGCTTCATGTTCGCGCTCGGCTGCATCCAGGCGCAGGCCTGCCACACGGGCAGTTGCCCGACCGGCGTGACCACGCAGGACCCACTGCGCCAGCGCGCCCTGGTAGTGCCGAGCAAGACCGACCGCGTCTACAAGTTCCACCAAGGCACGCTGGAAGCGCTGAAGGAACTGGTGCAGGCGGCCGGCCTCAGGCACCCGCGCGAGATCACCGCCAGCCACATCGTACGGCGCATGGCCGACCACGACGTGCGCCTGCTGGCCAACCAGCTCAGCTTCATCGCGCCGGGCTCTCTGCTCGCGGCCGCGGCCGGCAACGGCGAGTGGCCGCACAACGTGTTCAAGTTGTACTGGCCGTTGGCACGGGCCGGCAGCTTCCAGATCGAATCGCACTGAAAGGCGGGTGTTCCCGCCACGACGGCCCGCACGCAGACGGGGCGGCGCTTCAGACCTTGGGCGGCAGGGTCTCGGCGAAGCTCGGTCGCGTGGCCAGCTTCTCGGCCAGGCGGGCCAGTTGCGGCTGGCCGCCGCGCCAGTCGATATGCCCGAAGCGGAAGTCGAGGTAGCCGAGCGCGCAGCCCACGGCCACGTCGGCCAGCGAGAAGTGGTTGCCGGCGCACCAGGGCTTGTCGCCCAGCCCCTGCCCCATGGCGGCGATGCCGGCGTGCACGCGGCTCATCTGGCGCTCGATCCAGGCTTGCGAGCGCTCCATCGGCGCGCGGCCCGACCAGTTGGCCTCCAGGCGCGCCAGGATGCAGGCGTCGAGCACGCCGTCGGCCAGCGCCTCCCAGGTGCGCACCTCGACGCGCTCGCGCCCCGTGGACGGGATCAGCTTGCCCACCGGCGACAGGGTGTCGAGGTACTCGACGATGACGCGCGAGTCGAAGACCGCTTCGCCGCCTTCCATCACCAGGCAGGGCACCTTGCCGAGCGGGTTGCTCTTCAGGATGGCGTCGCTGCCCCAGACGTCTTCGAGCATGAGCTTGTAGTCGAGCTTCTTCTCCGCCATCACGATGCGCACCTTGCGCACGTACGGGCTGGTCAATGCACCGATCAGCTTCATGACTCGTTGTCCGTCTCTTCCCTGGGCCTGTCGATTTCATTCTAGGTGAGGGCCCGATGGCCGCCCGCTGCGCCGAAGTTCACGAAGCGCGCACGCAGCCATCCGGTGCCCCTCGCCCCGGAGGTGGCGTGCTTGTCACCCGCTTGTCACGCCCGGTATTCGGGTGCACACTGGCCCGCACGGCCCTGCCGCTCGTCCCTTGTCCCCGGCCCCCATGCCCCAAGCCTCGCGTCATCCGACGCCCCCGCCCAGGCTTCGTGTTCCCCACCCCTTTCCCCCGCCCGCCGGCCGCATCGACCCATGCGACCGGTTCCTATTGCCTTGGAGGTTCTGATGAACTTGACGATCAGCGGCCATCACCTTGAAGTCACGCCGGCGCTGCGCGAATACGTAATGACCAAGCTCGACCGGGTGACCCGCCATTTCGATCAGGTGGTGGACGTGAGCGTGCTGTTGACGGTGGAGAAGCTGAAGGAGAAGGAACGAAGGCAGAAGGCCGAGGTGACGCTGCACGTGAAGGGACGCGACATCTTCGTGGAGCAGAGCCACGAGGACCTCTACGCGGCGATCGACCAGCTGATGGACAAGCTCGATCGCCAGGTCATGCGTCACAAGGACCGCATGCAGGATCATCACCACACGGCGGCCAAGCGAATCGACGCGAGCGCCGGCTGAACCCTGCCTTCAAGGCGTGGCACCTGGCGGACCGCCCGCACCCGGCTGCCCAGGGGCGGCGCTTCGGATCCCTTGAGCGGCCCCCGGAGGGCCGCTTTTTCATGCGCCGCAATCACTGTTGCTGCAATGCCGCATTTCCCGGCTTCCCGCCGGTTCACGGGGCCGGGAGAACCGGGCGCACGGGGCGGCGAGGTCTATCATGCCCAGCTCCGCAACCCCCAAGATCGCTGCGCCGTGCGAGACGCGAACCGCGCCGCGATAGGACAGGCTCCGATGAACCGTCTTGCTGCCATCCTGCCGGCCGGCGACGTGCTGGTGAATGTGGAGGCCACAAGCAAGAAGCGCGTTTTCGAACACGCAGGGCTGCTGTTCGAGAACCAGCACTCCATCGCCCGCGGCACGGTGACGGACAACCTGTTCGCCCGCGAGCGCCTGGGGTCCACCGGGCTCGGCCACGGCGTGGCCATCCCGCACGGCCGGGTCAAGGGCCTGAAGAATCCGCTCGCCGCCGTGGTGCGCCTGGCACAGCCCATCCCCTTCGATGCGCCCGATGACGAGCCGGTGCTGCTGCTGATCTTCCTGCTCGTGCCCGAGGCAGCAACGCAGCGCCACCTGGAGATCCTCTCCGAGATCGCCGAGATGCTCTCCGACCGCGAGTTGCGCGAGCGCCTCAAGACCGAGGCCGATGCGGCCGCGGTGCACAAACTCATCTCCGACTGGCAGCCCCAGAAGACCGCGGCGTGATTCGTCAGGCGTTGGGCCCGGCCGCAAGGACAGACGGCGGGGCGCGATGAAGCCCACCTCGATGAGCGCGGAGGCGCTGTTCGAGGCGCACCGCGAGGCGCTGCGATGGGAATGGATCGCCGGCCACGCCCACCCCGAGCGCCGTTTCGACGAAAACGCCATCCGCGACGCGCGCTCGGCCGCCGACCTCGTCGGCTACCTCAACTACATCCATCCCTATCGGGTGCAGATCGTCGGCCGGCGCGAGGTGGCCTACCTGACCGAGGCCGACACCGACGACAGCGAGCGCCGCATCTCGCGCATCGTGGCGCTGGAGCCGCCGGTGATCATCGTCGCCGACCAGCAGACGGCCCCCGACCGCCTGGTGGCGATGTGCGACCGCGCCGAGATCCCGCTCTTCGTGACGCAGGAGTCGGCCGGGCATGTCATCGACGTCGTGCGCGGCTACCTCGGCCGCCACTTCGCCGACCGCACTACACGCCACGGCGTGTTCATGGACATCCTGGGCCTGGGCGTGCTGCTCACCGGCGAGTCGGGCCTGGGCAAGAGCGAACTCGGCCTGGAACTCGTCTCGCGCGGCCATGGCCTCGTCGCCGACGACGCCGTGGACATCTACCGCACCAGCCAGACGACGCTGGAGGGCCGCTGCCCGGAGCTGCTGCAGAACCTGCTCGAGGTGCGCGGCATCGGCCTGCTGGACATCAAGGCCATCTTCGGCGAGACGGCCGTGCGGCGGAAGATGAAACTGCAGCTCATCGTGCACCTGGTGCGCCAGAGCACGATGGAGCGCGAGTTCGAGCGCCTGCCCTACGAGCCGCTGTACGAGGAGGTGCTCGACATCCCCGTGCGCAAGGTGGTGATCGCGGTGGATGCCGGCCGCAACCTCGCCGTGCTCGTCGAGGCCGCGGTGCGCAACACGGTGCTGCAGCTGCGCGGCATCGACACCTACCAGGAGTTCATCGCCCGGCACCAGAAGGCGATGGAAGAAGGCCACGACAAGTAGCCAAGGCACGCCACGGCCACCGGCGCGCGGCTGCGGGGGCAGGTCTACTTCGCGCGGTGCGCGCAGTCGGCCTTCGTGCAGCGGGCGTATAGCGCCAGCGAATGCTCCTGCAGCTCGAAACCGCGCGTGAGCGCCACCGTGCGCTGGCGCTGCTCGATCTCGGCGTCGAAGAACTCCTCGACGCGTCCGCAGTCCAGGCAGACGAGATGATCGTGGTGCTGCCCCTCGTTGAGCTCATAGACTGCCTTGCCCGACTCGAAGTTGCTGCGTGTCAGCAACCCGGCCTGCTCGAACTGCATGAGCACGCGGTACACGGTGGCCAGCCCGATATCGGCCGCCTCGGAGAGCAGCGCCCGGTACACGTCCTCGGCCGTCATGTGGCGGCGCGCGGTGTGCCGGAACACGTCGAGGATCTTGATGCGCGGCAGCGTGGCCTTGAGGCCGCTGCTCTTGAGTTCTTCGGCGTGCGTCACTGGCGCAACCCCCAGAGGAGGAGGACACTAGAATCGTCCGATCATAGCCAGCCTGCCAAGGCCCTGAGGGCTTCATCGGCACTGCCGCTATCGATGCCCTGCAGTGCCTCCATCGCCCCCGGACGTCTGCGCCGCCTTCGCGCCCGCCCGGTGCCCACGGGTCACCACACCGCGCACCTCATGCCCCGCCTTGCCTTGTCCGGTCTGCTCGTCGCGCTGCCCGCCCTGCTGCTGGCCGCCGGCTGCGACTCGCTGCAGCGCAGCGACAGCTTCCTCGGCGTCATCACGCCCTACCGCATCGACATCGTGCAGGGCAATGCCGTCACGAAGGAGCAGATGGCGCTCATCCGCCCGGGCCTCACTCGGCTGCAGGTGCGCGACGTGCTCGGCTCGCCGCTGCTGGCCGACCCTTTCCACGCCAACCGCTGGGACTACCTCTTCACGTTGCGCCGCCCAGGCACCGAGCTGCAGCGGCGCAGCGTCATCGTGCACTTCGACGGCGAGCGCGTGAAGTCGGTCGAGGCCCCGGACGACCTGCCCTCTGAGCGCGAGTTCGTCGCCTCGATCAGCCGCTACAAGGACCCACGCGCGCCGCGCCTGGAGCTGAGCGCGGACGAACGCGCCGCGTTGCCGCCGCCCAGGCGCCGCGAGGCGCCCGCGGCCGAGCCGATCGGCCCGGTGCGCAGCTACCCGCCGCTGGAGGGCTCGTGAGCGCGCGCATCGCGGTCGCCATCGCCGGGGCCAGCGGTCGCATGGGCCGCACGCTCGTCGACGCCGTGCTCGCGAGCGCCGATTGCCGCCTGAGCGGCGCGCTCGACGTCCCTGGCAGCCCGCTGCTCGGCCAGGACGCGGCCACGTTGTCGAGCGCGGCTGGCGGCAGGCCCACGGGCGTGGAGGTCACCGCCGACCTGAAGCGCGGCCTGGCCGGCGCTCAGGTGCTGATCGACTTCACGCGCCCCGAGGGCACACTGGCCCATCTCGCCGCTTGCCGCGAACTTGGCGTGCGCGCCGTCATCGGCACCACCGGTTTCTCGCCCGAGCAGAAGGCGGCCATCGGCGCGCACGCGCAGCACCTGGCCGTCGTGCTCGCGCCCAACATGAGCGTCGGCGTCAACGTCATGCTGCGCCTGGTGGAGAGCGCCGCGCGGATGCTCGGCGAAGCCTACGACCTCGAGGTCACCGAAATCCACCACAAGCACAAGGTCGACGCGCCGAGCGGCACCGCGCTGGCGCTCGGCGAGGCGCTTGCGCGCGCACGCGGCGTCACCCTGGCCGAGCAGGGCGTCTTCGCGCGCCACGGCCACACGGGCGAGCGGCGCGCGGGCAGCATCGGCTTCGCGGCGCTGCGCGGCGGCGACATCATCGGCGACCACACCGTGCTGTACTGCGGCCCCGGCGAGCGGCTGGAGATCACGCACCGCAGCGCCAGCCGCGTCAACTATGCCGAGGGCAGCCTGCGTGCCGCGCGCTTCGTCGCCAAGCAGGCCCGCGGCCTGTTCGGCATGGCCGACGTGATCGGCCTGAACTGACCGGACCGCCCGCGAGCACGCACGCGGCCGCCAGCACGACGCTGCCCCGACCCTGCTGCCCCGACCCGCGCATGTCCGGCCTCGAGACCTTCTGGACCCGCGCCGACGGCGTCGGTCGTGCCGTCACGCTGCTGCTGCTGGCCATGTCGGTGACGGCGTGGGTGCTGATCCTCTGGAAAGGATGGCTGCTGCGGCGAGCCGCCGCCGACATCGAGCGCGCCGTGCCGGCCTTCTGGGACGCCGCCGGCATTGAAGAAGGCCGGGCACGCCTGCTCGCCAACGACCGCGAGCGGGTGCTGTTGCCCCTGCTCGATGCCGCCACGGCCGCCTCGGCCGCGGGCACGCTCGCCACGCGCGCGCATCTCGAGTCGCAGCTCACGCGCCGCCTGCGCGACGCCCTGCACCGGGGCCTGGCGCACCTGCAGCTGGGCCAGGTGGCGCTCGCCTCCATCGGCAGCACGGCGCCGTTTGTCGGCCTCTTCGGCACCGTCTGGGGCATCTACCACGCGCTCATCGGCATCGGCGCGGCCGGCACGATCACCATCGACAAGGTCTCCGGCCCCATCGGCGAGGCCCTCATCATGACGGCGGCCGGCATCGCCGTGGCCGTGCCGGCCGTGCTCGCCTTCAACATCTTCGGCAAGCGGGTCGCCGCCTGCGAGGCCGAGCTCGAGGGCTTCGCGCACGACCTGCGCGAGCTGATGTTGCCGGCCAGTACGCCCGGCACGCCGACCGCGCCCTGACCATGGCCTTCGGCCGCCTCGAGCGCAACCCCGGCTCGCAGCCGATGAGCGAGATCAACATGACGCCGCTCATCGACGTGATGCTGGTGCTGCTCGTCATCTTCATCATCACCGCGCCGCTCATCGCCAGCAGCCTGAAGCTTGACCTGCCGCGTGCCGATGCGGCCGGCGCCGGCGCCGCCCCCGCCTTCATCGCGCTGGCGCTCGATGCCGAAGGCCGGCTCTTCCTCGACGAGAAGCCGGCCGACGAGGCTGCGGTGGTCGAACGCGCGCGCCAGGCGGCGCGGCGCAACCCGGCCACCGAGGTGCAGCTGCGTGCCGACAAGCGCGTGCCCTACGGGCGCGTCGCCGAGCTCATCGGCTGGATGCACGCCGCCGGGCTCACGCGCGTGGGCTTCGTCACCGAGGCCCCGGGGAACTGACGAGCGGCGCGCCCGCCCGTCGTCTCGATGGCGGGCGGGGCCGAGCACCGGTGCGCCAAGGGCGCCGGCCGCGTGGGCCTCACTGCCTAGAATCGGTCCATGAACGAGAAATACGTCCCCGCCGAGGTCGAGTCCTCGGCCCAGGCGCATTGGGCGGCGCGCGATGCCTACCGCGTCGTCGAGGACCCGCGCCGCCAGAAGTTCTACGCCTGCTCGATGCTGCCCTACCCCAGCGGCAAGCTGCACATGGGGCACGTGCGCAACTACACCATCAACGACATGATGGC
>JALHOU010000050.1:0-10135 GCA_022842825.1 Rubrivivax sp.
ATCGGCCCGGGACATCGCACGTGGACACGCCGAGGGCATCGCCTGGTCGCGACCTCCCGTGGCCGCCCCGGCGCGCCGCGTGGTGGCGCACCCCGACCCCATGCTCGCTGCCGCCGCGCCCGCGCCCGTGCCCGCGGCGAGGCAGGTGGCGATGGCACCCTCCGCGAAGGGCCACGGCCCAGCCGCCCACGCCGCTCGCGGCGCTCACACTGCTCACTGGGGCTATGAAGGCCCCGCCGGCCCCGCCGCCTGGGGGGCCCTGAAGCCCGAGTTCGGGTTGTGCGCGAACGGGCAGCGCCAAAGCCCCATCGACATCCGCGGCGGCCTGGCCGTGGACCTCGAGCCGGTGAAGTTCGACTACCGCCCGAGCGCCTTCTCGGTCATCGACAACGGCCACACCGTGCAGGTCAACATGCCACCCGGCAATGCCATCGAAGTCGGCGCGCGGCGCTACGAGCTCGTGCAGTTCCACTTTCATCGCCCGAGCGAGGAGCGCATCGACGGCCGCCAGTTCGAGATGTCGCTGCATCTCGTGCACAAGGATCCCTCGGGGCGCCTGGCCGTGGTTGCCGTGCTGCTCGGCAAGGGGCCGGCGCACCCGGCCGTGCAGACAGTGTGGAACAACCTGCCGCTCGAGAAGCTCGAGGAGGTGCCGGCGCGCGCCCAGATCGACCCCGGCCACCTGCTGCCGGAGGACCGCCGCTACTTCACCTACATGGGCTCGCTTACCACGCCGCCTTGCAGCGAAGGCGTGCAATGGGTGGTGATGCGCACGCCAGTGACCATGACGCCCGAGCAGATCGAGCTTTTCGCGCGCATTTACCCGATGAACGCCCGGCCGGCGCAGCCCGTGGCAGGCCGCCGCATCATGCAGTCACAGTGACGGTGGTTGATCGGGTCGATCGGGCGCGGTGGCCGCCGAGGGCGGAGGGCTCGGTACCACCGGGCTGCCCGTGCCTTCCGCAGGCGCCGGCGTGACCGGGCGGCCTGCTGCCATCAGCCACAGTCCAGGCCACAACCACAGGCTCGCCAACCACAGCCCGACGCGCTGTGCCGACAGCGGCCGCGTCTCGTGCCGCGCCACCTTGGCGAAGAGCACGAAGGCGCCGACCACCACGTACAACAGCAACGCGCTGTAGACGCCGGCCCGCCAGCCGTAGCTGCCGCCCAGCGCATCACCCAGCGCGCTGCCCAGCAACGCTGCCACCGGCACCGAGAGCAAGAGGGCCAGGCCGACGCCCGCCAGCGCGTGCCTCAGTTTCCAGAGTGGGTCGTTTTGCACACCGCGTCTCCGTTGCAATGCGTAACGGCCGAGCTGTATGAACACACAGCCTCAGCCTCGAAAGCACTTTCATTGCGCATGACAAGTGCTTCATACATAACATGTTTTGCGTCGCGAACTGGATGAGAACCCAGTCCTAAGTGCTTGATTCACCAAGGCTTTCCGGCCTAACGGCGAATTGACCCCCATCGTGACCTCGGATAGAGTGGGAAATCGTGCGCGAAGGTGGGGTTTGGTGTCAGTCGTGTCTCAGTGGCGCTTTTTCGGTGGGCCAGTGCTCACATTGGATATCAAGGGGCGGTTGACCGTGCCCTCGAAGTGGCGCGACCAGATCAACGAGAAGGCTGCCGGCCATTTGGTGGTCTGCAAGGACCCTGCAGGGTGCCTGGGCCTGTACACGCCCGACGTGTTCGGCCAGCTCGCCGAGGTCGTTCTGAGGCTCACGGGTGAAGATGCCGACGAGTGGCGTCGCCTGTACCTTGGCAGCCACGCCGAGCTCGAGATCGACAGCGGCTCGCGCATCCTCATCCCGCCCGAGCTGCGGCGCTGGGCGGGGTTCAAGGAGGCGGGTACGGTCGTCTTCATGGGGGTCGGGGCGCACTTTGAATTGTGGGACCCGGCGCGCAGTGAAGTGCGCGAATCCCAAGTCATCTCCAAGGGCAAGCCCGAGCCCTTGCGCAGCCTGGTGTACCAGTGAATGCGCCGGCCGCATGGAGCCACCGCACCGTCCTGCTCACCGAAGCCGTCGAGGCCCTGGTGACGCAGCCGGGCGGCACCTACATCGACGGCACCTTCGGCCGCGGTGGCCATGCGCGCGCCGTGCTCTCACGCCTGGCGCCCACCGGCCGCCTCATCGCCTTCGACCGCGACCCCGAGGCGGTGGCCGAAGCCCGGCGCATCGAGGACCCGCGCTTCACGATCCGCCACGCCAGCTTTGCCGACATGAAGCCGCAGCTCGCGGCCCTGGGCTGCACGCAGGTGCAGGGCCTGTTGCTCGACCTGGGCGTCAGCTCGCCGCAGATCGACAACCCCGAGCGCGGCTTCAGCTTCCGCCACGACGCGGTGCTGGACATGCGCATGGACACGACGAGCGGCGAGACCGCCGCCGAGTTCCTGGCCCGCGCCAGCGAACAGGAGATCGCGGAGGTGATTCGTGAGCATGGCGAAGAACGGTTTGCTGTTCCGATTGCAAAGGCGCTTGTGGCTCGCCGCGCAAGCGGTGCGCCGGTCGGCCGCACCGGAGAGCTTGCCGCACTCGTGGCTCGCGTCGTCAAGACCCGCGAGCCGGGCCAGGACCCTGCGACGCGCACGTTTCAGGCTCTTCGGATTCACGTCAATGCCGAGCTCGACGCCCTCGAGCAGGCGCTGAAGGACTCGCTCGCCCTGCTTGCCCCGCGCGCGCGCCTGGTCGTCATCAGCTTCCACTCGCTCGAGGACCGCATCGTCAAGACCTTCATCACCCGCGAGAGCCGCGACGAGCCCGACCGGCGTGCGCCCTTCGCGCCACCGCGCGCCCTGCGTCTGCGCGCCATCGCGCGTTTGAAGCCGGGTGCCGACGAGGTGGCCGGCAACCCGCGTGCGCGATCGGCCGTCATGCGCGTGGCCGAGCGCACGGAGGTCGCCTGAGGGGCGCGCCGCGATGAGCCGCATCAACCTCCTGCTGCTGGCCGCGCTGCTGTTGAGCAGCCTGTGGCTCGTGCGCACCTCCTACGAGGCGCGCCGCCTCTTCGCCGAGCTTGACCGTGCCAAGGGCGTGCAGCAGCGCCTCGACGCCGAGCACCGGCGGCTGGACGCCGAGCGCCAGACGCAGGCCACCCACCTGCGCGTGGAGCGCGTCGCGCGCGACAAGCTCGGCATGCGCACGGCCACGCCCGCGGTCACCGAGCACGTCACCGACCCCGCGGCCGCCGCTTCGGCCGCGGCCGCCGCCACGCCGGCCGGAGGGGCGCGATGAACTCCCGCTCCAGCGCGCACACGATCGCACGCAACGCCATGCCCGACCTGGGCGCCCACGGCCGGCTCGGCCGCATGGGCAGCGCCAGCACGCGCAGCCTGCGCTACGCCACGAGCCCGCTGCTGGCAAGCAAGACGCCGCCGTGGCGCTCGCGTTTCGTCGTGCTGCTCGTGGGTCTGGGCTTTGCCGTGCTGCTCGGCCGTGCCGCCTATGTGCAGATCATCGCCACGCAGTTCTTCCAGATCCAGGGCGAGAAGCGCTTCGTGCACACGCAGACGCTGCCGGCCAGCCGCGGCCGCATTCTCGACCGCAACGGCCTGGTGCTCGCCACCAGCGTGGCGCTGGCCACGGTCAAGGTCGACACGCGGGCCTTCAGCCCGGACGCCGCCCAGCGCAGGACCATCGCGCGCGCACTCGGCATGACGGAGGCGGAGCTGCTCGAGCGCGTCGATGGCGGCGGCACCGTCACACTGCGCCGCCACGTCGAAGAACCGGCCTGGCGCGAGATCAAGGCGCTCACCGACGCCGACGACAAGCTGAAGCCCAAGGAGCGCCGCCTCTCCGGCCTGCACGAGGAGCGCGAGTACCGCCGTCGCTACCCCGAGGGCGAGGCGGCCGCGCACGTGGTCGGCTACACCGACAGCGACGACATCGGCCGCGCCGGCGTGGAGCTGCTGCTGCAGCATCAGCTCGAGGGCCACAAGGGCCAGCGCTCCGTCGTGCGCGACCGCCTCGGGCGCGTCGTCGAGGACGTGGGCGACGTGGCGCTGCCGCGCCACGGCAGCGACATCACGCTGTCCATCGACAGCAAGATCCAGTTCGACGCCTGGAAGCGCGCCCGCGACGCCGTCATCGCGCACAACGCCAAGGCGGCCAGCGTGGTGGTGCTCGACAGCGCCACGGGCGAGGTGCTGGCGATGGCCAACTACCCGGGCGCCGACCCCAACAAGCGCGGCCGCCATGCCGCCACGCTGCTGCAGAACCGCGCCGCCAGCGACGCCAGCGAGCCGGGCTCGACGATGAAGCCCTTCGTCATCGCGCGGGCGCTGGACAGCCGGCGCTACTCGCCGAGCACGCCCATCGACACGGCCCCCGGGCGCATGGTGATCACCGGCACCACCATCACCGACGCGCACCCGCACGGCACGCTCACCGTCAGCGAGGTGCTGCAGAAGTCCTCCAACGTCGGCACCGCCAAGCTCGCGCTGGCGATGGAGCGGCAGGAGCTGTGGGAGACCTACGCCGCGCTCGGCCTCGGCCAGAAGCCGCGCATCGAATTTCCGCATGTCGCCACGGGCAAGCTGCGCCCCTGGAAGACTTGGCGCCCGACCGACCACGCACGCGTCAGCTTCGGCTACAGCGCCAGCGCCAGCGTGCTGCAGATGGCGCGTGCCTACACGGTGTTTGCGCGCGACGGCGACATCGCGCCGCTCACGCTCATCAAGCGTCAGGCGACCGAGGGCGCCGGAGGCGTCACCGGCAATTCGGGCCCTGCCGGTGCCGCGGCCGCCTCGGGCGGCGTGCCCGGGCAGCCGGTCTTCAGCGCCAGCAGCGCGCGGCAGGTGCGCGAGATGCTGCGCCTCGCGGCCTCGCCCGGCGGCACGGCGCCCGACCTGCAGCGCCTGACGCTTGGCTACTCGGTCGCGGGCAAGACGGGCACGGCCAAGAAGCTGGTCGGTGCCGAATACGCCGATGGCAAGTACCGCGCCTGGTTCGTCGGCCTGGCGCCGGTGAGCGCGCCGCGCATCGTGGTGGCGGTGATGGTGGACGAGCCGCGCAACGGTAAGTACTACGCCGGAGACGTGGCCGCGCCCGTGTTCAGCCAGGTGGTGCAGAACACGCTGCGTTCGCTGAACGTGCCGCCCGACGTGGACGTGAAGACGCAGATCTCGGCCAAGCCCGTGCCGGCGGAGACGGAGAGCCTATGAGCCGTCGGGCCGCTCCCAAGGCGAACGCCGCAGCACCTCGGCGCGGAGGCTGTTCTCCATGACCCACGCGCCTTCTCGCGTGCCCCTCGCCACGCCGGCCGATGCCGGCGCTGCCGTGGCGTGGCTGCGTGCGCGCCTGCCCGCCGGTGGCACCCTGCGCACCGACAGCCGCGAAGTGCGCGCGGGCGATGCCTTCCTGGCCTGGCCCGGGCAGGCGCACGACGGCCGCCGCTTCGTCGCCGCCGCGCTGGCGGCCGGTGCCGGGGCCTGCCTCGTCGAGGCCGAGGGCGCCGCGGGTTTTGACTTCGGCGCCGGTGCGCGCGACCGGGTCGCCACCCTGCCCGGGCTCAAGGCCGCCTGCGGCGCCATCGCCGACGAGTGGTTCGGCCACCCCGGCCGCGCGCTGCGGGTGGTGGCCGTCACCGGCACCAATGGCAAGACCTCGACCGCTTGGTGGACCGCCGCCTCGTTGCGCACGCTCGGCCAGCGCGCCGGCGTCATCGGCACGCTCGGTGTCGGCGAGCCGCCCGACATCGTCGCCACCGGCCTCACGACGCCCGACGCCGTCACGCTGCACGCGACGCTGCGGCAGCTGGCCGATGGTGGCTGCCTCGCCTGCGCCATCGAGGCCTCGTCGATCGGCCTCGTCGAAGGGCGGCTGGCGGCGCTGAAGGTCGACGTCGCCGTCTTCACGAACCTCACGCGCGACCACCTCGATTACCACGGCTCGATGGAAGGCTACTGGGCAGCCAAGCGCCGCCTCTTCGACTGGCCCGGGCTGCGCGCGGCGGTGGTCAATGTCGACGACCCGCAGGGTGCGGCGCTCGCGGCCGAGTTGCGCACCCGCGGTGAGCTTGACCTCTGGACGGTCTCCACCCGAGCACCGGCCCGCCTCGTCGCAAAGCGGCTGCGCTATGGGCCGCGGGGCCTGGCCTTCGAGGCGGTCGAGGCAGTCGAGTCGGCGGCGGCATCCGCACCCGCCACGGCCACCCTCGCCAGCACTTTGGTCGGCGACTACAACGCCAGCAACCTGCTCGGAGTGCTGGCCGCGCTGCGGGCGCTCGGCCATCCGCTGGCCGAGGCGGCGCACGCGCTGGCGCAGGTGGCTGCCGTGCCCGGCCGGCTGCAGCGCATCGCCGGCCGCGAGGTCGAGGTGGTGGTGGACTACGCGCACACGCCCGACGCGCTGGAGAAAGTGCTCGGCGCCCTGCGCCCGCTGGCCACGGCGCGTGGCGGCCGGCTCGTTTGCGTCTTCGGCTGCGGCGGCGACCGCGACGCCACCAAGCGCGCGCTCATGGGCGGCATCGCCGAGCGCGGGGCCGACCACGTTGTCGTGACGAGCGACAACCCGCGCGGCGAAGTGCCGCGCGTCATCATGGATCACATCCGCGCCGGCATGTCCGACGCGGCCTCGCGCCGCGCCGACTTCATCGAAGACCGCCGCGAGGCCATCGTGCATGCCGTGCGTAGCGCCGCCGCGGGCGACGTCGTGCTGCTCGCCGGCAAGGGCCACGAGGACTACCAGGAGATCGCGGGCGTGCGCCGGCCGTTCTCCGACCTCGACGAGGCACACGCGGCGCAGGCGCAGCGCGATGCGGGTTCCGCGGCGGTGCCGACGCCGCGCCCTGCAGGAGCTGCGGCATGAGCAGCGGAAGCGGCGTGAGCGGCGTGCAGGCCACGACCCTGATGACGCTGGTCCAGGCGCACGCGCTGCTGCCGGGCAGCCGCCTGGTCGGCGACGGCCGCGCGGCCATCGCCCGCGTGCACAGCGACACCCGCACCGTGCGCGCGGGCGACCTCTTCGTCGCGCTCGCCGGCGATCGCTTCGACGGCAACGACTACCTGCGCGAAGCCCTGGCGGCCGGTGCCGTAGCCGCGCTCGCGCACCCGGGGCGCCTCGCCGCTGTGCCGGGTCTCGCCGGGCTCGAAGTGCCCGACACGCTCTTGGCGTTGCAGCAACTCGCCGGCGCCTGGCGCGCCCGATTCCCGGCGCTGCCGCTCATCGCCATCACCGGCAGCAACGGCAAGACGACGGTGACGCAGATGCTGGCCGCCATCCTGCGCGCGGCCTACGGCGATGCGGCGCTGTCCACGCGCGGCAACCTCAACAACCACATCGGCGTGCCGTTGATGCTGCTCGAGCTGCGGCCGGAGCATCGGATCGCGGCGCTGGAGCTCGGCACCAACCACGTCGGCGAGATCGCGCTGCTGGCCGACCTCGCGCGGCCCACCGTGGCGCTCATCAACAACGCGCAGCGCGAGCACCAGGAGTTCCTGCACGGCCTGGAAGCCGTGGCGCGCGAGAACGGCAGCGTCATCGCCCGCGTGCCCGGGGGCCTGAGCGGCGGCACCGTCGTGCTGCCGCACGGCGATGCCTACACGCCGCTGTGGCGTGAGATGGCCGCCCAGCAGGGCCGCAGGCGGGTGGTGACTTTCGGCTTCGAGGCGGCGGCCGATGTCGGCGGCGAGGCCACGTGGCAGACCGGCGAAGCGCGCTGGCGCCTCGAGCTGCGCACGCCCCAGGGCCGCCTCAGCACCACGCTCGGCCAGCCGGGCCGCCACAACGCGCTCAACGCATTCGCCGCCGCTGCCTGCGCCACCGCGGCCGACGTGCCGCTGGCCGCCGTGGCCCAGGGCCTCGCGGCCTTCGAGCCGGTGGCCGGCCGCACGCGCTTGCTCGCACTGCGCCGCGCCGGCGTGCCGGTGGCCCTTGTCGACGACAGCTACAACGCCAACCCCGACAGCGTGCGCGCCGCCATCGACGTGCTGGCCGAGCTGCCCGGCCCGCACTGGCTGGTGCTGGGCGACATGGGCGAGGTGGGCGAGCAGGGCCCGGCCTTCCACGCCGAAGTGGGCGCCTATGCGCGCCAGCGCGGCATCGAAGTGGTGTGGTCGGCCGGCCCGCTGTGCGCCGGGCTGGGGGTCGGGCGGCACTTTGCCGACGCACCTGCCATCGTCGAGGCGCTCGGCGATGCGCCACAGACCGCCTCCGTGCTGGTGAAGGGCTCGCGCTTCATGAAGATGCCCCAGGTGGTGCAGGCGATGCAGCGGGCCTGGCCCGCCGGGCCGACCGGACAGGAGCGCGCCTGATGCTGCTCAGCCTCTCGGAGCTGCTGCTCACGATGTACCCGCAGGAGCTGAGCTTCCTGCGCGTGTTCCAGTACCTCACCTTCCGCGCCGTGCTGGCGGCCATGACGGCGCTGCTCTTCGGCCTGGCGCTCGGGCCGATCGTCATCAGGAAGCTCGTCGAGATGAAGATCGGCCAGCCGATCCGCGAGTACGGCGTGCAGAGCCACCTCGGCAAGCGCGGCACGCCGACGATGGGTGGTGTGCTCGTGCTCATCGGTATCGGCGTGGCGACGGTGCTGTGGTTCGACTGGACCAACCGCTTCGTCTGGGTGGTGATGCTCGTCACCTTCGGCTTCGGCGCCATCGGCTGGGTGGACGACTACCGCAAGGTGGTGAAGAAAGACCCCGAGGGCATGCGCTCGCGCGAGAAGTTCTTCTGGCAGACGCTGATCGGCCTCGTCGCCGCCATCTACCTCGCCTTCACGGTGGCAGAGACGACCAATGTGCGCGTGTGGGAGCTCTTCATGCGCTGGGTGGGCAGCGGTTTCTCGACCACGCTGCCGCCGCGTGCCGACCTGATGGTGCCCTTCCTCAAGACCTACAGCTACCCGCTGGGGGTGTGGGGCTTCATCGCGCTGGCCTGGTTCGTCATCGTCGGCGCCAGCAACGCCGTCAACTTCACCGACGGGCTCGACGGCCTGGCCATCATGCCGGTGGTGATGGTGGGCTCGGCGCTGGGCGTCTTCGCCTACGTCACGGGCAACATCAACTTCAGCCGCTACCTGCTCTTCCCGTACATCCCGGGCTCGGGGGAGCTGCTCATCTTCTGCGCCGCCATGGCCGGTGCGGGGCTCGCGTTCCTGTGGTTCAACGCCAACCCGGCGCAGGTGTTCATGGGCGACGTGGGCGCGCTGGCGCTCGGCGGCGCCTTGGGCACCATCGCCGTCATCACGCGCCAGGAGATCCTGCTGGGCATCATGGGCGGCATCTTCGTCGCCGAAATGCTCTCGGTGATGCTGCAGGTGGGCTGGTTCAAGTACACGAAGCGCCGCTACGGCGAGGGCCGGCGCATCTTCCTGATGGCGCCGCTGCACCACCACTTCGAGAAGAAGGGCTGGGCCGAGAACCAGGTGGTCGTGCGCTTCTGGATCGTGACGATGCTGCTGTGCCTCATCGGGCTGGCCAGCCTGAAATTGCGGTGAGGGCGAGGGCATGACGCACGGCGACATCGTCCTCATCCTCGGTCTCGGCGAGAGCGGCCTGGCCATGGCGCGCTGGTGCGCGCGCGCCGGGGCCTGCGTGCGCGTCTGGGACTCGCGCGAGATGCCGCCGCAGGCCGAGACGCTGCGCCGCGAACTGCCCGCAGCCGAACTGCTCGGCGGCGAGCTGCAACCCGAGGCCGCGCTCGAGGGCGTGACGCTCGTGCTCAAGAGCCCCGGCCTCGCGCCCTACGACGCGCGCATCGCTCCGCTCACGCAGGAAGCACGGGTGCACGACATCCCGGTGCGAGGCGAGCTCGACCTCTTCGTGCGTGCGCTCGTCGAGCTGAAGAACGCGCGCGGCTACGCGCCCAAGCTGCTCGCCGTCACCGGCACCAACGGCAAGACGACGACCACCGCGATGACGGCGCTGCTCGTCGAGCGCGCCGGCAAGCGCGTGGGCCTGGCCGGCAACATCGGTCCGACGCTGCTGGACACGCTGGCCGCCGCGCTGGCAGAGGACCAGTTGCCCGAGGTATGGGTGCTGGAGCTGTCCAGCTTCCAGCTCGAGGGCGGCGGCACCGGGGTCGCGGGCTTCGAGCCCGATGCCGCAGCGGTGCTCAACGTGACGCAGGACCATCTCGACTGGCACGGCTCGATGGCTGCCTACGCGGCGGCCAAGGCGCGCATCTTCGGCGCCACC
>JALHOU010000050.1:10235-25970 GCA_022842825.1 Rubrivivax sp.
GTGCCGCGGGCGCCGTGGGTGCGCAAGGCGTCATGGTGATCAACCGCGACGACCCGCTCGTCGAAGCCATGGTGCCGGCCGCACCGGCGGCCACGGGCCGCGGCAAGCCGAAGGTGGCGCCCCGGCCCGTGCTGCGCTTCGGGCTGCAGGGTCCGCAGCACCCGGGCGATTTCGGCCTCGTCGTCGAGAACGGCATGGCCTGGCTCGTGCGCGCCCTGCCCACCGACGAGACGATCAAACCCAGGCCCGGTGAGGAGATCGAGCTGCACCTGCAGCGGCTGATGCCCGCCGACGCGCTGCGCGTGCGCGGCCGCCACAACGCGGCCAATGCGCTGGCGGCGCTGGCGCTGGCCACCGCCATCGGCTGCCCGCTGGCGCCCATGCTGCACGGTCTGCGCGAATACGCCGGCGAACCGCACCGCGTGCAGTGGGTGGCCAGCGTCGACGATGTCGAGGCCTACGACGACAGCAAGGGCACGAACGTCGGCGCGACGGTGGCGGCGCTCGAGGGCCTCGGCGCCGACAAGGCGCCGGCGAAGCTGGTGGTCGTCCTCGGCGGCGATGGCAAGGGCCAGGACTTCACGCCGCTCGTCGCCCCGGTGCAACGCCATGCACGCGCCGTGGCCACGATCGGCCGCGATGCCGGCGCGATCGAGGCGGCGCTCGCCGAAGCCGTGGCGGCCGGCGTGCCGCTGCAACGCCACGAGACGCTCGAGGGGGCCACGCGCTGGTGTTTCGGGCAGGCGCGGCCCGGCGACGCGGTGCTGCTCTCGCCGGCCTGCGCCAGCCTGGACATGTTCCGCAACTACGGGCACCGCGCCGAGGTCTTCGTGTCCGCGGTGCAGGCGCTCGCGCGAGAGCGGGGGGGCGTGTGATGGCCGCAGCGGCGGGACGCTTCCGGTTCGCGCTGCAGGCGCTGCGCGGCGGCTTCGCGGCGCTGGGCCGCAAGCTGGGTGCCGGCCGCGCGACGCTGGCCGCCGGCTTCGGTGGCCGCGCCGGGGGCAGCCTGCCCGTGCGCGACCAGGTGCACATCGGCGGCGACAGACCGGTGCGCCTGTTCGCCTTCGACCAACTGCTCGTGGCCGTGGTGCTGGCGCTGCTGCTGCTGGGCGTGGTGATGGTCTATTCGGCGACGGTGGCGCTGCCCGACAACCCGAAGTTCGCGCGCTACACGCCCACCTTCTTCCTCGGGCGACACCTGTTCTCGATCGGCATCGGCGTCGCCGTCGCGCTGGCGGCGCTGCAGATGCCCATCAAGTTCTGGGAGAAGGCGGCGCCCTGGATCTTCGTCGTCGCGCTCGTGCTGCTGGTGGCGGTGCTCATCCCGGGCATCGGCAAGGTGGTGAACAACTCGCGCCGCTGGATCCCGCTCGGCGTCATGAACTTCCAGCCGAGCGAACTGGCCAAGCTCGCGATGGCCATGTATGCCGCCAGCTACATGGTGCGCAAGATGGAGCTGAAGGAAGACTTCGTGAAGGCGGTGTGGCCGATGGCCGTGGCGCTCGGCTTCACCGGAGCGCTGCTGCTGCGCCAGCCCGACATGGGCGCCTTCATGGTCGTGGCCGTCATCTCGATGGGCATCCTGTTCCTCGGCGGCGTCAACGGGCGCATGTTCCTGCTCAGCTGCGCCGTGCTCGTGTGCACCTTCGTCATGGTCATCGTGCTCAGCCCGGAGAAGCGCGAACGCATCTTCGCCTACCTCGAGCCCTGGGACCCGGCCTACGCGCAGGGCAAGGCCTACCAGCTGACGCACTCGCTCATCGCCTTCGGGCGCGGCGAGATCTTCGGCCAGGGCCTGGGCGACAGCGTCGAGAAGCTGCACTACCTGCCCGAGGCGCACACCGACTTCCTGCTCGCCGTCATCGGCGAGGAGCTCGGCTTCGTCGGCGTGGCCACCGTCATCGTGCTCTTCTTCTGGCTCACGCGGCGCATCTTCGTCATCGGCCGCCAGGCCGTGGCGCTGGACCGCGTGTTCGCCGGCCTCATGGTGCAGGGCATCGGCGTGTGGTTCGGCTTCCAGGCCTTCATCAACATGGGCGTCAACCTCGGCGTGCTGCCCACCAAGGGGCTGACGCTGCCGCTGATGAGCTACGGCGGCTCGGCCATCCTCATGAATCTCGTGGCGCTGGCACTCGTGCTGCGCGTGGATATCGAGTCGCGCGCCATGATGCGGGGAGGGTCGTCGTGATGCCCCACCTCGTGGTGATGGCGGCGGGCACCGGCGGGCACGTGATGCCCGGGCTCGCTGTCGCGCGCGAGATGCAGCGGCGTGGCTGGACCGTGAGCTGGCTCGGCACCACGCACGGCATGGAGAACCGGCTCGTGCCACCCGAGGGCGAGGGCGCTGGCGACGGCGGTATTGCGATGGACCGCCTCACCTTCAGCGGCCTGCGTGGCAAGGGCCTCGTGCACACGATGACCGGCGGCCTGCGCCTGCTGAAGGCGATGTGGGACAGCCTCGGCATCCTGCGCCGGCGCGGCGCCGATGCCGTGCTCGGCATGGGCGGATATGTCTGCTTTCCCGGCGGGCTGATGGCCTCGCTGCTGAACAAGCCGCTCGTGCTTGTCAACGCCGACGCGGCGCTGCTGCTGTCGAACAAGTCGCTGTTGCCGCTGGCCGACGCGGTGGCCTTCGGCTTCGAGGGCGAGGCGGTGAAGCAGGCGCGCCGCGGCCTCGTCACCGGCAACCCGGTGCGCGCCGAGATCGAGGCGCTGCCCGCTCCGGCCGAGCGTTATGCCGGCCGCAGCGGGCCGCTGCGCCTGCTGGTGGTGGGCGGCAGCCTGGGCGCGCAGGTGCTGAACCAGCACCTGCCGGCGGCACTGGCCACGCTGCAGCCCGGCGAGCGGCCGCGGGTGGTGCACCAGACCGGCGCCGCGCAACTCGACGCCGTGCGCGCCAGCTACGCTGCGGCGGGCATCGAAGAGGCCGAGGTCGTGCCCTTCATCGACGACATGGCGGCGCAGCTCGCCGCCTGCGACCTGATGGTCTGCCGCGCCGGCGCCGTCACCGTGAGCGAGCTGTGCGCCGCGGGCGTGCCCGCCATCCTCGTGCCGCTGATCGTGAGCACCACCTCGCACCAGCGCGACAACGCGCAGTGGCTGGCCGGACAGGGCGCCGCCATCCACCTGCCGCAAAGCGAGCTGGACGCCGGGCGTCTGGCCGCTGTGCTGCGCGCGCTGGACCGCGCCCGGCTGCTCGAGATGGCCGAGAAGGCGCGCGCGCTCGCGAGGCCGCAGGCCGCGGCGCGCGTGGCCGACGAGATCGAGCGGCTGGTGGCGAAGAAGGCCGGGAAGGCGGCTGCCGCATGAAGCACGCCGTGAAGCACATCCACTTCGTCGCGTTCGCGAAAGCGCCGACGAAGCAGGCCGGTGGCGTGCCGGAGTCCGCGGCATGAAGCACGCCGTGAAGCACATCCACTTCGTCGGCATCGGCGGCGCCGGCATGAGCGCCATCGCCGAGATCCTGCACACGCAGGGCTACCGCGTCTCGGGCTCCGACGCGAACGAAGGCGAAGCCACGCGCCGCCTCGCCGCGCTCGGCGTGCGCGTGTTCATCGGCCACGCGGCGCACCAGATCGAGGGCGCGCAGGCGGTCGTCACCTCCACTGCCGTGAAGCCCGACAACCCCGAGGTGCTGGCCGCCCGTGCCGCGCGCGTGCCCGTGGTGGCGCGCGCGGTGCTGCTGGCCGAGCTGATGCGCCTGAAGCAGGGCATCGCCATTGCCGGCACGCACGGCAAGACCACCACCACCTCGCTCGTGGCGAGCGTGCTCGCCGAGGCCGGCGAGGACCCCACCTTCGTCATCGGCGGCAAGCTCGAAAGCGCCGGCGCCAACGCGCGCCTCGGCCAGGGCGAGTGCATCGTCGTCGAGGCCGACGAGAGCGACGCCAGCTTCCTGGTGCTGAACCCCGTGGTCGCCGTCGTCACCAACATCGACGCCGACCACATGGACACCTACGGCCACGACATCGGCCGGCTGCGTGGCGCCTTCGTCGAGTTCCTGCACCGCCTGCCGTTCTACGGCCGCGCCGTGCTGTGCACGGACGACCCGGGCGTGCGGGCCATCGTCACGGCGGTCGAACGGCCCGTGCTCACCTACGGCTTGGGCGAGGGCGCCGACCTGCGTGCCGTCGACGTGCGCGCCGTGCCCGGTGGCCAGATGCAGTTCACGGCGCGGCGCCAGGCGCTGCCCGATCTCGCCATCACGCTCAACCTCGCCGGCGAACACAACGTGCGCAACGCGCTCGCCGCCATTGGCGTGGCGATGGAGCTCGGCCTGCCCGACGAGCCGGTGGCGCGCGCGTTGGCGCTGTTCGCGGGCGTCGGCCGGCGCTTCCAGCGATACGGCGAGCTGAAGAGTGCCGACGGCGGCCGCTTCACGCTCATCGACGACTACGGCCACCACCCGGTGGAGATGGCCGCGGTGCTGCAGGCGGCGCGCGGCGCCTTCCCGGGCCGGCGCCTGGTGCTCGCCTTCCAGCCGCATCGCTACACGCGCACGCGCGACTGCTTCGCCGATTTCGTGGCCGTGCTCGGGCGCTTCGATGCGCTCTGGCTCACCGAGGTCTACGCTGCCGGCGAGGCGCCGATCGCCGGGGTCGACGGCCACGCGCTGGCGTTGGCGGCGGCCCAGGTTCTCGGCGAGCGTGCGAAGTTCGTCGACGACATTCGGGCGCTGCCGCAGGCCATCGTGGTCGGGGCGCGCGACGGCGACGTGGTCATCACGATGGGCGCCGGCTCGATCGGCGCCGTGCCCGGGCGGGTGAAGGAGCTGGCGACATGACGGCCACCGCGAAGCCCGTGGACACAAGTGGCATTCAGGCCCTCGGCAAGGTCGCCGTGCTGATGGGTGGCACGAGCGCCGAGCGCGAGGTGTCGCTGATGAGCGGTGGCGGCGTGCTCGCAGCGTTGTGTTCGCTCGGCGTGAACGCGCACGCCTTTGACCCGGCCGAGCGCGATCTTGGCGACCTGAGGCGCGAAGGCTACGCGCGCGCCTTCATCGCGCTGCACGGCCGCCACGGCGAGGACGGCACGGTGCAGGGCGCACTCGAGCTGCTCGGCATCCCCTACACCGGCAGCGGCGTCATGGCCAGCGCCATCGCGCTGGACAAGGTGATGACCAAGCGCCTCTGGCTGGCCGAGGGCCTGCCGACGCCGAACTGGGTGTGCCTGGAGGCCGGCCACCAGCAGCCGGCGCTGCTGCGCGCCGTGCCCGACGACCTCGGCCTGCCGCTCATCGTCAAGCCGCCGCGCGAGGGCAGCTCGATCGGCGTCACCAAGGTGCTTGGCTATTCGCAGATGCTGGACGCGGTGAAGCTCTCCGCGTTGTACGACGCCGACGTTCTTTGCGAGGAATTCATCGAGGGCATCGAACTCACCTGTCCGGTGCTGGGCGAAGGCGCCTCGGCGCGCGCGCTGCCGGTGGTGCGCATCGACGCGCCCGAGGGCAACTACGACTACGAGCACAAGTACTTCACCGACGACACCGGCTACCGCTGCCCGAGCGGCCTCGCGCCGGCCGAGGAAGCCGAGGTGCAGCGCCTCACGCTCGCCGCCTACCGCGCGCTCGGCTGCCGCGGCTGGGGGCGCGCCGACCTGATGCAGCGCACGAGAGGCGCCAACCCCGACGGCCGCTTCTTCCTGCTCGAGATGAACACCAGCCCCGGGATGACCAGCCATTCGCTGGTGCCGATGTCGGCACGCGCCGCCGGCATCAGCTACGAGGCGCTGTGCCTGCAGCTGCTGCGCGCTGCCGCCCTCGACACTCCCTCACGCCGCGACGGCCTGGCCGCCGGCGCCGCCTGAGCAGCGACACACGACGCCATGGCCCGCCTCAACCGCCTTCGCACCCCGCCCGCCGCGCCCGCCGCGCCGGCGCGTTTGCCGCGCGACGTGCGGCTGATGAACGCGGTCTTCGCCCTCGTCGTCACCGGCGTCGTCGGGGCGGCCGGGGCCGCGGGCGTGCTGTGGCTGACGCGCGCGCCCACGTTCACGCTGCGCGCCATCGAGGTGCAGGGCACGCTCACCCGCAGCCAGCTGCCGACGCTGCGCACGCATGCGCTGCCCGAGCTGGCGGGCAACTTCTTCAGCATCGACCTGGCCGAGGCGCAGCGGGCCTTCGAATCGGTGCCCTGGGTGCGCCGCGCCGTCGTGCGCCGCATCTGGCCCGACAAGCTCTCGGTGCATCTCGAGGAGCACGAAGCGTTGGCCCTGTGGGAGGCAAGCGAAGGCGACCAGACCGGCATGACGCGGCTCGTGAACACCTTCGGTGAGGTCTTCGATGCCAACCTCGGCGACGTGGAGGACGAGGCGCTGCCGCTGTTCACCGGCCCCGAGGGCCGTGCGGCCGAGATGCTGGCGCTGTGGAAGCGGCTGCAACCGGCCTTTGCCGGGCAGGGCAAGCGCATCGAGCGCCTCACGCTTTCGGGCCGCGGCTCGTGGCGCGCCGAGCTGGACAAAGGCATCGTCATCGACATCGGGCGCGGCAACGAGGCCGAGGTGGCCGAGCGCACCGAGCGCTTCCTGCGCACCGTGGGCCAGATGACGGCGCGCTACCGGCAGCCGCTGCTGCACGCCGACCTGCGCCATGTCGACGGCTACGCGCTCAGGTTGCGCGGCGTGAGCACCACGACCCCGGCCAGCGCGGCGGGGTCGGCAGGCGCAGTGAGCAGAACGAACTAGGGCGGGGGCAACGCGGCATGGCCAAGGAATACAAGGACATGGTCTTCGGGCTGGACATCGGCACCCACAAGGTGATGGTGGTCGCGGCCGAAGTGCTGGCCGACGGCGAGCTGCGCCTGGCGGGCATGGGCGTGGCGCCCACCTCGGGGCTGAAGCGCGGCGTGGTGGTCAACATCGACGCCACCGTGCAGAGCATCCAGCAGGCGCTGAAGGAGGCCGAGATGATGGCCGCCTGCAAGGTCGGCGCGGTCTTCACCGGCATCACCGGCAGCCACATCCGCGGCACCAACAGCACCGGCATGGTCATCGTGCGCGACAACCGCGAGGTCTCGCCGGTGGACGTGGCGCGTGTGGTGGAAACGGCCAAGGCCATCAACATCCCCAACGACCAGCGCCTGCTGCTCGTGGAACCGCAGGAGTTCGTGATCGACGGCCACGAGGTGAAGGAGCCGATCGGCATGAGCGGCAGCCGGCTCGAGGTGAAGGTGCACATCGTCACCGGCGCCGGCAGCGCGGCCGAGAACATCCTCAAGTGCGTGCGCCGATGTGGCCTGGAGGTGGCCGGCCTCGTGCTGAACCCGAGCGCCAGCTCCGCGGCAGTGCTCAGCGACGATGAGAAGAGCCTCGGCGTGGCGGTCGTCGACATCGGCGCCGGCACCACCGACGTGCAGGTCTACACCGACGGCAGTGTGCGCCACACGGCTGTCATCCCCATTGCCGGCGACCTGATCACGAGCGACATCGCGATGGCGCTGCGCACGCCGACCAAGGACGCCGAGGAGATCAAGCTCGAGCACGGCGTGGCCAAGCAGCTGCTGGCCGATCCGGGCGAGCAGGTGGAGGTGCCGGGCCTGGGCGACCGTGCGCCGCGTCTGCTGAGCCGCCAGGCGCTGGCCGGCGTCATCGAGCCGCGTGTGGAGGAGATCTTCTCGCTCGTGCACCAGGTCATCCGCGAGAGCGGCTTCGAAGAGCTGCTGTCCAGCGGCATCGTGCTCACCGGTGGCAGCGCCGTGATGCCGGGCATGGTGGAGCTGGGCGAAGACATCTTCCTCAAGCCCGTGCGGCGTGGCATGCCCATCTACAGCGGGCCGCTCTACGACATGGTGGCCAACCCGCGCAGCGCCACCGTGATGGGCTTGCTGGAAGAGGCCCGCATGGCACGCGCGCGCGGGCACAAGGCGGCGGCGCAGGCCGGCTCGGTGAAGACCGTGCTGTCACGCGCCAAGGACTGGTTCCTCGGCAATTTCTAGAAGAAGACGAAGAAGAACAGCGACCACAAGGACGACCACGACAACGACAGCGTTGGGTTCATGAAGACCACAAGAACGACATCCACGACGACGACTTCGGCCAGCACGGCCAGAACGGCCAACGGCACCTCGAAAGCCAAGGCAACGGCAACTGCAACTCGCCATACCAAGGAGGCTCTATGCCCATCGAAATGATCGACGACTTCAGCCAGGGCACGCAGATCAAGGTGATCGGCGTGGGCGGCGGCGGCGGCAACGCCGTCGAGCACATGATCAGCCACGGTGTCCAGGGCGTGGAGTTCATCTGCGCCAACACCGACGCGCAGGCCTTGAACCGCAGCAGCGCCAACACGCTGGTGCAGCTCGGCAACAACGGGCTCGGGGCCGGCGGCAAGCCTACCGTCGGGCGCGCCGCGGCCGAGGAGGCGATGGAGCGCATCCGCGTCGCCATCGACGGCGCGCACATGCTCTTCATCACCGCCGGCATGGGCGGTGGCACCGGCACCGGGGCGGCGCCGGTGATTGCGCGCGTGGCGCGCGAGATGGGCATCCTGACCGTGGGCGTGGTGACCAAGCCCTTCGAGTTCGAGGGCGGCAAGCGCCACAAGCAGGCCAACGACGGCGTGGCCGAGCTCGAGGCCAACGTCGACAGCCTCATCGTCGTGCTCAACGAGAAGCTGATGGAGGTGCTGGGCGACGACGTCACGCAGGAGCAGGCCTTCGCGCACGCCAACGACGTGCTGCGCAACGCGGTGGGCGGCATCAGCGACATCATCCACATCCCCGGCCTCGTGAACGTGGACTTCGAGGACGTGAAGACGGTGATGAGCGAGCCGGGCAAGGCGATGATGGGCACGGCGCACGCCGGCGGCCCCGACCGCGCCACCAAGGCGGCCGAGCTGGCGGTGGCCTGCCCGCTGCTGGAAGGCATCGACCTCAGCGGCGCGCGCGGCGTGCTCGTGCTCATCGCGGCGACGAAGCAGAACTTCAAGCTCGCCGAGAGCCGCAACGTGATGAACACCATCCGCCGCTACGCCGCCGACGATGCGCACGTCATCTACGGCACCGCCTACGACGAGGGCCTGGGCGACCAGCTGCGCGTGACGGTCATCGCCACGGGCCTGTCGAGCGCGCGCAAGGCGCAGCAGGGCGGCCCCGGGCCGGGCGCGGGGCTGACGGTGGTGCACCAGCAGCCGCAGGCGCCGGTGCAGGGCCAGATGCATGCGCAGGCCGCAGCACCCCTGCAGACGCACCTGCGCAACGGCACCGACGGCCTGCCGGTGCTGACGCAGCCGGTGCCGGCCGGCCCCGGCGCGGTGGGTTTTGCGACCGCGCCGCAGGGCGGGGCGATGGCGCCGGCCGCGATGCCGCCGCAACAGCCGCCGCAGCAGACCTACGACAACCTCAACACGCCGAGCGTGTGGCGGCGCCCGCGCGCCGACCAGGCCGCGGCCAAGGTGGAGGCGCTGGCCAGCAACGGCATGGACGAGATCGAGATTCCGGCCTTTCTGAGGAAGCAGGCGGACTGAGCGCGGCGGCCCGCCGCCAGCCGCACCAAGGCGCGGGTGGGGCGGGCGTCACGGGGTACGCGGACGACGCAGGCAACGCGGGCAGCGCGGCCAACGCAGGGCGACGCGCGCGGCGCGGCCTTGCCAGCGTCGCTGCACTCTGTCCCCCGACTTGAGGCTGGGGCCGGTGCGCACATGGCCGTGCGACGATGCCCGGGCGGCGTCGCCAGCGATGCGGCCCGCGCATCCACAACACGAGGAGAACCGCATGAAGGCCTATGGCGCAGAGTTTTTCGGCACGTTCTGGTTGGTGCTTGGCGGCTGCGGCAGCGCCGTGCTGGCCGCCGCCTTTCCGCAAGTGGGCATCGGCCTGCTGGGCGTCTCGCTCGCCTTCGGCCTGACGGTGCTGACGATGGCCTACGCCATCGGCCACATCTCGGGCTGCCACCTGAACCCGGCGGTGTCGGTGGGCCTGTGGGCGGGTGGCCGCTTCCCGGCCTCGCAGCTGGTGCCGTACATCGCGGCCCAGGTGCTGGGCGCCGTGGCCGCCGGGGCGGTGCTGTACGTCATCGCCTCGGGTGCGGTCGGCTTCGACGCCGCCAAGGGCTTTGCGAGCAACGGCTTCGGCGCCCACTCGCCGGGCAAGTACACGCTCGTGGCGGCGCTGGTGTGCGAGGTGGTGATGACGATGTTCTTCCTCATCGTCATCCTCGGCGCCACCGACAAGCGCGCTCCGGCGGGCTTTGCGCCCATCGCCATCGGCCTGTGCCTGACGCTCATCCACCTCATCAGCATCCCGGTCACGAACACCTCGGTGAACCCGGCGCGCAGCACCGGCGTGGCCTTGTTTGCCGGCGGCTGGGCGGTGGAGCAGCTGTGGGCGTTCTGGGTCGCGCCCATCGTCGGCGCGTTGCTGGGCGCGGGCGCCTACCGGTTCATCGGCAGCGACGAGCGCTGAGCGGGCGCGGTGACTTCCGCCCAGGGGCCCAGCCCCTGGGGCACGGCCGCGGGCAAGGGTGAGGCCTTTGCACGCCCAGCCTGTGGCCAGGCTCAAGTGCGCTGCGGCGATGCCGACAAAAGGAGCGCCGAACCCGCGCGCCATGTCTGCCCCCTCGAACCCGCAGCCCCGCCTCGCCGCCCGCCACCGCCGGGCACCGAAGAGGCGCTCGCCCCTCAACGTTGGGGCGTCCCGGTGCGCCCCGCCGGAGTCGCCGAACCCCGGCAGAACCGAACGTGCCGCACTGCGCCACGAGAACGAGATGCTGCGGCAGGCGCTCAAGGACCTGCCGCTTGGCCTTTGCATCTTCGACGCCGACGATCGGCTGCTGCTGGCCAATGAGCGCTACCTCGACATCTGGTCGCTGCCCGACGCGCTGGGGTGCCCAGGCACGTCGTTTGCCCAGATCATGGCGGCCAGTCCGGCCACCGAATCCGAGGCGAGCAAGGCCCGCGCGCCGGCCGCCACCGATACCCCGAGCCTGCGCCGGCGCGAGTGGCTGCTGCGCGACGGCCGCACCGTGGAAGTGGCGGTGCGGCGGCGCCCTGACGGCGGCTGCGTGGCGCTGCACGAGGACGTGACCGAACAGCGCCGCATCGCCGAACAGCTCACCCACCTGGCCCGGCACGACGCGCTCACGGGCCTCGCCAACCGACAGGTGCTGGTCGAGCACATCGATCAGCAGCTGCCGCGCACGCACCGCGGCGAGGCGATGGCCGTGCTCTGCCTGGACCTCGACCGTTTCAAGGCGGTCAACGACACCCTCGGGCATGCGGCGGGTGATGCACTGCTGCGCGAGGTGGCCGCGCGGCTGCGCGCCAGCGTCCGCGGCAGCGACCTGGTTGCGCGGCTCGGCGGAGACGAGTTTGCGCTGCTGCAATGGGGCGTACCGCAGCCCGCGGCAGCCAACGCATTGGCACGGCGCGTCATCGAAGCACTCGGTCAGCCCTTCGACATCAACGGCCAGCGAGCGCACATCGGCGCCACGGTGGGCATTGCCGTCGCGCCCTTCGATGGCGGTGAGGCCGAGGTGCTGATGCGCGGTGCCGACCTCGCGCTCTACCACGCCAAGACCGAAGCGCGCGGCACAGTGCGCTTCTTCGAACCCGAGATGGACGCGCAGGCGCTGCGGCGTCGCGGCCTGGAGGCCGACTTGCGGCGCGCCCTGCAGGGCGGCGAGTTGCGCCTGCACTACCAGCCGCAGGTGTCGGTGGACCCGCTGCGCGTCACGGGCGTGGAGGCGTTGTTGCGCTGGCAGCATCCGCAGCGCGGCTTGGTCTCGCCGCTGGACTTCGTGCCGCTGGCCGAGGAGACCGGGCTCATCGTGCCCATCGGACGCTGGGTGCTGCACGAGGCCACGCGACAGGCCACGGTCTGGCCCGCGGACGTGCGCGTGGCGGTCAACGTGTCGGCGGCGCAGTTCCGCGGTGGCCGGCTTCTGCGCGACGTGTCCGAGGCGCTCGAGGCCAGCGGGCTGGACGCCAGCCGGCTCGAGGTGGAGATCACCGAGTCGGTGATGATCGATGACTCGCGCCAGGCGCTGGAGACGCTGCGTTCGCTGCGCTCGCTGGGGGTACGCATCGCGATGGACGACTTCGGCACCGGCTACTCCTCGCTGAGCTATCTGCGCAGCTTCCCGTTCGACCGCATCAAGATCGACCGCTCCTTCGTGCGCGACATGGAGGCCAACCCGGACGCCCTGTCGATCGTGCGCGCCGTGGCGGGCCTCGGCCGCAGCCTGGGCATGGCCACCACCGTGGAAGGGGTGGAGACCGAGGGGCAGCTGCAGGCCGTGCGCCGCGAAGGCTGTGCCGAGGCGCAGGGTTACCTGTTCAGCCGGCCGCTGCCGGCCGACGAGGTCATGGAGATGCTCGCGAAGCTGGACGGCCGCGAGGCCCCGACCCGAGCGGCAGCGACGCACGCAACACCGGCGCTTCGGCCATGATCCTGCGCATCGCCTATGTCAGCCGTGCCGCGCAAGGAGTCACCGAGCGTGACGCCTTCGACATCATTCGCGTCGCGCACAACCGCAATCGCCAGCACGACCTGAGCGGTGGGCTGGTCTTCATCGACGGCCACTTCGTGCAGGTGCTGGAAGGCATGCCGTTCCGCGTGCGCGACCGCTTCGACCGCATCGTGTGCGACCCGCGTCACTCCGACGTCGACCTGCGACTGGAGGTGCAACCCCGCGAGCGCCTGTTCGAAGGCGAGTGGATGGCGTTGCGCTGCGCGCACGAGATCGACGCGGGGGTGCTGAACGCTCATGGCTACGTGCCCGGGTTGCCGACAAGCCGCTTCGACGGCGATGCGGTGGTCGGGTTCGTCCGTGCCTGCTGCCTGGCGGGCGCGGTGGCCTGAACGCGCGTCGGCGCGGGCCGGCGTGCGCCTGCGGGCCCCGGAGGCATCGCCTGGCCCCAAGGTGGGCAACGTGATCCGGCCACGCCGCGGGGCGAGAGACGGCCGCGCAGGAGCGCTCGATCAGGCCAGCCAGGGCGGCGTTGGCTCGGGCACGATGCCCAGCCGCCGCGTCGCCTCGGGCAGCGTCTCGCGCGGCCAGGCGCCTATGTCGGCGAGCGCCGCCAGCGCCGCCAGCGCGATGTGCTGGCGGTCCACCTCGAAGAAGCGGCGCAGGTCGCGCCGCGTCGCGCTGCGGCCGAAGCCGTCGGTGCCGAGCGTCGTGAACGGTGCGCCCACGTATTCGGCCACCAGCTGCGGCACGGCACGCACGTAGTCGGTGGCCGCGATGACCGGCAGCGTGCCGCCGAGGCAGGCCTCGACGTGGCTCACCGGCGTCAGGTGCTCCTCGGGGCCTTGCGGGTGCAGACGGGCCTCGCGCTGCACCTCGCGCGCCTGGCGCGCCAGCTCGCTGAAGCTGGTGGCACTCCACACCTCGGCCTCGACCTCGAACATCTCGCGCAGCAGTGCGGCGGCGGCCGTCACCTCGTGCAGGATCATGCCGCTGCCCACGAGGCGCACCTGCGGCGCCACGCGCGCCGGCGGCGGCTCCGGCGGGCTGCCGGCGCCCTCGCCGAGCGGCAGCTTGTACAGGCCGCTTGTGATGTGCGCGGGTGTCACGCCCGCCGGCAGGGCCGGCTGCAGCGCGTTTTCGTTCATCACGGTGATGTAGTGGAACTCGTCGCGCTGCTCGCGCAGCATGCGCTCGACGCCGTGCGCCACGATGTGCACGAGCTCGTAGCCGAAGGCCGGGTCCCAGGCGCGGCAGTTGGGCACGGTGCTGGCAACGAGCAGGCTGGTGCCGTCCTGGTGCTGCAGGCCCTCGCCGCTGAGCGTGGTGCGCCCGGCCGTGGCGCCAACGAGAAAGCCGCGCGCCCGGCTGTCGGCGGCGCAGAAGATGAGGTCGCCCACGCGCTGGAAGCCGAAGCACGAGTAGAAGATGTAGAAAGGCAGCGTCGGCACGCCGTGCGCGCTGTAGGCGGTGGCGGCGGCCAGCCAGCTGCTCAGGGCGCCGGCCTCGTTGATGCCCTCCTCGAGGATCTGCCCCGACTGGCTCTCCTTGTAGTACAGCAGCTCGTCGCGGTCTTCGGGCTCGTAGAGCTGGCCCTGCGCGGCGTAGATCGCGACCTCGCGGAAGAGGCTCTGCATGCCGAAGGTGCGCGCCTCGTCGGCGACGATGGGCACGATGTGGCGGCCGATGGCGGGGTCGCGCAGCAGCTGCGTCAGCTGCTGCACGAAGACCATCGTCGTGCTCTGCTCGCGGTTGGCCTGCCGTTCGACGAGGCGGGCGGTGTCTGCGGCGGCAGGGGCGGGTAGCGAGACGGACTTGCCCCGCCGCGCCGGCACGTAGCCGCCGAGCGCCTCGCGCCGCGCATGCAGGTAGCGCATCTCGGGGCTGTCTTGCGGCGGCTTGCAGAATTTCAACGCCACCACGTCGGCTTCGCTCATGGGCAGCGCGAAGCGCTCGCGGAAGGCGAGCAGCGCTTCGTCGTCGAGCTTCTTCTGCTGGTGCGAGCCCATCTTGCCCTGGCCCCAGTGGCCCATGCCGTAGCCCTTCTTGGTCTGCGCCAGGATGACGGTGGGGCGGCCACCCTGGCCGGGGCGCGGGTTCACGGCGGCGTCGTAGGCGGCGTGGATCTTCACGGGGTCGTGGCCGCCGCGCTTGAGGCGGTCGATGTCGTCGTCGGAGAGGTGCGCGACGAGCGCCTGCAGCTCGGGGTACTTGTTGAAGAAGTGCTCGCGATTGAAGCGGCCGTCGGTGGCGGCGTATTTCTGGAACTCGCCGTCCACCGTCTCGTGCAGGCGCTTGACGAGGATGCCTTCGTGGTCGCGCGCGAACAGCGGGTCCCAGTCGCTGCCCCACATAAGCTTGATGACGTTCCAGCCGGCCCCGGCGAAGAGGCCCTCGAGCTCCTGCACGACGCTGCCGTTGCCGCGCACCGGGCCGTCCAGGCGCTGCAGGTTGCAGTTGACGACGAAGACGAGGTTGTCGAGGCCCTCGCGCGCAGCGAGGCTCAGGCCGGCCAGCGACTCGGGCTCGTCCATCTCGCCGTCGCCGACGAAGGCCCAGACCCTGCGTTCGCTGCCTTCGTGGCGTTCGCGTTGTCCGCGGCGGCCCCGGGCCAGCCCGCGGTCGCGCAGGTAGCGCATGAAGCGCGCCTGGTAGATGGCGGTGAGCGGCCCGAGGCCCATGGAGCCGGTGGGGAACTGCCAGAAGTCGGGCATCAGCCAGGGGTGGCAGTAGCTCGAAAGTCCGCTGCCGCGCGTCTCCTGCCGGTAGAGCTCGAGGTGCCGCTCGGACAACCGCCCTTCGAGGAAGGCGCGCGCGTAGACGCCGGGCGAGGCGTGCGGTTGGAAGAAGACGAGGTCGCCTTCGGCGGCATCGGCGCCGCCGCCGTGGAAGAAGTGGTTGAAGCCCACCTCGAACAGATCGGCGATGCTGGCGTAGGTGGCGATGTGGCCGCCGAGCTCCGCCGACTCGCGGTTGGCGCGCACCACCATGGCCAGCGCATTCCAGCGCACGATGCCGGCAACGCGCGCCTCCAGCTCGAGCTGGCCGGGGTACTGCGGCTGGCCATCGAGCGCGATGGTGTTGACGTAGGGCGTGTTCAGCACCGGCGGCACCGGCACGCGCAGGCGCCGTGCCTCGTCGAGCAGGCGGCGCAGGATGTAGGTACCGCGCTCGCGGCCCTCGGCGCGCACGAGCGTCTCGAAGCCCTGCAGCCACTCGGCCGTCTCGGTGGCGTCGGCGTCCGGTGGCATGACGCGCCAGAAGGCGGCGGCGACGGGCGACGTGGCCGGCGCGGCCATGGCCGGTGCTGCCGGTGCAGGGGGGCAGGCCGGC
>JALHOU010000051.1:0-24537 GCA_022842825.1 Rubrivivax sp.
AGCGCACGCCGGCCTTCGCGTTGCTGGGCGTGCTCGGGCTCACGGCGCGGGGGCGGCGCGCCCTCGTGCTGGGTGAGTGTGCGCTGGTCGGCCTCGCCGGCGGGCTCGCCGGCATGGCTGCCGGCACGGTGTTGGCGGCGATCGCGCTGCGCGCGCTCGGTGGCGACCTGGGCGGCGGCTATTTCCCGGGCGTGTGGCCCACGCTGCACTGGAGCACGCCGGCGGCGGCGCTCTTCGTCGCGCTCGGCATCGCATCGGCCGTGGCCGGCGGCTACGTCCCGGCGCGCGCGGCCGAGCGGCTGCGGCCGGCCATGGCGCTGAAGGGTCTGGGCGACCCCGGCGGCCGCGCACCGCCGGCGTGGCCGGCCTTGGCGCTGCTGGCGCTTGGCACCGCGCTCGCCTTCGTGCCGCCGCTGGGCGGCCTGCCGCTGGCCGCCTACCTGGCCGTTGCCGCGCTCCTGTGCGGTGGGGTGATGTGGGTGCCATCGGTGGTGCATGCCTTGACGGCGATGCCACGGCAGGCGGCATCGTCACCACTCTCGTCCGGCCAGAACGCCGCCGGCGTGGCGCCACCGCCGGATGTCGCGGCGCGCGCGCTGGCCGTCGCCGGCCGGCAAGCACCTCAGCGCCATTCGCCGCTCGGCCTGCTGGCATGGCGGCGCGCCTCGTACCACCGCGCCACGGCGACAGCGGCGACGGCCGGCGTGGTGGCGAGCCTGGCGCTCAGCGTCGCGCTCACCGTGATGGTGGCGAGCTTCCGCACGGCCGTCTCCGACTGGCTCGACCAGGTGCTGCCGGCCGACCTCTATGCACGCAGCGCCGCCACCGCCGCCATGGCCGAGACCGCCTGGCTGCCAGGCGACCTCGAAGCGCGCGTGCGCGGGCTGCCCGGTGTTGCCCGCGTGAGCGCCTCGCGCGTGCGCTCACTGCAACTGGAGAGCGGCCGCCCCGCCGTGACGCTGATGGCGCGCGCGCTGGAAGGCGACGCCGACACCGCGGCGGCGGGCGGGCCAGAGGCCATCGCAGCCGCGACGTCGTCCGCGATGCCGGCCACCCACGCCACGCCACCCCTGGCCCTGGTGCACACCGCCCTGCCGCCGCACGGCACGCTGCCCGACGTCTTCGTCAGCGAGGCGGTCGAGGCGCTTTACGGCGCGCGGCCGGGCACGCGCCTCGAACTGCCGATCGGCGCGGCCGAGGGCCCTGCCGGCACGGAGACGGCGGCCGGAGCCAAGACGCCGGCGACGGACCCCCTTCAGGTCCACGTGCGCGGCGTCTATCGCGACTTTGCGCGCCAGTTCGGCTCGATCGCGATGGATCGCGCGCTCTACCAGCGGCTCACCGGCGATGGCCGCGTCACCGACTTCGCCCTCTGGCTCGCCCCCGGTGCGAGTCCGGAAGCCGTGATGGACTCGATGCGCGCGCTGCTGCCCGATGCGGCCATGCTCGACTTCGCAACCACCGGCGAGCTGCGCACGGTCTCGCTGCGCATCTTCGACCGCAGCTTCGCCGTCACCTACTACCTGCAGGTGGTGGCCATCGCCATCGGCCTCGTCGGCATCGCGGCCAGCCTGTCGGCGCAGGTGCTGGCGCGGCGCAAGGAGTTCGGGTTGCTCACGCACCTCGGTTTCACCCGGCGGCAGTTGCTCGTGCTCGTCACCATCGAGGCGGCCGCGTGGGTGGCGGCGGGGGTCCTCGTCGGCCTGCTGCTCGGGCTGGCGGTCAGCGCCGTGCTGGTGCACGTGGTCAACCCGCAGAGCTTTCACTGGACGATGGAGATGGTGCTGCCGCTCGGCCGGCTCGCCGCGCTGTGCGCCGCCGTACTTGCCGCCGGCACGCTGACCTCGGCCTGGGCCGCACGCGGCGCGACGGCACGCAGCGCGGTGCTGTCGGTGAAGGAGGACTGGTGAGAGCGGCACGGCGCGCCTGGTTGCACTGGCTGGCCGGGCAGATGGCCGGGGCCGGCGCGGGCTGGGCGGGCGCCGGTGCAGGGTGGGCGGCGGCCGCCACGGCGCCCGTCACGCCTGCGGCGCGAAGGCGAGAGCTTGGCATCCGGCGCGGCCGTGCGCTGCAGTTCCCCGAAGACCACGGCGCACACGTCGACACGCGTACCGAGTGGTGGTACGTGACAGGCTGGCTCGGCCCCGAATCCCGCACGGCCCCCGAACCCACGCATGGCTTCCAGGTCACGTTCTTCCGCAGCAAGGTGGCAGGCGCGCCCGACGAAGCCTTGCCGACCCCACCGGGCGCTGCTTCGTCGCCACCGCCCGGTGCGGCCGACAGCGGCTCCCGCATCGGCCACTTCGGCCGCTTCGAACCGCGCCACCTGCTCTTCGCGCACGCCGCGCTTACCGACCTCGCCGGTGGCCGCCACGTGCACGCGCAACGCATCGCGCGCTGGAACGGCGACCCGGCGACCGGCCCCGACCGCGCCTTCGTGGACGATGCGCGCGTCGACCTCGCCCGCTGGCAGCTGTGGCGCGAGATGGCCAGCCCCTGGCAGGCATCGGCCTGGCACACCGATGTGCGCGCCGAGGGGTTTGCGCTGCAGGGTACGCTGCAAGCGTCGGCACCACCGCTGCTGCAAGGCGATGGCGGCTTCTCGCGCAAGGGGCCGCAAGAGCAGCAGGCCAGCCACTACTACAGCCTGCCTCAGCTCGAGGCCCGCCTGGGCCTCGAAATCGGTGGCCGGCGCCTGGCCCTGCGCGGCCGCGCCTGGCTCGACCACGAATGGAGTGACGAGTTGATGCATCCGCAAGCCGTGGGCTGGGACTGGATCGGCATCAACCTGCTCGACGGAAGCGCGCTCACCGCCTTCCGCCTGCGGCGCGCCGACGGCAGCAGCCTGTGGGCCGGTGGCAGCTTCCGGCGCGGCCTGGCCGGCTCACCGACGCCGCGCATCTTCGAACCCGCCGAGGTCGTGTTCGAGCCGGTGCGGCGCTGGCGCAGCGCAGCCACGAACACGACCTACCCCACGACCTGGACCGTGCGCACGCCGGCCGGCCAGCACACGGTGCGCGCGCTGCTCGACGCGCAGGAACTCGACAGCCGCACCAGCACGGGCGCGGTCTACTGGGAAGGCCTGGCCGAACTGCTCGACGCCGAGGGCCGGCGCATCGGCTTGGGCTATCTGGAGATGACAGGCTATGCGGCGCCGATCAGGCTCGGCTGACCGCCGGGCCGCGTTTGCGACCTGGCACCCCGCTCAGCGCTTGTCGGCCCGGGATCCGTCGCGTGCCGCGCCGGGTGTGGGGCGCTGGCCGGCATCCACCGGGGCGGCGCGCACGCAGTTGCCACCCACGGCGCGCGCCACGGCCAGCGCCTCGGTGACGTCGTCGACGAGCGCCTGCAGGTGCAGGTGCGCCGGGCGCAGGTGCGCCACACCGACCGCCACGGTGAAACGCACGCGCCGCGGCGGCACGGCCACGTCCATCTGCTCGGCGCGCTCGCGGATGCGCTCGGCCACGTCGAGGGCGCCGGTGGCGTCGGCGTGCGCGAGGAAGACGGCAACCTGGCCGGCCTCGTAGCGGCTCAGGGCATCGGCGCCGCGCAGGGTGGGCGCCGTGGCCGAGATCAGGTCGGCGAGCACCTTTTCGCCCGCCGGCGAGCCGAGCGCATCGACAAGCCGCGGATAGCGGTCGATCTCCACCAGCAGCAGCGCCGCACCGGTGCCGTAGCGGCGGGCGCGTGCCCACTCGCGCGCCACCATGTCGGTGAAATGCTCGCGGCTGAGCACCGGGCCCTGCGACATGACGCGCAAGCCCGGAGCGGCAGCGGACACCTCCGCCGACGGCGCTGCGCTCAACGGGCGAGGTGCGGCGGCTTTGCGCGCCAGGCCCAGCATCGCCATGCCGAACGGCAGCGCCGTGCAGACCACACCCACGGCCGAGGCCAGCCCGACCATCCACGGCGCCACGGGCTGGAGCCAGGCGGCCAGCCCCCAGCCAAGCAGCGCCGCCACACCGACCGAGGCGGCCACGAAGGCCAGCGTCAGCGAGCCGAGCGGCACGCTCAGCGGGACATCGGCACCCGGCCCGGCCGCTGGAGGCGAACCCAGCCGCGGCGCGGCAAGCGGCGCGGGCAGGGTTGAATGTTCGATCGGAGGCGGCATGAGGGCCTGTGGAGCCTGTTGGGCCGATTTGGCCTGTTGAACGCGTGGCACGCGCCGGCGTGCCTGAAAGCAGCCGGGCAACCCGGCGGGTGGCTGCGTGTTATTCGACCACAACCGCCCGAACTTTTGCCCCCGCTGTGTTGCGTATCGTGACGCACCCCCCGCAAAACGGCGGCCGCCGCGGCGGCGGCGCGCGTCGCCGTGGGCGGCTGCGGCGCGCGCGGCGGCCGCACGGCTGTCGCAGCGCAAGTGGCAGGCCCCGAAGAGGCGGACCCCGCCGCGAGGGTGGTGCGCCGCCGCATAGACTTGCCCCATGCCCACTTCTGATGCACAGCGCGCGGCGGCGGCAACGCCTCGTTCACTGAGCGGCCTTGCGCCGTTCCTGAAGCCCTATCGCGGCCGCATCGCGCTTGCGCTCGTCTTCCTGCTGCTGGCCGCGGTCTCGACGCTGCTCTTTCCGGTGGCGCTGAAGCTGCTCATCGACCAGGGCCTGGTGGCGGCAGACCCTGGTGAGCGGGTGCTCGCTCTGCGCGAGCACTTCCTGGCGCTTTTCGGCGTTGGGGCGGCGCTGGGCGTGTTCTCGGCCGCCCGCTTCTACATGGTGAGCTGGCTGGGCGAGCGCATCACGGCCGACCTGCGCAATGCCGTCTACGCGCACGTGGTGCAGCAGAGCCCCGAGTTCTTCGAGGCCACGCAGACCGGCGAGGTTCTCTCACGCCTGACCACCGACACCACGGTCGTGCAGACGGTTGTCGGTTCGTCGCTCAGCATGGGCCTGCGCAACACGGTCATGGGCATCGGCGCCCTCATCGCGCTCATCGTCACCAACCCCTACGTGATGGCGCAGGTGCTGGCCATCCTCGTGCTGGTGGTGCTGCCGAGCCTGTACTTCGGGCAGCGCGTGCGCAAGCTCAGCCGCGCCAGCCAGGACCGGGTGGCCGACTCGAGCGCCATCGCCGCCGAGGTGCTGAACGCCATCCCGGTGGTGCAGGGCTTCGTGCAGGAGCGGCGCGAAGCGGCGCGCTTTGCCGACAGCACCGAGCGCGCCTTCGAGACGGCACGCAAGCGCACGCGCGTGCGCTCGCTGCTCGTGGCCTTCATCATCACCGCCACCTTCGGCACGCTGCTGTGGGGGCTGTACCAGGGCACGCAGGCGGTGCTGGCGGGGAAGATCAGCCCCGGCCACTTGGGCCAGACGGTGGTGTTCGTGATCATCCTCGTCAGCTCGGTGGCGGTGCTGGCCGAGGTCTATGGCGACCTGCTGCGCGCCGCCGGCGCCACCGAACGGCTGATGGAACTGCTGGCGTCGCGTTCACCGGTGGCCGAGCCCGCCGCGCCGCGGCCCTTGCCCCCCGTGGCGCCCGGCCGCGGCGCCTCGGTGTCGATGTCGCATGTGACCTTCCACTACCCCTCGCGCCCGAAGCAGGCGGCGCTGGCCGACTTCACGCTGCAGGTGCGGCCGGGCGAGACGGTGGCGCTGGTCGGGCCGAGCGGCGCCGGCAAGAGCACGGTGTTCCAGTTGCTGATGCGCTTCTACGACACCGATGGCGTGCACGGCGCGGCCGATGCCGCCGGCACACGAGGGCACATCGAGATCGACGGCGTCCCCGTGCGCGAAGTCGCGCTCGGCGGCCTGCGCGCGCGCATCGGCCTCGTGCCACAGGACAGCACGGTCTTCTCGACCTCGGCGCTGGAGAACATCCGCTACGGCCGCCCCGATGCGTCCGACGACGAGGTCGTCGCGGCGGCCCGGGCGGCCTTCGCGCACGAATTCATCAGCGCCCTGCCCGAGGGCTACGCCACCTATCTCGGCGAGCGCGGCGTGCGCCTGTCGGGCGGGCAACGCCAGCGCATCGCCATCGCGCGCGCGATGCTGAAGAACCCTCCGCTGCTGCTGCTGGACGAGGCGACGAGCGCGCTCGACGCGGAGAGCGAGCGCATGGTGCAGGCGGCGCTCGAGGCGGCGATGAAGAACCGCACCACCCTCGTCATCGCGCACCGCCTGGCCACCGTGCAGCGCGCCGACCGCATCGTCGTGATGGAGCAGGGTCGCATCGTCGACATCGGCACGCACGACGAGCTGGTGGCGCGCGGCGGCCTCTATGCGCGCCTGGCGGCGATGCAGTTCGACCTCGAGCCGGCGACGCCGTAGGCCCACGCCGGCCACGCCTCGCCGGCACCCGATAATCCTCCGCATGCCCACCCCGACCCGCCCCGCGCGCCGCACCTACGAGGACTTCATGCGCCACGTGCACGAGCATGGCGTGGCGAAGACCGACCGCACCGGTACGGGCACGAAGAGCGTCTTCGGCTACCAGATGCGCTTCGACCTCGCCGAAGGCTTTCCGCTCGTCACGACCAAGAAGGTGCACTGGAAGAGCATCGCGCTGGAGCTGCTGTGGTTCCTGCGCGGCGAGCGCAATGCACGCTGGCTGCAGGAGCGCGGCGTGACGATCTGGGACGAGTGGGCCAAGGCCGACGGCGACCTCGGCCCGGTCTACGGCGTGCAGTGGCGCAGCTGGCCCAAGCCCAGCCCGGACGATCCAGGTGGCCATGTCGATCAGATCGCCGAGGTGGTGAAGCAGCTGAAGACGAACCCCGACAGCCGCCGCATCATCGTCAGCGCCTGGAACGTGGCCGCCCTGCCGGAGATGGCCCTGGCACCGTGCCACGCGTTCTTCCAGTTCTACGTGGCGCCCGGCGCGTCGCCCTCGGCTCCGGGCAGGCTGAGCTGCCAGCTCTACCAGCGCAGCGCCGACATCTTCCTCGGCGTGCCGTTCAACATCGCCAGCTATGCGCTGCTCACGCACGTGCTGGCGCAGCAATGCGATCTCGCACCCGGCGAGTTCATCTGGACCGGCGGCGACTGCCACATCTACGCCAACCACGAGGAACAAGTGCGCACGCAGCTCGAACGAACGCCCTACCCGTTCCCGACGCTTGCCATCAAGCGACGGCCGCCATCGATCTTCGACTACGCGTACGAGGACTTCGAGATCGTCGACTACCAGCACCACCCGGCCATCAAGGCCCCGGTGGCGGTGTGAGGCGCGCCGGCATGAAACTCGTTCTCGTCGCCGCCGTGGCCGCCGACGGCGGCATCGGTCGCCGCAACGGGCTGCTCTTCACCGACGTCGCCGACCAGCGGCACTTCCGCGCCGTCACGCTCGGCAAGCCGGTTGTCATGGGGCGCAAGACCTGGCTCTCGCTGCCCGAGCGCTTCCGGCCGCTGCCCGGGCGCCGCAACATCGTTCTCAGCCGCGCTGCCGCCTTCGACGCCCCCGGCGCCGAGACGGTGCGCTCGCTCGACGAGGCGCTGGAGCGCCTGGCCGGCGAGCCGGAGGTGTGCGTGATGGGCGGCGCCGACATCTACGCCCAGGCCATGCCGCGCGCCGACGAGCTGCGCCTCACCGAGATCGCGCGCACCTGGCCCGAGGCCGACGTGTACTTCCCGGTGGTGGACCGCGCCCTGTTCGAAGAGGTGCAGCGCACCGAGGCGCAGGCGACCGACGGCACGCTGATGGCCTTCGTCACCTACCGGCGCCGGGCCGCCGCCGCCCCGGCGGTCGCGGCGTCGGGGGCAGCGGCCGGATGAGCGACGCAGAAGCCGCCGCTGCACGGACCACCGACTCCCGCTACGCCTGGGCGCGCCTGATGGTGACGCTGGCGCTGATGACGCTGGGCAGCAGTGCCATGTACGTCGTCTCGGTGGTGCTGCCCACCGTGCAGGCAGAGTTCGGCACGGCGCGCGCTGATGCCTCGCTGCCCTACACGCTCCTGATGGTGGGCTTCGGCCTCGGCGGCGTGCTGATGGGCAAGCTCGCCGACCGCTACGGCCTGATGAAGGTGGTGATGATCGGCGCCGGCGGCCTCGGTGCGGGCTACATCGGCGCCGGGCTGGCCAACAACGTCTGGGTCTTCGCCCTCGTGCACGGCGTGCTGCTCGGCGCGCTCGGCAGTGCCGCCACCTTCGCGCCGCTGGTGGCCGATGCGTCGCTGTGGTTCGTGCGCCGCCGCGGCATCGCGGTGGCGGTTTGCGCCAGCGGCAACTACCTGGCCGGCGCCATCTGGCCGCCCATCGTGCAGCACTTCGTCGGCGAGGTCGGCTGGCGCACGACCTTCGTCGGTCTGGGCGTGCTGTGCCTGCTCGTCATGCCGCCCCTGGCGATGATGTTGCGCCCGAGGCCGCCCGCAGCCACGGCGCCGGCGGTGGCACCGGCCGGCGGCGCCATGCCGTCGTCGCGGCCGTTCGGGCTCTCGCTGAACCAGGCGCAGTGGCTGCTGTGCGTGGCCGGCGTGGCCTGCTGCGTGGCCATGAGCATGCCGCAGGTCCACATCGTCGCCTACTGCACGGACCTCGGCTTCGGCGCGGCACGCGGCGCCGAGATGCTTTCGCTGATGCTCGCCTGCGGCATCGTCAGCCGCCTTGTCTCGGGCGTCATCTGCGACCGCATCGGCGGCCTGCGCACGCTGCTGCTGGGCTCGGTGCTGCAGGGCATCGCGCTGCTGCTCTTCCTGCCTTTCGACGGGCTGGTGTCGCTTTACGTGGTGTCGGCGCTCTTCGGGCTCTTCCAGGGCGGCATCGTGCCGAGCTACGCGATCATCGTGCGCGAGCACTTCCCGCCCAAGGAGGCTGGCGCGCGCGTGGGCATGGTTCTCATGAGCACGCTGCTCGGCATGGCGCTCGGGGGCTGGATGAGCGGCAAGGTCTTCGACCTCACCGGCTCGTACGAGGCGGCCTTCGTCAACGGCATCGCCTGGAACCTGCTCAACGGCGGCATCGTGGTGTGGCTGCTGTGGCGCACGCGGCGGCCGGCCCGGCTCGACCCGCCCGCCGCTCCGGTGTTCAGCCGTTAGGCAGGAAGCGGGCCATGGCGACGGACGCCTCGGCCAGGGCAGGCAGGTCCGCGCGAGGGACGGCATGAACGCTCCCGACGGCAAGCCCGGCGGTGCCGGCGGACCCGGCCGTTCCGACGCAGCCTCGGGCCGCAGTGGCGTGCCGTCCCTGGAAGTCGCGCTGGCAGCGGTCGACGGCATCGATGCACAAGCCGCGCTGCGCGCGGTGGGGGGGCGCGTCGCGCTGCTCGAACGGATGCTGCGCAAGTTCGTCGAGCACTATGGCGGCAGCGCCTTTTCGCTGGCCGCGCCGACGCATCTCGATCAATTGCCCGCCCTGTGCGCGAGTTGCCACGCCTTGCGCGGCGCCTGTGCCGCCATCGGCGCCAACGCCCTGGCCGGGGCCCTGCAACAACTCGAGCTGGCCGCGATGGCGCCTGCGCCCCCCCTCGACGAACTGGTCGGCGGGACCATCCGCGTCCGCGGGGACCTGCAGCGCCTCCTGGTTGGCCTGACGCGCGCGCTTGGCCACTGAGGCGCCGGGGCGGCCGCCCGGTCCGGCGCGCGGCCCGCAGGGCTTAAGCTGCGGCCACGCACGACTTGCCCGAAGCGCCTGCGGCCCACCCATCATGATCATCGACGCCTGGATCCAGCACCTCACCTTGCGTCACGCGCGCGACCCGATGTTCGAGTCGCTGCGCCGCTGGACGAAGGCGCCGGTTCCGACCGCCGAGCCGCCCTTGTCGGACACGCTCGCGGCCCTGTCGGCCGGCGGCATCTCGCGCGCGCTCACGAGCGCCTGGGTGGCGCCGCGCAACGTCATGATCTCCAACGACGAGGTGGCCGGCTTCGTCGCGCAGTCCGGCGGGCGCCTCGTCGGCGTCGGCTCGGTCGACATCAGCCGGCCGATGGCGGCGATGCGCGAGGTGCGCCGTTGCGTGCAGGAGCTCGGCTTCAAGGGCATCCGCATCCTGCCCTGGCTGTGGGAGCTGCCGCCCACCGACCGCCGCTTCTACCCCGTGTACGCGGCCTGCTGCGAGATGGGCGTGCCCTTCTGCACGCAGATCGGCCACACCGGCCCGCTGATGCCGAGCGAGGTCGGCCGGCCGATCTACCTCGACCAGGTGGCGATCGATTTTCCCGAGCTCACCATCGTCGGCGGCCACATCGGCTACCCGTGGACCGAGGAGGCCATCGCCGTGGCCACCAAGCACGAGCGCTTCTACATCGACACCTCGGCCTACACGGTGAAGCGTTATCCGGCCGCGCTGGTGGAGTTCATGCGCGGGCACGGGCGGCACAAGGTGCTGTTCGGCAGCAACTACCCGATGATCCTGCCGGGCAAGGCGCTCGAAGGGCTCGAGGCCCTCGGCCTCGACGACGAGGCCCGCGCGCTGTTCCTGGCCGGCAACGCGGCCCGCGTGTACGGCCTCACCTGAGGGGCACCGATGCGCCACGCCTTGATCGCTAGGCGCACGCAGGCCACCATCGCCGGCGCCAAGGCAGCCTGAAGCCCCGCCGACCCCGACTGGCATCCGCCAGGCTGCGGCACGGTGCCGGCTACAAGGGGTGCGTCACGAGCCGGAAGTCCGGATCCTCGGCAAACGGCTTCACTGCAAAGCCGAGGCTCTTCATCAGCTTGAGCATGCCCGAGTTCTGCGTCAGCACGAGCCCTTCCACCTCGGAGAGGCCCTTGTCGCGCGCGACGGCCATGATGCTCTCCATCAGGCGCGACCCCAGGCCCTTGCCGGCGAAGTCGTCGGCCACCAGCAGGCTGAACTCGCAGCTGGCATGGTCCGGGTTGGTGATCATGCGGCTCACCCCCACGATGCGCTCGCTTTCGGCCACCTCGCCATCGGCACCGGCCCGGCGCTCGCGCACCACGGCCACCAGCGCCATCTCGCGGTCGTAGTCGATCAGCGTCAGCCGCGCCAGCATCGGCGCGGACAGTTCATTCAGCGACGAGACAAAGCGGTGGTAGCGGCTCTCCGGGCTGAGGCCGCGCACCAGCGCCTGCAGCATCTCGGCATCGTCGGGGCGGATCGGGCGCACGGTGTACTCGCCGCCACCGCGCAGCGGGTAGATCTGCTCGTAGCGAGCGGGGTAGGGCAGGATCGCCAGGTGGTGGTATTCGGGCGCGCGCCTCCCGCCTCCGCCCAGGTGGCCCGCCATGTGGCCACCCACCACCCCGCCCTGCGCCACGCCGTGCAGTACGACACACGCATCGACGGCCACGGCGCCGTGTTCGTCGACGATGAGCGGGTTGATGTCCATCTCGCGCAGCTGCGGGAACGCGCATACCATCTCGCTCACGCGCAGCAGCACTTGCTCGATGGCGTCGCTGTCCACGGCTTCGGCGCCACGCCAGCGGGCCAAGGTCTCGGCCACGCGCGAGCGCTCGATCAGCCGACGCGCCAGGAACTGGTTCAGCGGCGGCAGCTCCATCGCACGGTCGGCGATCAGCTCGATCATCGTGCCACCGGCGCCGAAGGCGATGACCGGGCCGAACGGCTCGTCGCTGACCATGCCGACATACACCTCGCGCCCGCGCCGCGCCGGTGCCATGCGCTGAACCGTGACGCCGTTGATGCGCGCCTCGGGCAACGCGTGCCGCACGCGCTCCACCATCGCGTCGTAGGTGTCGCGCGCGGCGGCGCCGCTGGCGATGTTCAGCGCCACGCCCTGCACGTCGCTCTTGTGAGTGATGTCGGGCGAGTCGATCTTCAGCGCCACCGGGAATCCGAGCTGCGTGGCGATCATCATCGCCTCGTTGGCGTTACGGGCCAGCACCGTCTGCGTCACCGGGATGTGGAAGGCCGCCAGCAGCGACTTGCTCTCCATCTCGGTGAGCGTGGTGCGGCGCTCGGCCAGCACGCTCTCGATGACGAGGCGGGCGCCTTCGATGTCGGGCTTGGCCAGCGTGGACAGCGGCGGCGGCGTCTGCTGCAGCAGTAACTGGTTCTGATAGAAGCTGGCGATGTTGGCGAAGGCGCCCACCGCTGCCTCAGGCGTGCGGAAGCTCGGCAGAGCGGCCTCAAGCAGGATGCGGCGTGCCGAAGCGACCGTCTCGTCGCCCATCCAGCACGCCAGCAAGGGCTTGCCGGCCGCGCCCTTGGCTGCGACGAGCGTGCGCGCGAACGCCGCGGGGTCGGCACCGTACTGCGGCGCAAAGAGCGCCAGCACGCCGTCCACCGCCGTGTCGCGCGCCGCCGCCTCCACGGCGGCGCTGAACTGCGCCACCGTGGCCTCGGCCGAAAGATCGACGAGGTCGCTCAACGATGCATGCGGCGCCAGCTGCGGCAGCAGGGCCTGCGCCACCGCCGGCGAGAGGCGGCCGAGCTGCAGGCCTAGCTCGCTGACGCTGTCGGCCGCCAGCACGCCAGGGCCGCCGCCGTTGGTGACGATGGCCAGGCGCGGGCCCACCGGCCGGTAGCGCGAGGCCAGGCACTTGGCGGCCGAGAACAGCTCGACGAACGAGCGAACGCGCACGGCGCCGGCGCGGCGCAGCGCCGCGTCGAACACCTCGTCGCTGCCGACGATGGCGCGGCAGTGCGTCTGCGCCGCCTGGTTGCCAGCCGACCAGCGCCCGGCCTTGAGCACCACCACCGGCTTGGCGTTGGCGGCCGAGCGCAGCGCGCTCATGAAGCGGCGCGCGTTGGCAATGCCCTCGAGGTAGACGAGGATGCCCTGGGTGCGCGGGTCGCTCGCCAGGAAGTCGAGCACCTGCGCCAGGTCGACGGCGGCGTTCTGGCCGAGCGAGACCACGCCCGAGAAGCCGACGCCGTTGTGGCGGGCCCAGTCGAGCATGGCCGTCGTCAGCGCGCCCGACTGCGAGACGAGCGCCAGCGAGCCCTCGGCCGCCATCAGCCCGGCGGCGCTCGCGTTGAGCTTCTGGTGCGGGCGCTGGAAGCCCAGGCAGTTGGGCCCGAGCAGGACCAGCCCCTCGCGGCGCGCGATCTTCTTCAGCTCGGCCGCCTGCTCGGCCGGCACGCCGTGCGTGGCGATCAGCGCCGAACGGCAGGCGATGCGGCCGGCCACCTCGAGCGCCGCGGTCAGCTCGTCGGGCGGCAGCGCGATGATGGCCAGGTCGGCGCGCGCCTGAGCCAGCTCGGCCAGCGTGCCGGTGGTCCGGATGTCCAGGTACACGGGCGGGTTCGGCCCGGGGTGGGCCTCGAGCGCCGCGCGCAGCGCGCGCGCCTCGCGGGTCTGGCGCTCGGGTTCATCGGCGGAGCCGGCAAAGACGACGATCGACTTCGGCGAGAACAGCGGCGTGAGGTAGTGCTTGTCCATGAATGGGTTTGTTGCGGGGCTCTCAGTCGGCCCCGATCAACACCTTGACGTGGGTGGCCACGCAACGCGCCAGCGGATGCAGCACGTAGCCCCCCTCCAGGCAGGAGACGACGCGGCCCAGCGCGTGGCGCCCGGCCACACGCATGAGCTGCCGCGTCACCCACTCGTAATCGGCATCCACGAGCCCGAGATTACCCATGTCGTCCTCGCGATGGGCGTCAAAGCCGGCACTGATCACGATCAGCTCGGGCCTGAACGCCTCCAGTGCCGGCAGCCAGTGGTCGGTGACGGCGCCACGGAAGGCCCCGCTGCCGCTACGCTTGGGTAGGCCGACGTTGATCATGTTGGGCGTGTCCTTGAGGCCGCGCGCGTCGTCGGCGTTGAATGGGTAGAGCCCGATCTCGAAGATGCTGCACATGAGCACACGCTCGTCGCCGGCGAGAATGTCCTCGCTGCCGTTGCCGTGGTGCACGTCGAAGTCGATCAGCGCCACACGCGAAAGGCCGTGCACGTCAAGCGCGTGGCGCACGGCGACGGCGGCGTTGTTGAAGAAGCAGAAGCCCATCGTCGCGGCGCGTTCGGCGTGGTGGCCGGGCGGGCGCACGGCGCAGAACGCCACCGGCACTTGCCCGGCAAGCACGAGGTCGGTGGCATGCACGGCCGCTCCCGCGGCGCGCAGCGCCGCGGGCACCGTGAACGGGTTCATGCGCGTGTCCGGGTCCACCTGCAGGTAGCCCTCGGTGGGGGCGCTCTCGAGCACCTGGCGCACGTAGAGCGCGCTGTGAGCGCGCTCGAGCTGCTCCTCGGTCGCCAGGGGCGCCTCGCAAGGCAGCATGTAGTCGAGCAGGCCGCTCACCAACAGGCGGTCCTGGATGGCGGCCAAGCGCTCCGGGCATTCCGGATGGCCAGGACCCATCTCGTGACGGGTGCAATCGGGGTGGGTCACGAAGGCGGCAAGCATGGGTGTCTCCTGGCAGGCACCGCGTCGTGAAGGCGCGCGATGTCCCTGCTCACCATGCTAGGAGCGCACGGGGCGCACGGGCTTGACGAAGGGCAAGGCCACGCCGACTGCTCATGGGGCCTAGTACGATGCGCCCAACAGCCGCCCGAGGCCCACCCCCTTGAAACTCGCCACCTGGAACGTCAACTCGCTCGCCGTGCGTCTACCGCAGGTGCTGGAGTGGCTCGCCGTGCACCCGCAGGACGCGCTCGTGCTGCAGGAGACCAAGCTCACCGACGACAAGTTTCCGCACGCCGAGTTCAAGGCCGCCGGCTACGAGGCGAGCTGGTTCGGGCAGAAGACCTACAACGGCGTGGCGCTGCTCACCCGCGGCGGGGCGCCGGCCGACGTCGTGCGCAACATCCCGGGGTTCGAGGACGAGCAGGCTCGCGTCATCGCCGCCACGATCGGTGGTGCGCAGGGCGGCGCTGCCGGCCACCGCGTCATTGGCGCCTACTTCCCCAACGGCCAGGAGCCCGGCAGCGACAAGTTCGCCTACAAGATGCGCTGGATGGAAGCGCTGCACGCCTGGGTGAAGGCCGAGCTTGCCGCGCATCCCAGACTGGTGCTGATGGGCGACTTCAACATCGCGCCCGAGGACCGCGACGTCTACGACCCCGTGCTCTGGGCCGGGCAGATCCATTGCACGCCCGAGGAACGCGCGCACTTCCGGCAACTGCTGGCGCTCGGCCTCGTCGACGCCTTCCGGCTCTTCGAGCAGCCGCCCAAGAGCTGGAGCTGGTGGGACTATCGCAACCTGGCCTTCCGCAAGAACCAGGGGCTGCGCATCGACCACATCCTCGTCGGCGAAGCGCTCAAGGCCAGCGTCTGCGCGTGCACCATCGACAAGGTGCCACGCAAGAACGAGCGCCCGAGCGACCACGCGCCCGTGGTGCTGACGCTGGCTGTTTGACGCGGCCGCGCCGGCAGCGAGACGGCCCGCAGCCGGCGCGCCTCGGGCCGGCCCCGGGCGCGTCGCCCGACCTGCGCTCAGACTTTCAGCTCGAGTTCCTTGATCTTGCGCGTGAGGGTGTTGCGCCCGATGCCGAGCTTCACCGCCGCTTCGATGCGGCGGCCGTGCGTCACGTCGAGCGCCGTCGTAATGAGGCAACCCTCGAAGAGCTCGCACAGCGTCTCCCACACGTCGGCTTCGCCCGATTCGAGCCGGCGCCGTGCCTCGCGCTGCAGGTCGGCGACCCAGGTCATCTCGTTCACGCCGTTCGGGGGCGGGGCAGCCCCGGCAGTCCGGAGCGCTGATGCCACGCCATCGGGCGCCGACGCGGAGGGGTCGACCGGTATCGAGGCGGCGCCGGATGCGTGCGTCGCCGACAACCCGCCGCCGACCGCGGCGGGCGCCAGCACCTCGCGCGGCAGGTCCTGCACCTGCACCACCTGCGCCGGAGCCATCACCGTCAGCCAGTGGCACAGGTTCTCGAGCTGGCGCACGTTGCCCGGGAAGTCGAAGCCGGCCAGCGCCGTCATCGCACTCTCACTCAGGCGCTTGGCCTCCACGCCGAGCTCCTTGGCGCTCTTGGCCAGGAACGACTGCGCCAGCATCGGGATGTCGTCGCGCCGCTCGCGCAGTGGTGGCAGGCGCAGGCGGATGACGTTGAGGCGGTGGTACAGGTCCTCGCGGAAGGCGCCCCCGCGCACGCGCTCCTCGAGGTTCTGGTGCGTGGCGGCGATGACGCGCACGTTGGTCTTGATGGGCTGGTGGCCACCAACGCGATAGAACTGCCCGTCACTCAGCACGCGCAGCAGTCGCGTCTGCAGGTCGAAGGGCATGTCGCCGATCTCGTCGAGGAAGAGCGTGCCGCCGTCGGCCTGCTCGAAGCGGCCACGCCGCGTGGCCTGCGCGCCGGTGAAGGCGCCGCGCTCGTGGCCGAAGAGCTCGCTTTCGAGCAGGTCCTTCGGGATCGCCGCCGTGTTGATGGCGATGAAGGGCCCACCGCCGCCAGGCTTGCCGGCGTCGCCGCGCGGGCTGTGCCGGTGCAGTGCTCGCGCGACGAGCTCCTTGCCGGTGCCGCTCTCGCCGGTGATGAGCACGGTGACGTTGCTCTGCGAGAGCCGCCCGATGGCGCGGAAGACGTCCTGCATCGCGCTCGCCTGGCCGAGCATCTCGGGCATCTCGCCCGGGCGCGCCTCGCCTTCGTCCTCGCGCAGGCTCTCGTCGACGGCGCGGCGGATCAGTTCCACCGCCGTCGTGATGTCGAAGGGCTTGGGCAGGTACTCGAAGGCCCCGCCCTGAAAGGCCGACACGGCGCTGTCGAGGTCGGAGAAGGCCGTCATGATGATGACCGGCAGCCCGGGCAGGCGCTGCTTCACTTCCGAGAGCAGGTCGATGCCGCTGCCCCCAGGCATGCGGATGTCGCTCACCAGCACCTGCGGCGAGTCACCGCCGGCCAGGGCGCTCAGCACGTCGCGCGGGCTGCCGAAGCTGCGCACGGCGAACTGCTCGCGCGCCAGCGCCTTCTCGAGCACGAAGCGGATGGACTGGTCGTCGTCCACGACCCAGATGGGTTTCATGCGCGGCTCCTCTTCAGGCCCAGGGACAGGATCAGGGCAGGGGAATCACGATCTTGAAGACGGTACGGCCCGGCGCGCTTTCGCATTCAATGATGCCCTGGTGTTGTTGCACGAACGTCTGGGCCAGCGTGAGACCGAGTCCCGACCCTCCTTCGCGGCCCGAGACGAGGGGCTGGAAGATGCGGTCGCGTACCGTGTCGGGCACGCCGGGCCCGTTGTCCTGGATATGCAATTCCAGTGCCAGACGAAAGCGCTGGCGCCCCACGGTGACCTGCCGCGCCACGCGTGTGCGCAGCTCGATGCGTGCATCACCGGCTGCGATGCGCCCAACCAGGGCCTGGGCCGCGTTGTGCACGATATTGAGCACGGCCTGGATGAGCTGCTCGCGGTCGCCGCGGAACTCCGGGATCGAGATGTCGTAGTCGCGCCGCACCGTCAGGCCGCGCGGGAACTCGGCCAGCACGAGCGCACGCACGCGCTCGCAGACCTCGTGGATATTGACGTCGCCCACGACGGGAGCGCGCCGGTGCGGCGCGAGCAGGCGGTCGACGAGCGCCTGCAGGCGGTCGGCCTCGTGCACGATGACGCGCGTGTACTCCTTCAGCTCGCGGCCTTCGATCTCGAGCTCCAGCAGCTGCGCCGCGCCGCGGATGCCGCCCAGCGGGTTGCGGATCTCGTGCGCGAGGTTGCGCACGAGCTCCTTGTGCGCGGTGACGAGCTCCTGCACGCGCTCTTCGCGGTCCTGGCGCGTCTGCTGCTCGATCTCGATCATCTCCAGCAGCACCGCGTCGCCGCGCGTGCCGCCGGGGCCACCGGCGCCGCCCGGGCCCCCGAGGTCGATCTGGCTGAGGATCACGTGCACCGGCAGCTCGCCCTGCCCGTGCTGCGCATGCCGGCGCAGGTGCGCGTCGAAGCGGCTCGTGGCCACGAGGTTGGCGGCGACGCGCCGCGCGTGCTCGCCCAGCGGCGCAGCATCGGCCAGCCACTCGAAGGCGTTGGAGCGCTGCAGGGCGCGGCGCGACAGGCCGATCACGTTCTCGAGCGCCGAGTTGGCGAGCAGGCAGCGGCCATCCGGGCGCACGATGGCAACCATGGTGGCCAGTTGGTCGAAGGCCTCGAAGCCGGGCACCACGTCGCCCGGCTTGACGATGGCTGCCAAGGCCTGGCGCAGGCTGCGAGTTGCCACTTCAACCCCGGCAGCGAGGCGGCGCCGCAGCTCCGCCGGCGGCCGCGCACCGCAGCGCGGCTGCCAGCCCGCTCAGGGCGGCGGCAGCTTGGACAGCTCGCGCCGGATGGCGGCGAGGTCCGCTTCCTTGCGCTGGATGGCCGCACGCATCTCGGCCACGCGCTGCTGGTAGCGCGCGTAGTTGCGCTCGTCGCCACGGCGCTCGGGCTCGCCGTTGTTGAATTCGCGCACCATCTCGGCCAGGCGCCCCTCTTCGCGCCGCAGCTCCTCGCCCAGGATGCGTCGGGCGTCGCTGTCGCGCGCTCGCTGCTCCGCCGGGTCGACCCGGCCCTCGCCGTTGCGCCCCGCCGGGGCGCTTGCACCCGCCGGCGCCCCGGAGGCCGCCACCGGACGCGGCCGTGCCGCTTGCACGATGGTGATGGGCGCCCCCTCGATCGTGCGGCAGCCCTTGTCCTTGGCTTCCTGCGCCGAGAGCTGGTCGGTGTAGAGCACCGGCGGCCCCGGGCAGCGATAGACCGTGCCCTGCTGCGCCAGCGCCGCGGGCGAAGCCAGCAGCCCGACGAGCGCGGCGGCAGCGAGCATCGCCAGCCGAACGGGCGTGCCCTGCCCTGCGCATCGAGGCACTGCGGTCTTCGCCCTGGAAACGGCCCTGCGGCTCATGCACTGTCCTTGCGCCGTGCGCGGTCTCGCGATGGTGCATTCTCGCTCAGCCCAGCTCAACGTGTCCCGACGAAAAAGGGGCGGTCGCCCGCCCCTGGATGCCAGAGTGAAGGGAACCCCTCACAGCGAGTAGTACATCTCGAACTCGAGCGGGTGCGTGGTCATGCGGAAGCGCGTCACCTCGCTCATCTTCAGCTCGATGTAGGCATCGATGAAGCCGTCGGTGAAGACGCCGCCCTTGGTCAGGAAGCTGCGGCCCTTGTCGAGGTAGTCGAGTGCCTGGTCGAGGCTGTGGCAGACGGTCGGGATCTTCGCGTCCTCTTCCGGCGGCAAGTGGTACAGGTCCTTCGTCGCCGCCTCGCCCGGGTGGATCTTGTTCTCCACGCCGTCCAGGCCGGCCATCAGCATCGCCGCGAAGCCGAGGTACGGGTTGCATGTGGGGTCGGGGAAGCGCACCTCGATGCGGCGGCCCTTCGGGTTGGCCACATAGGGAATGCGGATCGATGCCGAGCGGTTGCGCGAGCTGTAGGCCAGCTTCACCGGCGCCTCGAAGCCAGGCACCAGGCGCTTGTAGCTGTTGGTGCCTGGGTTGGTGATGGCGTTCAGCGCGCGCGCGTGCTTGATGATGCCGCCGATGTAGTACAGCGCGAACTCGCTCAGGCCGGCATAGCCGTCGCCGGCAAAGAGGTTCTTGCCGTCCTTCCATACGCTCTGGTGCACGTGCATGCCGCTGCCGTTGTCGCCGACCACGGGCTTGGGCATGAAGGTGGCCGTCTTGCCGTAGGCATGCGCGACGTTGTGGATGATGTACTTCTGCAGCTGCAGCCAGTCGGCGCGCTGCACGAGCGTGCTGAACTTGGTGCCGATCTCGCACTGGCCGGGCGCCGCCACCTCGTGGTGATGCACCTCCACCGGGATGCCCATCTGCTCGAGCAGCAGGCACATCTCGCTGCGCATGTCCTGGAAGCTGTCCACCGGCGGCACCGGGAAGTAGCCGCCCTTCACTGCCGGGCGGTGGCCGAGGTTGCCGCCTTCCAGCGTCGCGCCGCTGCTCCAGGGTGCCTCTTCGGAGGTGATCTTGTACGAGGCGCCGGCCATGTCGATCTGCCACTGCACCTGGTCGAAGATGAAGAACTCGGGCTCGGGGCCGAAGAAGGCGGTGTCGCCGATGCCGCTGCTCTTCAGGTAGGCCTCGGCGCGCTTGGCCAGGCTGCGCGGGTCGCGCTCGTAGGGTTTGCCGTCGCCCGGCTCGAGCACGTCGCAACTCAGCAGGAGCGTCGGCTCCTCGAAGAACGGGTCGATGTTGGCGGTGTTGGGGTCGGGCATCAGCAGCATGTCCGACGCCTCGATGCCCTTCCAGCCGGCGATCGAGCTGCCGTCGAAGGCATGGCCCGAGATGAACTTGTCATCGTCGAAGTGCGACACGGGCACCGTGACGTGTTGTTCCTTGCCGCGGGTGTCGGTGAAGCGGAAGTCGACGAACTTGACCTCGTTCTCCTTCACCATCTTCATCACGTCGGCAACGGTCTTTGCCATTCAGTCTCTCCTAGCGGGGCAGCGGTTGTTGGGGTGGTTTCTTGGCGAATGCGTTGCGGGGAAGCGCAGTCCAATGGACTGCCCCACAAGGGCGCGGGAAATCTAGCAGAAAGCGTGCCGATCACTGCCCGAGCGCCTGCCACGGGAGGAAGCCCTTGAGCGCACCATTTCGGGGCTCTGATCGGGCGCCAGTATGCACGCCTCTGGTGCTCTCAGCGCACCAATTCGGGTCCAAGTCGGGTGCCGAAGGCAGCCAGCCCTGCCTTCAGTGCCTCGAAGGCCGGCACCGGGTCGCCGCAGCCCTTGACGCCGAGCTCGATGTGGCGGCCCCACTGCGGATGGTCGACGCTCGGCAGGCTGAAGACCTTGAAGCCCGGAAAGCGCGCCTCGACGTCCTCCATCAGCGGCGTCAGCGTCGCCTCCATGGCGCCGAAGACGATCACCGAACGCTCGCTCTTGCGGCCGCCGCCGTGCAGGTGGGCGTATTGCTCGTCGAGCACCCACTCGATCATCGGCCAGGCCATGACGGGGAAGCCGGGCACGAAGTGCATGTGATCGACGCTGAAGCCGGCGATCTTGTTGTACGGGTTGGGAATGATCGAGGCACCGGCCGGGAAGACGCCCATGTTGAGACGGTGTGCGTTGTCGGCCCGCTCGGGCTCGAAGGGCTGGCCCTGTTCGCGCGCCACATCGCGCATGCGCTCCAAGATGAGGTCGCGGGCCAGCGGGTGCAACGCGAGCTCGCGCCCCAGCGCGGCCGCAGCGGCCTGCCGCGTGTGATCGTCCGGCGTCGCGCCGATGCCGCCGGTGCAGAAGACGAGCTCGCCGCCGGCAAAGGCGTCCTTCAGTGCCGCGGTGATGCGCTCGCGCTCGTCGCCCACGTAACGCGCCCACGACAACGCCAGGCCGCGCGCGGCCAGCAGCGCGATCACCTTGGGCAGGTGCTTGTCCTCGCGCTTGCCGGAGAGGATCTCGTCGCCGACGATGATGAGGCCGATGTTCATGCTGCGCTGGCTCCAGGGGTGCCGGATGGAGCACCCGGCATGGGGGTTCCTGGCGAAGTGGGCAGGGGCGTGGGGACGGGTGCCGGCGTCGGCATCGGTGCGGCCGATGCGGCCGATGCCGCCGCGGCCGGTGGCGATGGCGCGAGCGGTGGCCCGAGCGCTGGCATGAGCGGCGGCGTGGTCACCGCGCCGAGCCCCGCACGGTGGCGTTCGAGCCGGTCCAGCGCATAGTGGGTGAACCACAGCGACGCGAACGCGAACACGAGCGTGTAGAGCCACACGGAGGCAACGAGGAAGAACGGGGCCAGGATCAGCGCCGCCGCGCCAATGGCCCAGATGAGCGCCGGCGCCGCGCCCAGCAGCCCGCAACCCACGCCCATCGCCAGCAACGGCCAGCGGTGGCGGTGCGTCAGCAGGCGGCGCTCTTCGGCACTGGCGTGCTCGGCCAATGCGTCGAAGGCGAACACGCGGTAGGTGAGCCAACCCCAGATGAGTGGCGGCAGCACCAGCGCCAGCGGCGGAATCAGCCACAGCGGCAGGCTGGCCACCAGGGCGAGCATCGCCGCCACCGCGCACAGCAGCGACCAGCAGACGCTTTGCCACCAGCGCGCGCCGTGGTGGCGCTCGAGCGTGGGAAAGCGGCGCCGCGCCACGATGCGCACGATGATCGGCGTCATCGTCCAGCCCACCAGCAGCAAGGTGCCCACGACAACGACCGGCACCGTGAGCGCCACCACGACGATGGGCGCCAGCATCGCGCGCAGGCTGTTCGCACCCACGGAGTCGAGCCACTGCAACGCGGCGTTGGAGAGGTCGAACCGCTGCAGCCCTTCGCGCACGCCGTCGACCGCGCCCTCCCAACCCAGCCAGGCGCCGACAACGATCACCAGCCCCATCACGAGCAGCGGAAAGAGCGACCACACCAGCACCCGCGGGTGCAGGAGAAGGACCAGGGCACGCCAGAGGGAGTCGAGCATCGCCGCGCCTCGCAGATGGGGTGCCTGTGCGGGCCTAGGGCCTGGCAACGCTGAGGGTGCCGCCGGCCACGCACTCGCCCGACGGGCCCTGCGACGACCAGCGGCCGGCCAGTTCCTTCTCGCCCCCGGCGAGCTCGACCTTCAGCCCCAGGCAGGCGCGCGGCCCCGCCTCCACCTCCGAAGGCAGCGGGTCGGCCATCACGAGCGTCATCGTGGTCGCAGCGCTCAGCGTGCCGCTGAAACGGCGCTCGAAGGCCAAGCTGTCGCGCGTGGCCACCCAGCGGCCGCGCACGATGGCGCCGCACTGGGCGAGGTCGAGCCGCAGGGCGTAGGTCGCGCCGCCGACGCCAGCCTCGATCAGCGACCCCGTGAAGTCGCCGTCGAACGGCCGCACCGCGCCTTCGGCGATGTGCACCAGGCCGCGCCACGCCGGCGGGACGGTGGCCGCGCCCGCAACGTGCAGAAACGCCTGCTGCGACAGCAGCTCGAGCAGCTCGGCGTCACCCGCCGCGGGGTACCGTACGGCCAGCGCACGGCCGATGGCGTTGTTGTGTTGGTCCATCGCGGTGGCCGCCGGGCGGTTGCTGCTGCCCGTCTCGTGCGCCGTGGCGAACCGCTCGGCGAAGGCGGCCGAAGTGCGGCGCGTCATCAGCGCGCTCCAGTAGGCGTGGCGCAGCGCGTCGGCCTTGCCGTCGGTGTAGCCGATGTCCGCGTCGCAAGACATCTGCGCGATCGCCGCCTGCGCCGACACCTCGATCGTCGTGGCCGCGCGCGCGCTGTCCAGCGGGCTTCGGATGACGAGCTTCCACGACTCGTGCGTCAGGCGCGCCTCGAGGTCGAAAAGCGCCCGGCGCCCGGCCCTTCCGAGCGCCACGGTGCGGCCGCCGCCGGCGGCGGGCAGGTTCTCGACCAGGCGCTTGACCTCGTCGAAGAGGGCGCGCGACAGCGCCGGCTCGTTGGCCAGCAAGGCCGGGTTCGCGGTGGTCACCGTGCGGAAGGCGGTGATGACGAGCCGGTAGGTCGGCACCGGCACCGAAGCGAACTCGGCCGCCGGGATGGGCCCGATGGCGGCCTGCCCGGCCTCGCCGTCGTCGGCGCCACCGCCGCCGCAAGCCTGCAGCACGAGCGCGGCCGCGGCGCCCAACGCCGCCAGGGTCGCGTGCCACCTCATGCCCGCACCTGCCGCACTCCCGCCGGCGCGCGCCGCCGCACGAGCCGCAACAAGGCCAGGCCCTGCTGCGCCCAGAAGCCGCGCCCGTAGTCGCGGCCGCCGAACTCGGGCAGCTGGTCGCGGATGCCGGTGGGCCCGGGCTCGTCGTGCCAGCGCGCGGTGCCGAAGATGGCGTCCCACAACGGGAACAGCACGGCGAAGTTGTGCCCGCCGAGGCTGCCCGGGCCGGCCGACTCGTGCCCGACGCCGATGCCGTGGTGCACGCGGTGAAAGCGCGGGCTCACGAGCAGGCGCTCGCCCAGTCCACCCAGGAACCGCCCGAACGACAGCCGCACGTTGGCGTGCGACAGGCTCTCCAGCAGCTGCGTCACCGCCACCACGGCGATGAACTGCCCGGGCGCGATGCCCACGAGCAGGGCGACCAGCACGAACACGCTGTCGCGCAGCACGTCATCGAGCAGGTGATTGCGGTTGTCGCTCCACATCGTCATCTGCCGCTGGCTGTGGTGCACCGCGTGCAACTGCCACCACCAGTCGAAGCGATGCTGCGCGCGGTGCAGGCCGTAGTCGACGAGGTCGAAGAGGACCAGGTAGATGACGAAGCTGACGAGTGCGATGTCCGTGACACCGGGCCAGAGGCCATCGAGGGACCAGGTCGGCAGACCCGCCACGCGCAGCGTGCCGACGAGCGCGTCCCACCAGGGGTCGAGCGTGAAAAAGAGCACCAGCCGGAACAGGCCCAGCCGGTGCAGCAACGTGTAGGCGATGTCCACCCGCACGGCGGCGCGGTCGGTCACCGGCTCCACCGGCCGCCAGCGCTCGAGCGCGCGAAAGACGGTGAGCATCACGCCGATCTGCAGCAGCCCGACGAGCAGCCAGCCGGTGGCGCGAAAGCCCTGCTCGAGCACGCCGGCCAGGCCGAGCTCGAACAAGAGCGGCTGCACCACCGCCTCGAACAGCGCCTGCTGTGCGGCGTCGAACCAGTCGATCGGGTTCATCGCGGCCCGCGTCCGGTGCTACTTCGGCGCCCGCGCCGCCGCCCCGAACTGCGGGTGCTCGCGCAAGGTGGCGAAGCAGAAGCCGCGCTGCTTGAGGCCCGTGACGAGCGGCTCGAGCACGGCCGGCGCCCACGGGTCCTGGCGCGCCCAGATGCCCAGGTGCGCCAGCAGCACGTCGCCGGCGCGGATGTCGCGCAGCGCCTGCGTCAGCAGGGCGGCGTTCGGAAAGCGGTCGCTCGGCA
>JALHOU010000051.1:24637-25769 GCA_022842825.1 Rubrivivax sp.
GCCTGCCAGCCCGCGCGCGCGCGCCGCCGCCCGCCCCACGCTACTGCCGTGGCGCATGGTCCAGCGTCCACACGCCGTGCGGCGAGCGGCCGACCTCGATCTGCCGCACCACCTGCCGCGTGGTCATGTCGATCACCGTGAGCTTCTTCGCCCAGCGCGAGGTCAGCAGCAGCGTGCGCCCGTCGGCCATCAGCTCCATGCAGTCGGGCCCACCAGGGCCGGGCAGTTCCGACACGACGGCCAGGGCCAACGTGTCGATGACGCTCAGCGTGTTGGCGACGCGGTTGCTCACGATGACGTGCCGGCGGTCGCCCTTGGCGCGGAAGGCGTGCGCACCTTCGCCGGTGGCGATGCGCTTGATGAGCACCGGCGCGGCACCGCTCACGTTCCAGGCCTCGACGAAGCGGTCACCCGTGAGGCCGATGAGCAGCGTGCGGTCGTCGGCCGTGAGGAAGAGGTCGGCCGGCGTCTTGCCCACCTTCACCGTCCAGCGCGGCTGCTGCGTCGCCAGGTCGATGGCGATGAGCTCGTCGCTGTCCTGCAGGGTGACATACGTCGTCGTGCTCTTGCTGTCGATGGCGATGTGGCTCGGCACCTTGCCGGCCGGGATGCGCCGCGCCAGTGCCAGCGGCGGCTCGGCGAGCGGGTTCCAGCGGTAGATGTCGATGTGGTTGAGGCGGTTCGCGGCGATGACGAACCACTTCATGTCTGGCGAGAAGCGCAGGTGGTACGGGTCGGCGATGCCGCGCAGCGTGCGCTGCACGTCGCCGGTGGTCGGGTCGAGGAAGGTCAGCGTGTTGCTCGCCGCGTTGGCGACGATGACGCTCTTCTCGTCGGGCGTCAGGTACAGATGGTGCGGCTCCTTGCCGGTGGGCACGCGCCGCACCACGCGCCAGGTGGTGGGGTCGATGATGCTGACGTCGGCATCGAGCGAGTTGAGGACGAGGATCGGGCGAGTGGGTGCCGGTGTGGCGGACGCATCGGTGGATGCAGGTGTTGCAGGCTTCGTCCCCTGGGCACGCGCGCCCCGCGGCAGCAGTGCCGCCGCAAGGCCCACGGCCGGCGCGACCGCCGCCAGCAGCGCCCGCCGGCCCAGCGACACCGGGAACGTCGGACCCGTCGGCGCGAGATT
>JALHOU010000052.1 GCA_022842825.1 Rubrivivax sp.
GATTTCACATCTGTCTTGCACAACCGCCTGCGCACGCTTTACGCCCAGTAATTCCGATTAACGCTTGCACCCTACGTATTACCGCGGCTGCTGGCACGTAGTTAGCCGGTGCTTATTCTCCAGGTACCGTCATCCCCCCGGGGTGTTAGCCCAGAGGATTTCTTCCCTGACAAAAGCGGTTTACAACCCGAAGGCCTTCTTCCCGCACGCGGCATGGCTGGATCAGGCTTGCGCCCATTGTCCAAAATTCCCCACTGCTGCCTCCCGTAGGAGTCTGGGCCGTGTCTCAGTCCCAGTGTGGCTGGTCGTCCTCTCAGACCAGCTACAGATCGTAGGCTTGGTGGGCCTTTACCCCACCAACTACCTAATCTGACATCGGCCGCTCCAATAGCGCGAGGCCTTGCGGTCCCCCGCTTTCACCCGTAGGTCGTATGCGGTATTAATCCGGCTTTCGCCGGGCTATCCCCCACTACTGGGCACGTTCCGATGCATTACTCACCCGTTCGCCACTCGTCGCCAGGTTGCCCCGCGTTACCGTTCGACTTGCATGTGTAAGGCATGCCGCCAGCGTTCAATCTGAGCCAGGATCAAACTCTTCAGTTCGATCTTGAATGTTGCTCAATATGGAATTGAAGTGAACTTAACTTCACTTACTGTGTTCCATGAGCGTTTGTGGTTTCGGGTGTTAGCCCGGCACCGCGGCACTCGCCTTCAAACGCCCACGCTTATCGGCTGTATGTTGTTAAAGAGCAGGCCTTTCGGCGGCGCCGACCCGTGATCAGCGAAGACCAACATTCTGGCATGTTTTTCAAAGCACTGTCAAGCGCTCGGACTTTCATGCGCGCCCGTCTGGGCGGCTCTCGCGGCCCGCCGCGGCCTGTCCGCCCACGGGCATGCCCATCCCCGCAGCGCTTGCCCATCTGCCGCGGAGCCTAGAACTATAGCACCAGAGGGCGCCGGCGCTGCCTGACGGCGCTTGACGCTACGCCTGCGCGCTGGCCAAGGCGGCCCTTACCGCCAGCGCGGGCGACTCGGAGGAGAGTGCCACAGCCTCTACCGCCCCCAGTTGCCGTGTGTCGACGCGCAGCACGCGCTGCTTGATCTCGGCGATGCACGAGGGATGCATCGAGAAGCTGCGCAACCCGAAGCTGAGCAGCAGTTCCGTGAACGCCGAGTCGCCTGCCATCTCGCCGCAGACGCTGACCGGCTTGCGGTGCGCGTTGGCCGCGCCAATCACCTGCCGCAAAAGCGCCAGCACAGCCGGATGCCACGGGTCGTACAGGTGACTGACCGCCTCATCAGCCCGGTCGATGGCCAGGGTGTACTGGATGAGGTCGTTGGTCCCGATCGATACGAAGTCGAAGTGTCGCAGGAAGCGCTCGATCATCACAGCCGCGGCGGGCACCTCGATCATCGCCCCCACCGTGACCGCGCCGTGCCGCTTGCCCGCGTCAACCAGTTGCTGGCGGGCACGCGCTACTGCCTCGTGAATGGCGAGCATCTCGCTGAGGTGAGCCACCATCGGCACGAGGATTCGCACGGGGCCGAAGGCCGCCGCGCGCAGCATGGCTCGCAACTGCTGCCGGAACATTCCCGGCTCTGCGAGGCTCCAGCGGATGGCCCGCAACCCGAGCGCGGGATTCAGGCCGTGCTCGTGTCGGCCTTCGCCGCCGCCAGGTCGATCGAGCGGCTTGTCGGCTCCCACGTCCACCGTCCGGATCGTCACGGGCAAACCATGCATCGAGTTCACCACCGCGCGGTAGGCCTCGAATTGCTCGTCTTCGCCCGGCAGCGCACCGCCCCGATTCATGAACAGGAACTCACTGCGGAACAGGCCGACTCCCACAGCGCCCGCGTCCAGTGCCGCAGCCGCATCGTCCGGTTGCTCAATGTTGGCGAGCAGTTCCACCACCTCCCCGTCGAGCGTGACGGCCGGCGTATGCCGAAGCCGGCGCAGCCGCGCCCGCTCCAGTTCGCTTTGCCGTTGGCGGAAGCGGTACTCCTCCAGCACGATGGGCGAGGGGTTCACGACCACGAGCCCAGCGTCGCCGTCGATGACCACCCAATCGTCCTGACGAATCAGCCGGCTGGCCTCGCGCGCCCCGACCACAGCGGGGATGTCCATGCTGCGGGCGACGATGGCCGTGTGCGAGGTGCGCCCACCGACATCGGTGACGAACCCCGTGAAGACACTGCGCTTGAAGTGCAGCATGTCTGCGGGCGCCACATCGGCGGCCACCAGCACGAGCGGATCCTCGCCGGCGAAGTCGCGCGCAGCGGGCGCTGGCGGCGCCAGAGGCACCGCGGCCGACGCCACCACCTTCGTAGGGCCAGCGCCCCCCACCGGCACAGCGGCAGCGATCCGCCCCAGCTCACGCAGCAATCGCTCCACGACCTGCTCGACATCGGCCTTACGCTCGCGCAGATAGGCATCCTCCATCTCGTCGAATTGGCGCGCAAGCACTTCCAATTGCGCCGACAGCGCCCACTCCGCGTTGTAGTGCCGGTCATGCACCCAATGCTTCGTCGCCGCGATCACCGCCTCGTCGTGCAGCAGCATCAGGTGCACGTCCAGCAGTGCGGCCAGTTCGTGCGGTGCCTCGGGTGGCAGGTCGGCCTTCAATCCCTCGAGTTCGGCAGCAACGGCGTTGCGCGCGACGCGCAGGCGCTCGATCTCCTGGGGAACGCGGTCGGCACTGACGTAATAGTGCTCCACGTCGACCCGGCTCGACGCCACAAGCACAGCGCGCCCGATGGCGACCCCACGAGATACCTGGATGCCGAAGACTTGGATGCTCATCGGATCTCCGTCAACCGCGGCCGCCGCGCCCACGCGCCGATCGACCCCGCCACCGGGCAGCCATCACTCCCCCTCGCCAAAGCGCGCCTCGATCAGCCGACGCAGCGCCTGCATGGCCATCTCCTCGTCCGGGCCGTCGGTCTCGATCTCCACTTCGGAGCCCAGGCCGGCCGCCAGCATCATCACGCCCATGATGCTCTTGGCGTTCACACGCCGGCCGTTGCGCGTGAGGTACACCTCGCACTTGCAGGCGCTGGCAAGCTTGGTGAGCTTGGCTGACGCACGTGCATGCAATCCGAGCCTATTGCTGATCGTGATCTGCGACTTGATCATGTCCGGTCCGGGGGCCAGGCTGGTTCTGCCTCGGCGTTGGATTGGCCTGCATCACGCCCTGAACCGCGCCGGCCACGGCCCGCTGCGCCAGTTCATCGAGCGGAAGGTCGGGGTTGCCAAGCGTACGCCACAGCATCGGCACGTTCACGCCGGTCACCACGCGTGCGCGCGGCATTCCGGCGGAGGCACGCTGGCAGGCCGTGCAGGGTGTTGCACCGAACGCGTCGGTGAGCAGCAGCACGTCCTCCCCGGCCAGCGCCTCGATGCACTGTCGCACCCGGGCCTCGGGCACCGCTTCGTCCGCCGCAATGTCGATCGCCGAGACGATTTCGGCCCGCTCGGGGAAGGCGTGCGCTGCCACGGCCCGCAGGGCGCTTGCCAGCGGCGCGTGCGCGACGATAAGCAGCTTCGACATGGCAGGCGCCGTGGGGTGCGGTCAGTTCTCGGGCGACGACGAAGGCCGGCGCAGGGAGGCCGGATTATCGGCAAGCGCTGCGGGCCCACGCAGTAGCCATAGGTACGAGACCAGAGAACACGCCCCGAACACGGCGAAGGCGGCCCGAAAGGCGCTCACCTCCCCGGCGCCGAGCGCGAGCCAGAGGTCGACGAGCAGTCCAATGCCCCATTGGATCGAGAACACGCCGGCGAAGATGACGAGGTTGAACGCCGACAGCGCCCGCCCCGCGAGCGCAGCAGGAAAGGCGGCCCCCACGGCCGGCTGGCTCACCGTGACGAAGGTGCATGCCACGCACCAGGCGGCCCAGTGCCATGCGCCGGCCGACGGCCCCGCCCAGAGGTTGATGAAGAGCGCGGTCAGCGCCAGGGGGAGCCCCCAGCGCATGAGGCGCATGGCGTCGATGCCGCGTCGTGCCAGGCGAGGCATCACGGCCCCCCAGCCCATGAAGGTGAACAGCATTACCACATTGATGGCGAAGAGGCCCCGCGCCGCCGCGGCGGCGTCCAGGCCGGTCACGCGCGTCATCCAGGGTCCCGCCCAAAGCGCCTGTACGGCAATCATGCCGCCATAGATGAAGAACCCCGCCGGCGCCGTGCGCACGAAGAGCGGGTGGCGCACGATGTGCCGGTAGCCGCCCTCGGCGTGCCCGCCGGTCCGTGGGGCCGGTGCGTGCGCGTCGCGCGGCACAAGCCACGCCACCAGCAACATCGCCACGGCGAGCAGTCCGGCCAGGCCCCAGAACACCCCCCGCCATCCCACCACCGGCAACAGCCACTGCACCGGCAGCGTCGACGCCACCATGCCCAGCGAGCCCGTCATCAGCATCCACGAGTTGGCGCGAAGCTGCGCCATGGGCGTGAGCCATCGGCGGTAGCTCGTCAAGGGCGCCATCAGGCACGCCGAGACGCCCACGCCGATGAGCATGCGCGACAGCACCAACGATGTCAGCCCGCCGGCGTGCGCGAACGCAAGGCACCCGAAAACTGCCATCGAGAGCAGCACCAGCAGCGTGCGCCGCGGGCCGAAGCGATCGAGCGCCCGTCCCAGCGGCAATTGCATCGCGGCAAAGCCGAGGAAGTACGCACCGGCCAGCAGCCCCAGGTCCGCCGCCTGCAGCCCGAGCTCGACGCTGAACACAGGCGCCAGCGTCGCCGTCACCGCGCGCAGCAATGCCGAGAGGAAGTACGCCGCCGCGAAGGCGCCAAACAGGGCCGCCACGGCGGCGGCGGCCAAGCCCCCGACGGGTGCCACCTCGACACCGTGCTTCGCGCCTGAGCTCACCGGGCGATCCGCCGCAAAGGCTTGGGCCGCGCCGGGGCCTGCGGGCGGCGAACCAAACGCAACGGCAGGTCTTCGGGCAACCAGCTCCGTGTCCTCGGCGGCGGTGGCCAAGGCAGCCTCATGAACCCACGCGCAGCGACTCGAAGAAGGTCTCGGCCGCCGGCTCCGGCCAGCGTGAGCCCATCGCGATAGCCTGGAACACCTGCGTGCCGTGCGAGAAGACGATGAACTGCGCGCTCGCCGGCGATCCATCCTGCTTGCGCCCGCCGACGCGCACGCGCACCTGCGCCGCGTGTGGCGTCGCACCGCGCACCGCCACCGCCGCCGCCTCGATCACCTGCCCCTGCAAGTTGGCGCGCGTGCTCTCGCGCAGGGCTTCCAGCGCCGCGCCGACCCGTCCGGGCTCCGCCACGTCGGCCGCAGCCAGCGCCCAGGTCGTGCCGTCGGCCTTGCAGGCCAGCATCGACAGGCGTACCGGGTAGCCGGCCAGCTGCACCGTCCGGCTCGAGGCGCTGGGCTTGCAGGGCAGCATCGCCACCACCGCAGTTCCCTCCGGGCGGACCTCGCGCCAGTCGAGCGCCGGCGAGCAACCCATGAGCAACCCGACAGCGATGGGCCCGCCCAGCGCCATCGCGGCGCCCGCCGGCCGGGCGGGGGCCGGACGCACCCGACGTGCCGGATTCGCCCGACCTGCTCGACCTGCTCGACGTACGTCACGCCCCCAGGAAGCCACTCCATGCATCGGGCCATTATCCCGGTGCGCCCAGCGACGCCCGCACGATCAGCCGCTCGCGCGTGGCCAGGAGGTACAAGGCCCCCCCGGCCACGCCCCCACAATCGTCCGGTGGACGTCCCGCCCCAACCCCCAGCTTCCCCTGACGCCGGCGCCTTGCGCGGCGTCCGGGTTCTCGACCTCTCGCGTGTGCTCGCCGGCCCCTGGTGCACACAGACGCTGGCCGACCTCGGCGCCGAGGTGATCAAGGTCGAGCGTCCGCGCTCGGCCACGCACCCGGGCGGCGACGACACACGCGGTTGGGGCCCCCCGTTCCTGAAGGACACCGAAGGGCGCGAGACCGCCGAGGCCGCCTACTTCCTGGGTGCCAACCGCAACAAGCGCTCGATCGCCGTCGACATCTCCGTGCCCGCGGGCCAGGCCCTCGTCCGCCGCATGGCGGCAAGCGCCGACGTACTGGTCGAGAACTACAAGGTGGGCGACATGGCGCGCTATGGCCTGGACGCGTCGCGCCTGCTCGCCGCCTGCCCGCGCCTGGTCTACTGCTCGATCACCGGCTACGGCCAGAGCGGCCCCTACCGCAATCGCGCGGGCTACGACTACGCGGTGCAAGGTGCCGGCGGGCTGATGAGCGTGACCGGCGAGCGCGACAACCTGCCCGGTGGGGGCCCGCAGAAGGTGGGTGTGGCGGTGGCAGACCTGTTCACCGGCATGTATGCGACCGTGGCCATCCTGGCCGCGCTGCGCCACCGGGACGCCACCGGCCAGGGGCAGGCCATCGACATGGCCCTTCTCGACACGCAGGTCGCGATGCTCGCCAACCTCGGTGCCAACTACCTCGTCACGCACAAGGCGCCGCGGCGCGCCGGCAACGCTCACCAGAACATCGTGCCCTACCAAGTGTTCGAGGTGGCCGACGGACATGTCATTCTGGCTGTCGGCAACGACAAGCAGTTCGAGCGCTTCTGCGCCGTGGCCGGATGCCCGCAGCTCGCGACCGACCCTCGCTTCGCGCGCAACGCCGACCGCGTGCGCGACCGCGAGACCCTGGTGCCACTGCTGGCCGAGCGGATGCGGACGCGGACGCGTGCCGAGTGGCTGTCGGCCCTGGACACCGCCGGGGTGCCCTGCGGCCCGATCAACGACCTCGCCGACGTGTTCGCCGACCCGCATGTGCGGGCACGCGGCATGACACTCACGATGGCGCACCCGCTGCAGCCGGCGCTCGAGCTGGTCGCCAGCCCGATGAAGCTCTCCGCGACGCCGGTCACCCTGCGCCACCCGCCGCCGCTGCTCGGCCAGCACACCGACGAGGTCCTCGGCGAATTCGGCCTCACATCCGAGGAGATCGCCGGCTTGCGCGAGGCTGGCGCAATCGGTTAAGTTGTCGCCCCCGCGCAACTGGGGCCAACCCCGAAGACGCGGGATGGTCGCAATCTGTTACATCCCGCACAGTTATCCACAGGAGGGCCACAATGCAGTCACAGCCTGCCCCCCGGCCCTCCGACACGTTGCCCACAGGGCTCGACGCCGAAAGCGATGGCACCACTGTCCCCATGGATCTATCAGACGTCAAAGGCAAGTCGAACGGCTCCCGCCGAGCGCCAATGATCACGGCCGATGCGCACGATCTCGTGGCCCAACTCGGCAGCGAGGTGGCGACGGTGCTGTCGACCGCGCTTGAGCGTGTGACCACGCTGGCCACCACCGGCAAGATCGACCGCGCCTCTTTGCGCGCCCTGCGCGAGGAAGTCGACCACGCGCGGCGCGCGGCCATCATGGGCCAGCAAGTCAGCCGCCTGGCGGCCGGGCGCGTGCGCGTGGCGCACGAGCGGCTCAACATGACGAACCTGCTGCGCGAGGCGCTGCGCCAGCGCGGCCGAGAGATCGAGTCGCGCGGCATCGAGGTGCGCCAGGTGCTGGCGCCGGCCGAGGTGTCCAGCGACACGACGCTGTCCTTCTCGTTCCTGCAGGCCGTGCTCGACTGGTCGTTCGAGCACGCGGTGTCGCGGGTCGATCTGGCCCTGGACGTGCGCAACTGGCCGGCACGGGCGCGCCTCGTGTGCAGCTTTGCCTTCGAGCACCCCGACCGCGTCGACACCAACTTCGCGTCCCTCGAGGCCGAGCGCGGGCGCACCATCGAGACGATGTCCTGGCGCCTGCTGCACCAGACGGCGGCCGTGCTCGGGTTGACGGTGCAACGCAAGGACGACGGCGGCCGCACGACGCTGACGGTGGAGTTCCCGGAGACGCTGCCGGCCCGCATCGACTCGCTGATCACGAGCAACGAGACCGAACCCGACGAGCCCGGCACGCTGTTCGCCAACTCCCAGCCCCTGGCCGGCCGCCATGTGCTGGTGGTGGCGCCGCGGCGCGAAGTGCGCAACACCGTGCGCGAATCCGTGCGCAGCATGGGCCTGATGGTCGACTACGTGACCTCGCTCGAGGAAGCGACCCAGTTCTGCCGCGCCAGCATGCCGCATGCCATCGTCTTCGAGGGCACGCTGCGGGGCGAGCGGCTGGAGCGGCTGCGCGCCGAGTGGCTCGAATCCGTTCCCAACCTCGCCTTCGTGCAGATCGCCGAGCAGGGCAAGGCCTTCGAACTGCTGCACGAGGGGGGGCGCCAGTTCGCCAGCGTCGGCCGCGACGCCATCGTCCAGCAATTGCCCGCGGCGCTCAGCTTCGAGTTGTCGCGCCTCGTTGGCGACGGCGGCTGAGCTGACGACACCGCCGGCCCGCAGCCGGCCCCCGTGCCACCCGTGCCACCCGGTTCGCGGCTTGCCTACCCACGGAAGGCCGGCTCCTAGAATGCGCGCCGCGCCGAGGGCCCACGTGACATGGCGCCTCCACTCGCATTCATGGCCTCCCCGATCGACCGCCGCCGCTTTGGACGCCGCCTCTTGACGCTGGCCGGCGGCGCTGCGTTGCCCGGCCTCCTGGCCGGCTGCGGACGACGCGAGGAAGCGCCCGATGTCCCCTACACGCTCCTCGATGGCCGGCCCGCACAGCTGTCGGGCCTGCGCAGCCGGGTCGTCCTGGTCAACTTCTGGGCCACGAGTTGTGCCCCCTGCGTGCAGGAGATGCCGGGTCTGGTCGCCACGTGGCGCAGGTTCCGCGACCGCGGCTACGAAACGCTGGCCGTGGCGATGAAGCACGATCCGCCGGCTCTGGTCGCGCGCTTCGCCGAAATCCATGCGCTGCCCTTCGACGTCGTCATCGACAACACCGGTGCCATCGCGCGCGCCTTTGGCGACGTGCGCGCCACCCCCACCACGGTTGTCATCGACAGACGAGGCGCCGTCGCCGCCCGCCACGAGGGCGCGCCCGACTTCGCCAGACTGCACCGCCTGATCGATGAGCTGCTTGCTGAACCGGCCTGAACCGGCCTGCGGGGTCCGCGCCGCCCGGGCCGCGCCTATGCCGCCGGCCCCGCTGCCGAAGCGGCCTTCGACGCCATGATCGGCCGCCTCGCCGGCACGCTCGTGGCGAAGACGCCGCCGCAGGTGCTGCTCGACGTGCACGGCGTCGGCTACGAGCTCGACGTGCCGATGAGCACCTTCTACAACCTGCCCGCGCTGGGCGAGACAGTGGTCCTGCTCACCCACTTTGTCGTGCGCGAGGACGCCCAGCTGCTCTTCGGCTTCCTCACCGCCGCCGAGCGCGCCACCTTCCGCGAGCTCACGCGCATCAGCGGCGTCGGCCCGCGCACGGCGCTGTCCATCCTCTCGGGCCTGTCGGTCACCGAGCTCGCGCAGGCAGTGTCGCTGCAGGACGGCGGCCGCCTCGTCAAGGTGCCGGGCATCGGCAAGAAGACGGCAGAGCGGCTGCTGCTCGAGTTGAAGGGGCGCCTCGGTGCCGAGCTCGCGCCGTCGAACGCGACGCCGCTGGACGATGCGCAGGCCGATATCGCCCAGGCGCTGCTCGCCCTCGGCTACAACGACCGCGAGGCGCAGGCGGCGCTCAAGGCCCTGCCGCCCGGCGTGGGCGTGAGCGACGGCATCAAGCTCGCGCTGAAGGCCTTGACGCGATGAGGACGAGCGGGCTCAACCCCCGCTCAAGCACCGCTCAAGCCTGCGTGCTGCCTCCGCCAGGCGCCGCCGCCACTGCCACGCGCCGCCCACGCGTGCTCACCAGCCAGATGCCGCCGCACACCGCCACCAGCGCCACCACCAGCCTCGCGGTCAACGGCTCGCCGAGCAGGCCCACGCCCGCCAGCAGGCCGAAGATCGGCGTCAGCAGCGTGAACACCGAGATCTGCGTCGCCGGGTAGTGCCGCACGAGCCAGAACCAGATCAGGTAAGTGACGAAGGTGATCACCACCGTCTGGAAGGCGAGCAGCGCCCAGGTGGAGGGCAGCGCGGCGACCGGCCAGCGCTCGCCCACCCCGACGCCGGCCAGGGCGAGCAGCACGGCCGAGACGACCAGCTGGTACAGCAGCGACATCTCGGCGCTCGCCCGTGCGAGCGCGCTGCCGCGCATGACGAGCGTCGTCGCTCCCCACAGCACCGCAGCGGCGATGCCCAACGCGTCACCGACCCATTGCCGCGGCCCCGCCGATGCCGACGAGAAGCCTTCGGCAAAGGCCCACACCACGCCGCCGAACGCGCAGGCGAGCCCGAACACCTGCCACGCCGTCAGCCGCTCGCTGCGCGCGATGAAGGGCATGCCCAGCGCCACGACGAACGGCGCCGTGTACAGGAACACCACCATGCGCGAGGCGCTCGTGAACTGCAGGCCGCTGAACATGCAGGCGAACTCGGCGGCGAACAGCAGACCCGCCAGCAGCCCGCCGCGCCACGTCACACGCGGCGGCAGCAGCGGCTGCCCGCGCCAGCGCATCCAGGCCAGCAGCAGCACCGCCGCGCCGGCCGAACGCGCCGCCGACTGCAGCAGCGGCGGAATCTCCGCCAGCGTCAGCTTGATGGCCACCTGGCCCAGGCCCCACACGGCGCAGCAGCCGAGCAGCAGCGCGACGGCCATTGCGTCGAGGTGCGCCTTGCGGTCGTCGCTCGTCACCGCCCCCTCCTGACGCGTCCAGGGGCGGCGGCGTGCACGGTGGTCATGCCTTCACATCTTCGCAAGCGCTTCAAGCCGCGCGCACGGGCAGCACGCTCGGAAACTCGCGCCGCAGCGCCCGCCACACCGCCTCGGCGGTGAGCGGCATCTGCACGCGCTCGGCGTCGCGTCCCAGGCCCTCGGCCGCGAGTGCATCGATCACCGCGTTCACCACCGCCGGCGTAGCGCCGATGGTGCCGAGCTCGCCCACGCCCTTGGCACCGAGCACGTTGGTCAGGCAGGGCACCGACTCGTCGAACTCGGTCTTGAAGTCGCGGAAGCCGTCCACGCGCGGCAGCGCATAGTCCATGAAGCTGGCCGACAGCAGCTGCCCGCTGCCTGTGTCGTAGCTGACGCGCTCGCTCAGCGCCTGGCCGATGCCCTGCACGGCGCCGCCCTCGACCTGGCCGCGCACGATGGCCGGGCTGATGACGCGGCCGATGTCGTTCACGGAGGCGTAGGCCACGACCTCGACGGCGCCGGTCTGCGGGTCGATCTCGACCTCGCACACGTGGCAGCCGTTCGGCCAGCTCGGCCCGCCCGCCTTGGCCGTGCCGCTGACGACGATGCGCGCCTCGAGCTGCCGCTTGGCCAGCTCGAAGAGATCGATGACGAGGTCGGTGCCGACGACGCTGAAGCGCCCGGCGCGGTACTCGATGTCCGCTGCCGACGCCTCCAGCGCCTCGCCGGCCAGCTTCTTCGCTTCCTCGACGGTGCGCACGCTTGCCACGTGCACCGCGCCGCCGCCCGTGAAGAGCGAGCGGCTGCCGGCGCTGCCGAAGCCGTTGGCGCGGTCGGTGTCGCCCTGCATGACGCGGATGCGCTCCAGCGGCACGCCGAAGACATCGTGCGCGAGCTGCACGTAGCTCGTGGCGATGCCCTGGCCCATTGCCATCGTCGCCGACGAGAGCTCGATGAAGCCGTCGGCGGTGACATCGACGCGCACCTGCTCCTCGAGCGCGTTGCCGCCGGTCCACTCCAGGAAGGTGGCGATGCCGCGCCCGCGCAGCCGGCCACGCCGAAGAGCCTCCGCCCGCCGCGCCGCGAAGCCCGACCAGTCGGCGAGCGCGAGGCCGCGGTCGAGGATGCGCTCGAACTGCCCGCTGTCGTACACCTGCGCGAGCGGGTTGGTGTACGGCATCTGCTCGGGCCGCACCATGTTGCGACGGCGCAGCTCGGCCGGGTCCAGCCCCATCTCGCGTGCCGCGGCGTCCATGAGCCGCTCGATGATGTAGACCGACTCGGGCCGGCCGGCGCCGCGGTAGGCACCAATGGCCATCTGGTGCGTGAGCACCGTCGTGAGGTGCAGGCTCAGCAGCGGCACGTGGTAGATGCTCGTGATGACCCACGGCCCGATGACGAGCGGGATCGCCAGAGCCACGGCCGCCGGGCAGGCGCCCACGTTGGCCCAGGTGCGCACGCGCAGCGCCAGCACGCGGCCGGCAGCGTCGAGCGCCAGCTCGGCGTGGCTGACGGCGTCGCGGCCGTGCACGGCGCTGGTGAATTCCTCCAGGCGCTCGGCCTGCCACTTCACCGGGCGGCCGGTGGCCAGCGCCGCCCAGCCGACGACGATGTCCTCGGCGTAGATGCCCGTCTTCATGCCGAAGCCGCCGCCGACATCACCCACGAGCACGCGCACGTTGTCCGCCGTGCGTCCCGGCAGCGAGGCGGCGAGCCCGCCCCGCACGCCGGTGGGCATCTGGCTGGACAGTCGCACCGTCAGGCGGTCGTTCTCGACATAGGCGAGCACGCTGCGCGGCTCCATCGGGCTCGGGGCGAGGCGCTGGTTGTCGATCTCCACCGAGACCCGGTGCGCGGCGGCGGCAAACGCCGCCTCGGTGGCGTGGGCATCGCCATAGCGCGCCTCGGCCAGCACGTTGCCCGGCGCCTCGGGCCAGACCTCGGGCGCGCCCGGCACCAGCGCCGCCGCGAGGCTCGCGACAACGGGCAGCTCTTCGTACTCGACCCACACCGCCGCTGCCGAGGCGCGCGCCGCGGCACGCGACTCGGCCACCACCGCGACCACCGGCTCGCCAACGAAGCGCACCACGCCGTGCGCCAGAGGCTGCTTGGGCGGCGCGCTCGCCACCTTGCCGTCGGGCCGCTTGAAGCCCGGCGGCAGGACGACCGGCTTGATGCCGGCGGCCACCAGGTCGGCGCCGGTGAACACCTTCACCACGCCGGGCATCGCCGCCGCGGCCGCCGTGTCCACGCTGACGATGCGCGCATGCGCGCGGTCGCTGCGCAGGAAGGCAAGCCAGGTCTGGCCCGGCAGGCTCACGTCGTCGGCGAACTGGCCCTGGCCCTGCACCAGCGAAGGGTCCTCGACGCGGCGCACGGCGCGGCCGCTGCCGAAACGGGTGGCGTGCGTGGCGTCGGGAACGGCGCTCATCAGGCCTCTCCCGCCATCGTGCGCGCCGCCTTCTGCACCGCGCTGACGATGTTCACGTAGCCGGTGCAGCGGCACAGGTTGCCCTCGAGCGCGTCGACGATCTCGGCCTCGCTCGGGCGCGGGTTGTGCTGGAGCAGGGCCACCGCGCTCATCACCATGCCCGGCGTGCAGTAGCCGCATTGCAGGCCGTGGCACTCGACGAAGGCGTCCTGCACGGGGTGCAGCCGCCCCTCGCGCGCGAGGCCCTCCACCGTCGTGACCTCGCGGCCGGCCACTTGCAGCGCGAGCTGGTTGCAGCTCTTCACCGCCTGGCCGTCGACCACCACGGTGCAGCAGCCGCACTGCGCGGTGTCGCAGCCGATGTGCGTGCCGGTGAGGCCGAGCTGCTGGCGCAGCAGGTCCACCAGCAGGGTCGCGTTCGGGGCCTCGGCGCTGACCGGGCGGCCGTTCAGCTGGAACGAGAGGGTCGGCATCGGTGGCTCCATCCTTGTCCGGGGTTCACTGGGGCATTGTCAGCGCTGCTTCCCGCGCTCAACGCGGGACGCGGGGCGTGCGTGCGCTGGCCAAGGAGGCGGCCTCAGCGCCGCGCGGTGTGGCTCCGCTTCAGCAGGAGGGCGACCAGGGCCACGGCCGCTCCGGCCAGCGCACCGCTGGCATGGGCGATCGGCGCGACGGCGATGTCCCAGGTGCGCGAGGCGGCGATCGGCCCCGACCACGGCTCCTCGAGAAACACCTTCAGCGCCAGGCCGGCAGCGATGGCCGCGCCGATGAGCCTCGTCCGGCGGGCGGCTTTGGGGGCTTGAGGGGCCTGAGGGGCCATCAACCAGCCCGCGGCGATGGCCACCGCCGCGTGCAGCACGCCCGAGGCGCCCCCGTAGTGCGCCAGGGCCGGCTGGACCCACAGCCCCGCGTGCGTCAGCGGCCAGGCCAGCGCCAGCGCCAGCGCCGCGCCCGCCGGCAGGCGCGCCGCCCAGCCCAGTGCCGCCACGACGGCCGTGCCGGCCAGGTTGGCCGCCAGGTGCAGCTCGCTCCAGTGCACCCACGCCGCCGTCACCAGGCGCCACAGCTCGCTCGGCGCGCGCCCCGGCTGCCAGTCCAGCAGCGCCGCCGGCATCCACCAGGCGAGCAACGAACCGCCGCCCAGCAACGCGCAAAGCGCCAGCCACGGCGTCGTGCCGGCCGCGCTGCCCGGACCTTCCGTGACCCCGCCGGCCCGCGCTTCGCCGCCCGCGGTCGCTGGCGCCTCGTCGCTCAATCGAACACTGCCCGCCACAGCGCGAGGCCCGCGTCGCGGTGCGCGGCCACAGTGGCGGGCTCGACATGCGTGGGCTGCTCGTCCAGCCGCGCCCGGTGCTGCATGCGGCGCAGTTCGCGGTAGGCACCGGCCGCGGCCGTGCCCACGCCGGCCGGCAGCAGCCCGGCCGCCTCGGCCCGCTGCAACAGCGCGATGTTGCCGGCGTTGTCGAGCAACTCCGGGTGCGCGCCACCGTGTGCGAGCACGAGGTACTGCACCGCAAACTCGATGTCCATCATCGCGCCGGCGCTGTGCTTCACCTCGAAGCGTCCGGCCGGTACCGAGTGCGCCGCGCGCACGCGTTCGCGCATCGCGCGCACCTCCTCGCGCAGCTTGCCGTGGTCGCGCGGCGCGGTCAGCACGGCGCGGCGCGTGGCCTCGAAGCGCGCCGCCAGCGCCGGCGGCCCGGCCGCGAAGCGCGCGCGCGTCAGCGCCTGGTGCTCCCAGGTCCACGCCGTGTTGCTGCCGCGCCCCACCTGGTAGCGGTCGTAGGCATCGGCGGTGGTCACCAGCAGCCCGGAGCTGCCGTTGGGGCGCAGTGCCGTGTCGATGTCGAACAGCTCGCCGGCGGCCGTGCGCAGCGTCAGCCAGGTGATGACCTTGCGCACGAAGGCACCGTAGACCTCCTGCGCGCGCTGCTTGTCGGGCTCGTCGGCGTCGTCGTAGAGGAAGACGACGTCGAGGTCGCTGCCGTAGCCGAGCTCCTTGCCGCCGAGCTTGCCGTAGGCGATGACGGCCAGCGTGCTCGACTCACGGTGGCGCTTGGCAAAGCGCGCCCACGACCAGCGCAGGACGATCGCCAGCACCGCGTCGGCCAGCGCCGAGAGGTCGTCGGCCACCTGCTCCACGGTGAGCCGGCCCTCGACGTCGCGCACGAGGGTGCGGAAGACCTCGGCGTGGTGGGCGTGGCGCAGCGTGTCGAGCAGCTTGTCCTCGTCGTCCTCGCCGCTGCGCTGCCATGCGCCGCGGCGGTCCTCGAGCTCGGCCTCGAAGGCGGCGCGATCGAAGCGGTCCTGCAGCTGTCGCTCGTCGGCAAGCTCGTCGATGACGCCGGGGTGGCGCATCAGGTACTGCATGGGCCAGCGCGCCAGGCCGAGCAGGCGAAGCAGCCGCCGCATCACGGCCGGCCGCTCGGCGAGCAGCGCGATGTAGCTCTCGCGCCGCAGCAGCGGCTCCACCCAGTCGAGGAAGCGCACTGCCGCCGCCTCGCTGCACCCTTCCTCCCGAATCGTCTCGGCAGCACGCTGCACCAGCCGCCCCAGGCGCAGGCGGCTCTCGTCGCGCAGCGCGCGCACGCGCGGGTTGGCCGCGAAGGTGGCCACGCGCGCCGCGAGGGTGCCCTCGCCCAGGCCGGCCAGGCGCTCGCCGAGCGCCTCGCTGTCGATGGCCAGCGGCGCCGGACCGCAACCCTTGCAAGGCACGCCGCCCCCGCCGGCTGCGCTCGCCTGGCCGTCGCGCAACAGGGCGTCGAACTCGGCGGCGACGAACTCGCGCACCTCGCCCAGCCGCGCCAGCAGCTCGCACGACTCGCGCTCGCAGGCCAGGCCCAGGCTGCGCGCGATCCAGGCGAGGTCTCCGTCGTGGGTGGGCAGCAGGTGCGTCTGCTGGTCGTCGAGGTACTGGATGCGGTGCTCGAGCAGGCGCAGGAACTCGTAGGCCTCGGCCAGCCGCCGCGCCGTCTCGGGTCGCATCAATCCGCGCGCCACCACACGGTCCAGCCCGCGCAGCGTGCGCCGCGTGCGGATCTCGGGGAACTGCCCGCCACGCACCACCAGCAGCAGCTGCACGATGAACTCGATCTCGCGGATGCCGCCGCGCGACAGCTTCACGTCGTTGGCGCGCTCGGGCCGGCCGGCCGCGCGGCGCTGCGCCTCGTCGCGGATCTTGCGGTGCAGCTGGCGCAAGCCCTCGAAGACCCCGTAGTCGAGATAGCGCCGGTAGACGAACGGCGTGACGAGCGCGCGCAGCGCCAGCGCCCCGCCACCCAGCACCGAGGCGCGCGGGGCGACGACGCGGCTCTTCAGCCACGCGAAGCGCTCCCACTCGCGCCCCTGCACCTGCAGGTACTCCTCCAGCATCGCCAGGCTCACCACGGGCGGGCCGGAGTTGCCGTTCGGGCGCAGGGCGAGGTCGACGCGGAAGACGAAGCCCTCGTCGGTGACGTCGCCCATCAGCGCATAGAGCCGCTTGGCGACGAAGCTGAAGTACTCGTGGAACGACACCGGCCGCGGCCCCGCCGTCTGCCGGCCCTGACCCTCGTCCTCGTAGACGTAGACGAGGTCGATGTCGGAGGAGACGTTGAGCTCGCGGGCGCCGAGCTTGCCCATGCCGACGATCCAGAACTCGACCCGGCGACCGCCGGCATCCAGTGGCTGGCCGTGGCGCTCGTCGGCCTCGGCCAGCGCCGAGGCCAGCGCGAGCTCGAGCGTCACCTCGGCGAGGTCGGTCATGGCGCCGGTCACGTCGTCGAGCGAGGCCCGGCGCGTCACGTCCAGCGTCGCCAGCCGCTCGAGGACCAACTGGCGCGCGACGCGCAGCGCCGCCGGCAGCACGCGGCCTCGTTCGAGCAGCGCCGCCACCAGCGCCAACACGGCCGGCGGCCCGGGCACGCCCGGGGCCAGCAGCGGCAGCTCGGCGGCGAAGCGCCGACGCACGCGCTGCACGAAGCGGCTGTGCTCGGGCTCGGCGCCCTGGCCTGCGGGCGTACAGCCGGTTTCGGCCGATTGCAGCGACATGGACCTTCCTCCGCTCCCTGGCTTCTGTCCTTCTGTCCTTCTGTCCTTCTGTCCTCGTTCGGCGCCTCGTTCGGGGGCTTGCCAGCGGGTTCGTCGCCGGGTCTTCAACGAACCCCGACCCCACCGCGAGGCTATCTCCTTCACGGCCAGCGCAGTCGGAGAGGGTAGAGAAAAAACTTCCACGGCTCGGCACCGCCTGGGCTTGGCCCACCGACAACGGGGGTCATTGCCCGCCGCGTTCGACACGTCCGCCGCAGCGATGCGCCGAAGAGGGCACAGAATCGCACATGCCCCTGAAGATCGCCGCCCTGCAGATGGTCTCAACGCCCGATGTGCAGCGCAATCTCGACGCCGCCGCCACCCTGATCGCCGAGGCCGCGGCCGCCGACGCGGCGCTGGTTTCGCTGCCCGAGTACTTCTGTCTGCTCGGCCGGCGCGACACCGACAAGCTCGCGGTCGCCGAGGCGCCCGGCCAGGGGCCGATCCAGCAGTTCCTGGCCGAGGCCGCACGCCGGCACGGTGTCTTCCTGATCGGCGGCACGCTGCCCGTGACCGCACCGGCGGCCGCCGCAATCGACGGCGAAAGCGCTGCGGCGGCGCCGAGGGTGCTGAACCGTTCCTGCGTGTACACGCCAGCCGGCACCGAGGCGGCGCACTACGACAAGGTGCACCTCTTCGCCTTCGACAACGGCCGCGAGAGCTACGACGAGGGCCGCACACTGGCCGCCGGAAGCGAGCCGGTGGCGGTGGATCTGGCGCTGCCGCAGTGGGGGCCCGCGTCGCTGCGCCTGGGCCTGTCGGTCTGCTACGACCTGCGCTTTCCCGAGCTCTACCGGGCCTTGATGCAGCCGCCGTGCGACCTCATCGCCGTGCCCTCGGCCTTCACGCACACCACCGGTCTAGCGCACTGGGAGGTGCTGCTGCGCGCCCGCGCCATCGAGAACCAGTGCTACGTGCTCGCCGCGGCGCAAGGCGGCACGCACGAGAACGGGCGCCGCACCTTCGGCCACAGCCTGATCGTCGACCCCTGGGGCGAGGTGCTCGCCTGCCGCGACGAGGGCCCCGGGATGGTGCTGGCCGAGATCGACCCGCAGCGCCTGGCGCAAGTGCGGCGGCAGCTGCCGGCGTTGCAGCATCGCCGAATCTGAGCTGCTCCCAGGCTGGCGCCAACCAGGCCGCGGCCGCGGCCTCACCCGCGACACGACGCCCACTGCACGCCTGCTGCGTCAGCGCCCGCCGAACATCATCCGCCGCGCCAAAGCCGCCTTCACCGGCGGCAGGTGTTGCACGGCGGCGAGTCCGGCCGCGCGCAAGGTCGCCAGCCCCGGCCACGACCATGTGAAGGAGCGCGCGAGAAAGTCGGTGGCGGCGATCATCGCCCAGCGGTCCGGTGCGCGCGACCACTCCACGCTGCGCAGCGCACGCTCCAGGTCGTCGGCGTGGCGCAGCGCGGCCACCAGCGCGTGCGCATCGCGCAGGCCCAGGTTCAGGCCCTGGCCGGCCACCGGGTGCAGGGTCTGCGCCGCGTTGCCGATGCGCACGATGCGGCCTTCGACGAGCGTGCGCTCGGCGTTGAGGCCGAGCGCGAAGTCCTTGAGCGGCGACATCTCGACGATGCGACCGGCCTCTTGCGGGAACAGGGTGTTCAGCAAGACCAGCCTCTGGGCCGCGTCGAGCGTGCGCACCGGGTCGTCGTCAGCGTTCAAGCACCACACGAGCGCCGCACGGCGGCGGCCCGCTGCCGCGGCGGCCGGGTCTGCGTCCGGCAGCGGCAGCAGCGCGGCCGGGCCCTGGCGCGTGAAGCGCTCGTAGGCGCGGCCCGACACGTCGAACACGCTGGACCCGCCGGACCCACCGGACGCAGCAGACCCGCCGGGCGCCCCGGTTGCGCCCCCTTCGAGGACGAGTGTGCCCACCCAGGCGGTCTGCCGGTAGTCGTGACGGATCGCCTTGCGTGCCTGCTCGGCGAAGACACCGCCTTCGGCGACCACGGCCAGGTCGTAGCGTTGCGGCTCGGCGCCCGCAGTCTCGCCCGACACGCGCACCACCACCTCCCCGCCCGCGCCCTCGACCGCCAGCACCGGCGCGCCGAAGCGCATCGCCAGGCGCGCCGGCTCGGCGGCCACGCCGGCCTGCCAGGCCCGCTGCAGCGGCGCCACCAGCGCGCCGTAGCTCAGCACGGCGCCCAGCTGAGTCGTGCCCATCGAGGCGGCGTCGATCAGCACCTGCGGCTGCCCCGGCGAGGGCGGCATCTGCGACACGTGCACCGAGCGGATGGGCGCCGCGCGCGCCGGGTCCCAGCAGCCCAGCCGCTGCAGCAGCATCACGCTGCCCTCGGCGAGCGCCAGCGTGCGCGGATCGCCCGAAACATCGCGCTCGGCGTCACGCGCGTCATAGACCGTGAAAGCGGCCTCGGGCATCAGCCGCGCGCCGTGCAGCGCCAGGGCCAGCCCGACGGGGCCGGCACCGATCACAGCGACGCGCCATGCGGTGCGGTTCACGATTTCTCCCCAGACATGCCGCGTATTATTGGTCGCACCCTGCCGCTTCATCGCAGGGATTGAAGGAGTGCTCGACATGGCGCTGATGGACTTCATCAAGAAACAGTTCATCGACATCCTGGAGTGGACCGAGTCGGGCGACGGCACGCTCGCCTGGCGCTTCCCGATGGCGGGCAACGAGATCCAGTACGGCGCCTCGCTCACCGTGCGCGAGAGCCAGATGGCCGTCTTCGTCAACGAGGGCAAGGTGGCCGACGTCTTCGGCCCCGGCATGTACAAGCTGACGACGCAGACGATCCCCGTCCTCACCTACCTCAAGAACTGGGACAAGCTCTTCCAGAGCCCGTTCAAGAGCGACCTGTACTTCTTCAGCACGCGGCAGCAGCTGGACAGGCGCTGGGGCACTTCGCAGCCGATCACCATCCGCGACAAGGACTTCGGCGCGGTGCGGCTGCGCGCCTTCGGCAACTACGCCTACCACGTGGCCGACCCGAAGGCCTTCCACACCGCCGTGAGCGGCACGCGCGACAAATACACCGTCGAAGACCTCGACGGCCAGTTGCGCGGCCTGATGCTGCAGCACATCAGCGACGCGGTGGCGCAAAGCGGCATCCCCTTCCTCGACCTCGCGGCCAACCAGATCGAGTTCGCCAAGCAGCTGCAGGAGGCCACGGCCGCCGAGTTCACGGCCATCGGCCTGGCGCTCGACAAGGTGACGGTGCAGAACGTCAGCCTGCCCGAGGAGCTGCAGAAGATCCTCGACCAGAAGATCGGCATGGGCATGGTTGGCGGCGACATGGGCAAGTTCATGCAGTACCAGACGGCGCAGTCGATCCCCGAGTTCGCCAAGGGGGCCGCCGGCGGCGGCGGCGGCGGCGTGGTCGGCGATGCCATGGGCCTGGGTGCGGGCGTCGCGCTCGGCCAGGTGATGGCGCAGCAGCTCAACGCCGGGCTGCAAGGGGGCGGCGCTGCTGCGGCTGCGGCAGCCGCCAGTGCAGCGGCAGCGTCGGCCGGCATCAGGCCCGACGACGTCATGGCCACGCTCGAAAGGCTCGGCGAGCTCAAGGCCAAGGGCATCCTCACCGACGAGGAGTTCAGCGCCAAGAAGGCGGAGCTGCTGAAGAAGCTGGTCTGAACAGGCAAACCGTCGCATAACGAGACCGCGCGTCCAGCGTGGCCACATCTCCCGGATCCCCGCAGCGCGCCTACCGCGCCGCCTGCCCCAACTGCGGCGCGCCGGTCGAGTTCGCCTCGGCCGCGTCGGCCAGCGCCGTCTGCGGCTTCTGCCGCAGCACCCTGGTGCGCGACGGCCAGTCGCTGCTGCGCATCGGCACCAGCGCCGAGCTCTTCGACGATCACTCGCCGCTGCAGCTGGGCGCCGGCGGCACGCACCAGGGCGTGGCCTTCACGCTCGTCGGCCGCCTGCAGTACGGCTACGAGGGCGGCACCTGGAACGAGTGGCACGCCCTCTTCGACAACGGCCGCAGCGGCTGGCTCTCGGAGGACAACGGCGCCTACGTGATGGCCTTCGAGGCGCCGACGCCCGCCGACGCGCCGGCCCTCGATGCGCTGACGGCCGGCCAGCGCGTGCTGGCCGATCGCCGCCCGTGGGACGTGGCCTCGGTGGTGAAGGCGCACCTCATCGCGGCGCAGGGCGAGCTGCCGCGCCCGCCGCAGCTGCACGGCGACTTCCTGGTCGCCGACCTGCGCAGCGGCAGCGACGAGGTCGCCACGCTGGACGGCAGCGACTCCGGGCAGGTCGGCTGGTCGATCGGCCGGCCGGTCCTGCTCGCCTCGCTCGCGATGAGCGGCCTGGCTGCCGGCGCGGGCGAGAAGACGCTCGGCGCACGCGGCATCGCATGCCCCAACTGCGGCAACGCGCTCGAGATCAGGCTGGCGAGCACCCAGAGCGTCAGCTGCGGCCAGTGCAACGCCGTCGTCGACGTCTCCACCGGCGTCGGCGGCGAGCTCAAGCACTACACCCAGAACAACACCAGCGAGGGCGGCCTCGGGCCGCAGATCCCGCTCGGCAACAGCGGCAACCTGGCACTCGGCACGGGCGAGCCGCAACCGTGGCAGGTGGTGGGCTACCAGGAGCGCTGCGACATTCCCGAAGCCGGCAGCGACGACGAACAGACCTTCTGGCGCGAGTACCTGCTCTACAACCGCAGCCTCGGCTTCGCCTTCCTCGTCGACGCCGAAGACGGCTGGAGCTGGGTGCGGCCGATCACCGGCGCGCCGCAGGTCAAGGGCGACCGCGCCCAGTACAAGGGCGCGGGCTTCCAGAAGAAGTACAGCTACGACGCCAAGGTCACCTGGGTGCAGGGCGAGTTCTACTGGAAGGTGACGCGCGGCGAGCGCGCCCACGTCACCGACTACGTGGGCATCGGCGGCGACAGCCGCAAGCGCCTCTCGCGCGAGCAGACGCGCAGCGCTGCCGCCGACAAGTCGGGCGGCCAGGCCGGGGGCCAGGCCGGCACCGAGGTCGTATGGTCGGCCGGGGCGGTGCTCGAGGCCAACGCGGTGGCCGACGCCTTCGGCATCCCCGCCGGCGACCGCGCGGCAATGCAGCGCGACGTGGCACCGGTCAGCGGCACGGCCAAGGGCATGAGCATCGGCCACATCGTCGTCGTCATCGTCGTGCTGCTCATCCTGTTGAGCATGCTCTCCGAATGCGACGGCAGCGACCGCTGCGACGAGCTGCGCCAGGCCTTCGGGGCCAACAGCAACGAGTACAAGCAGTGCGTGGCCCAGCGCGGCTCGGGCAGCAGCGGGCGCACGAGCGGCGGCTCGTGGGGCGGCGGCGGTGGGCACAAGTGACCGCGCCCGGCGACCCGGGCCAATGACCATGCAATTGACCGATGCAAGTGACCGATGCAAGTGACCGATGATCGAGATGAACCAGGCTCGGGCCCAAAGCGGCCCAGGAGGTGAACGATGATGGGATTGGAATGGCTCAAGCCGAGTGCCTTCTTCGGCTCCCTGCTCTACGCGCTGATCGGCGTGGTCGTGTTCTGGCTGGCCTTCGTGATCATCGACAAGATCACGCCCTACGACCTGTGGGGCGAGATCGTCGAGAAGAAGAACGTGGCCCTGGCCATCGTGGTGGGCTCGATGTGCATCGCCATCGGCCTCATCATTTCGGCCGCCGTGCACGGTTGAGCCCGCCGCGATGAGCGCGGAGGCGGGCACCGTCACCGCTGGCGCCGCCGTTCGCCCCGGGCCGACACCGGCCGAGGTGGCGCTGCTCGCCAGCGTCTTCGTCGTCGCTGCCTGCGGCCTCGTCTACGAGCTCGCCGCCGGCGCGCTGGCGAGCTACCTGCTCGGCGACTCGGTGCTGCAGTTCAGCACCATCATCGGCGCGTACCTCTTCGCCATGGGCATCGGTTCGTGGCTCTCGCGCCTGGTCGAGCGGCAGCTGGTGGCGCAGTTCCTGCGCATCGAGTTGCTCGTCGGCCTGATCGGCGGGCTCATGCCGGCGGCGCTGTTCGTGGCCTACAACCTGCTGCCCAGCAGCGGCGGCGGGTGGGCGTTCCGGGTGCTGCTCTATGGCTTCGTGCTGGTGGTGGGGGTGCTCGCCGGCCTCGAGATCCCGCTCGTCATGCGCATCCTCAAGCGCCACTTCGCCGAGCGCTATGCGCTGCGCGAGCTGGTCTCGGAGGTGCTCACCTTTGACTACCTCGGCGCGCTGGCCGTCGCCGTCGCCTTCCCGCTGCTCTTCGTGCCGCACCTGGGCATCGTGCGCACGGGGCTCTTCTTCGGCCTGCTCAATGCGCTGGTGGCGGCCTGGGCGCTGGTGCTGTTCCGCGGCGAGTTGCGGCGCTTCGGGGCGCACGCGGCGGCCTGCGCCGCCGTCATCGCGACGCTGCTCGCGGTCATGGCCGGCGCCTCGCACCTCACGACCTGGGCCGAGGACCAGTTCTACGGCGACCGCATCATCCTGCGCGAGAGCAGCGAGTACCAGCGCGTGGTGGTCACTCAGTCGGGGGCGGGCGGCCACGGCGGCATCCGGCTTTTCCTCAACGGCAACCTGCAGTTCCACTCGCGCGACGAGTACCGCTACCACGAGGCGCTGGTGCACCCGGCCCTGGCCGCGCACGGCGCACCGCGGCGGGTGCTCGTGCTGGGTGGCGGCGACGGCCTGGCGGTGCGCGAGGTGCTTCGCTACGCGTCCGTCGAGCAGGTGACCCTGGTCGAACTCGACCCGCACATCACCCGCCTCTTCTCGACCCACCCGGCGCTCACTGCACTCAACGGGCAGGCGCTCGCCAGCCCCAAGGTGCGCATCGTCAACGCCGACGCCTTCACCTGGCTGGAGCTGCACGCGCGCGAGATCGAGGCCGGCCGCGGCGCGCCCTTCGACATCGTCATCGCCGACTTCCCCGACCCGAGCAACTATTCGCTCGGCAAGCTCTACACGACCAGCTTCTACCAGCGCGCCGAGGAGGTGCTGGCCGCCAGCGGCTGGATCGTCGTGCAGGCCACCTCGCCGCTCGTCGCACGGCGCAGCTTCTGGACCGTGGTGAAGACGCTGGAGGCCGTGGGCTACACCGCCTGGCCCTACCACGTGCATGTCCCCAGCTTCGGCGAGTGGGGCTTCGTGATGGCCGGCCGCAGGCCCTGGCCCGGCGTGCGCGCACTGCCCCCCGGGTTGCGCTTCCTCACGCCGGAAGGCATGCCGGCGCTGCTGCAGTTCCCGCCCGACATGGCGCGGGTGCCGGTCGAGCCCAACCGGCTGTCGAACCAGGTGCTGGTCAGCATCTTCGAGGAAGAGTGGGGCGCGGTGAAGTGATGGCGCCGATGCGGCGCCGCGCGCTGCTGCGGCTGATGCACGCCGGCGCCGTGGGCGCCTGCGCGCCGGCGGCGCGCGGCCTC
>JALHOU010000053.1:0-7638 GCA_022842825.1 Rubrivivax sp.
TGCTCGGCGGTGCCGCCGGCGCCGCCACGGGCACGGTGGCCGGCCCGGTGGGCACGGTGGTGGGCGCAGCGGTCGGCGCGGTGGTGGGCGGGCTGGCCGGCAAAGGTGTGGCCGAGGCCGTCGACCCGACGGGCGAGGACGACTACTGGCGCGAGAACTTCGCCAACCGGTCGTATGTGACCGGCGGCGCCAGTTACGACGACTACGGCCCGGCCTACGGCTACGGCGTGACGGCGTTCAGCCGGTATCCGGGTCGGCAGTTCGACGACGTCGAGTCGGACCTGTCGCGCGACTGGGAGTCCAGCCGCGGCGCCTCCAGCCTGGGCTGGGAGCGTGCGAAGCAGGCCGCGCGCGACGCCTGGGATCGCGTCGGCTCGCCTCGACGCGGCGCCTGAGGAAGCCCAGGCGGGCGCGGCTCAAGGTGCTTCAGCCGGCCCGTCCGCGGCTCGTTCGCTCGATTCAGGCAGGATGTAGATGACCGCCGGCCCTCGCCCCAGCAGGGGTTGAACCACGGCCTCGAAGAAGGCCACCGGCACGACCACGCAGCCCGCGGAGACGCGCAGGTCTTCGGGGCGGCCTGCAGCCAGCCGCCTGGCCCGATCGAGACCGGCAGGCTGCGGTCGCAAGCGGTGGATGGCCAGGGCGGCGCCGAAGTCCAGCCAGACCACGTTTTCGCCGGCGCGATTGCGACCCGGCTCGCTCAGATACCGTCCCGCGGCCGTGGTGCGGTCGCCGGGCCGCCAGCGGCCCGTCTGCGCCCGCTCGCCGACGCCCGGCGCAGAGCGATCGCCGCGGTCCTGCCCCAACAGCACCGCCGAGACACCGGCCAGCGCCCCGGTGCCGCCGTACACCGCGATGCGCGCGGCACGCTTGTCGACGACGGCAAAGGGCAGGCCGCCGTGGTCGGCACTGGCGAGGATGGCGCGCGCCGTGGCGCCGATGGCCTGGGAGCCTGCCGGCGCATCGGCGGGCCGCTGCAGGGCGGCCGCCCGTGCAGAAGCGGCCGGCCCGCACGCCATCGACAAGACGATGGCCGCCGCCCAGGATGAGAGCCGATGCCGCACCCGGCGAGGATGCCGCATGCGGGCGCCGACCTTCCCCCGGGGAAGCGATAGGCGTGTGTCGTCTTCGGTCGGAGGTCACGGTGCCCTGGATGCAGCCCCCTGGCCCTCCCGCCCGGGGGTGGGAGAGGCGCATCACGCGGCTCCGCTGGGCGCACGACCCGCCGCGAGTGCTGCCTGGTGCTGCCGCGCCCGCGGTCGCGAGCGAGCTCATGTGCGGCAGCGCACTGACGCCCGGGAACGCCGCGCAGCAAGATGGTCACTGCACCGTGCGGCCGCGGCAGACGGGGTGGCGATGCCATCTCGATGCATCTCAACGAATGCGAAGGGTCCGACATGACTCATGAAGCGCCAGGTGCCCGCCCGGTCGTCACGTTCATCATCCCCGTGCGCCATCAGGACAACGCCAAGGACTGGCCCGCGCTGATCTCGCGGCTCGTCGAGACCGCCGCGTCGATCGCCGCCCAGACGCACGCCGGCTGGCACGCCATCGTCGTCGCCAACCACGGCGCAGACCTGCCACGTCTCCCGACCGGCTTCGACGTGGTCCGGGTGAATCACCGCCCCAATCCCTTGAACGACATCGGCGCGGCAAATCGCGAGGCCGTCTACGAGGCCATCCGGCTCGACAAGGGGCGCAGGGTGCTGGCGGGGATGCTCGCGGCCGGCGACTCGGGCTACTTCATGATCGTCGACGACGACGACTTCGTCAGCCGAGACATCGTCGCCCATGCCGCCAGGCACGACGGGGAGAACGGCTGGGCGGTGCATCGCGGCTTCGTCTGGGCCGAAGGGGGTCGGCTGATGTTCCTGCACTCCCGTTTCGCGAGCTTCTGCGGCACGTCCCACATCGTCCGCAGCGACCTCTACGACCTCCCGGCGTCGCTGGAGGCCGCCGAAGAGCGGTACATCAAGGACATGCTCGGCAGCCATGTGCGGATCGACGACATCCTGGCGGCACGCGGCACGCCGTTGTCGCCGCTGCCATTCACTGGCGCCGTGTATCGCGTCGGCCACGCCGGAGCGCACAGCCAGTCCCGGGGTGTCATCCGGACGGCCCTGCTCAACCGCACCGCGCTCTCCTCGCCACGCCTGTTCTGGAACAACCTCACGAGCCTGCGCCTCCTGTCTGCGCAGATCGCCGGCCAGTTCGGCATGAAGGCCTGAGGAGCACCGTTGGCACCGGCGCCGCACGGGCACCTTGACGCGGCCCAGCGGCTGCCGCTGCCGCTGCGGCTGGCCTTGGCGCTGGCCGCCACGGGCTGGGGCCTCCTGCCTGCGGAGGTTCCCGCGGAAGTGCCCAAGGAAGTGCCCGCGATGGTTGGCGCGGTGGGCACCCTGCCGACCCGCCCGCCTGCCGGTGAAGCACCGGCTGCGGCTGCAGCGTCCACACCGCCCGACCTGCCCGCCATCGGCCCCCGGCCCTATCCCACCGGGGCAGCGCCCTGGCCCGGTCGGGGCGTGACGCGGGTCTTCGGCTGGATGCAGGAGAACCGGCGCGCCTTCTGGCTGCAACGCGCGCACAAGCAGGGCAGCGTCGTGTTCGCGGGCGACTCGCTGATCGCCGGGTGGCGCTCGTTGCCCAGCGACTTCCCGGCGCTGTCGACCGCCAATCGCGGCATCGGCGGCGACGTGAGCCGGGGCCTGCTGTTCCGGTTCCAGGAGGACGTGCTCGACCTGCACCCGAAAGCCATCGTGCTGCTGATCGGCACCAACGACCTCAGTGCACGGCAGGCCACGGCGGACACGCTGTTCAACATCGCCGCCATGCTCGAGCTGGCCCGGCGGCACGACGCCCGCGTCCCGGTCGTTCTGTGCACCCTGCCTCCACGCGAACACCTTGACGCGCCCGTCGAGCCGGCCCGGCTCGCCGAACTCAATGCGGGCATCCGGGCGCTGGCCGCGGAGCGTGCCGGCGTGACCGTCGTCGACCTGTTCGAGCCGCTCAGCGCCGGCGACGGATCGATGGACGAGCGCTACTTCGCCGCAGACCGCCTGCACCTCTCGGCCGCCGGCTACGCGAAATGGCGCAGCGTGCTGGCGCCCGTGCTGGCCACGCTCCATGTGGCTGGCGCGACGCGCCCTGGGTCGGCCAGGATGCCGGCCCGCCTTGCCGCAGGCGCGCCCCCGTGAGCCCCGGCGCCGAACCGGCCGCACCTTCGAAGCCGGCCATGAGCGGCGCGGCATCGGCCTATCTCGATGCCTTGCGCGCCATCGCGGCCAACGTGGTCGTCGTCTCGCACGTCGTGCTGATCTATCTGGGCGGCGGCACGGTCGGCGCCGGCTTTGCGGTGGCCCTGTTCTTCCTGCTCTCGGGCTTCCTGATCACGCAATCGATGCTCAACTGGCGGGCCCGGCCACCGCCGCGCCTGGGAGGCTTCCTCGCCGACCGGGTCGCGAGGATCGTCACGCCCTACGTGCCCGCGCTGCTGCTGGTGGTCGCGGCCAACGCCTGGTTCATCACCTCGAAGTGGGGCGAGCCGGGCGCCAACACCGGCATGGCCACCTTCCTCGGCAACCTGCTGATGCTGCAGGACCACAGCGTGTTCCAGCTGCTCGGGATCCTGCACATCGATGTTCCGTGGCGAATCCGACCGTACAACGCGGCCGAGCCCTTCTGGACCGTGTCCATCGAGATGTGGATCTATGTGGCAGCCGGCTTGTTCTTCTTCTGCGTGCTCGGCCGCGAAAGGATCCGGCGCCGCATCCTCTGGCCACTGGTGGCCTTGAGCCTGCCCGTCGTGGTCTGGAACGCGGCGGCCGGTGGCGGCAAGTCACTGACGTTGATCTGGCTGCTCGGCGCGGTGGCCGCGTGTGCGCAGGCGCAGCTGTCGGCGAGCGGCCGCCAGCGCACCGGTTGGCTGGCCCTCTGGCTCGTGACGTTCGGCGCCGCCGGCTTGACCGGGCGCATCGCGAAGGTCGGCTTCGACGCCTACGAGCTGCAGACCATGGCGCTCGTCGCGATGATGGTCTTCGGGGTGTGGGTCGGCCTGGCCCGAGTGCCATCGGCACCACCGCTGCTGGATCGTGCCTGTCGCTTCCTGGCGTCGTACAGCTACAGCCTGTACCTCATCCACAACACCGTGCTCATCGTCGTCTTCGAAGCGACGCAGGGCATGTCACGCTGGCTGTCGATCCCCCTCGCGGTGCTGCTGTCGCACGTCGTGGCGATCGGCCTCTACGTTGCCTTCGAGCGACATCACCGGCGGGTCGCGCTGTGGCTGCGGCCGCGCTTCGCGCGCGCCATTGCGCCGGCCGTTGTTCACGAAAGCGCTGCATCGACCCGGTCCTACGGTTCGGCACCGCACCGATGAGCCTTCGAGGTCGGCGCACGATGCAGCTTGGACCCCCCAACCCGCCCGATCGTGCTCTCCATCCGCTCTTCAACGCCATGACCATCGCCGCCATGCTCAGCGAGGCCCGTACCGTCGAAAGACGCGGGTGTTTCGTCGACCGACGCATCTCGGACATCGGCATCCGCCCGATGGCGCCGACGCCGGAGGCGGGCGAGGACCTCCAGGACGAGCAGCCCGCCGTGTCCGACCGCCTCTTCGCCGGCAGCCGCGTGTTCATCACCGGAGGCATGGGGTTCCTCGGTGGCCACGTGGCCAAACGCCTCGTCGGCCTGGGCGCAGAGGTCACGGTCTTCGACCTCGACGTGTCGAGGGCCCGCCCGTCGATCGTCAACGACCCGGCCGAGGCGCTGCATTCGAGGCTCTCTCTGGTGCAAGGCGACATCCGCCTCGCGGCCGACCTGCGCGCCGTGCTGGTGGACCCATTCGACTACGTCTTCCACTTCGCCGCCTATTCCGTGATCGAGCGCTCGACCCAGCATCCCGTCGACACGATCCAGACCAACGCGCTGGGCGTCGTCAACCTGCTGGAGGTGCTGCGGCATGCCGCCTGGCGTGCGAAGTCGATCACCTTTGCCTCGACCGACAAGGTCTACGGCGAGATGGGCACCTCCTCGTACTCCGAGGAGTCGCCGCTGCGGGGCATCGGCGTCTACGACGCAGCCAAGCTCGCCGGCGATGTCTTCGCCCGCATGTACAACGAGGTCTTCGGGCTGCCCACGGTCGTGATGCGCCTGTGCAACGTCTTCGGGCCGCACGACCACAACGTCGCCTTTCGCCTCATCCCCAAGGCCCTGGCGCGCATCTACCAGGGCGACGATCCCGAACCGCCCGTGCTGTACTACGACTCGCTCAACCACTGGCGCGACTACATCTACGTCGACGATGCCGTCGACGCCTTCCTGCTCGTTGCTTCACGCACCACGTGTCATGGTCACGTCTACAACGTCGCCGCGGCAACACACGCACCGACGCCGCAGATCCTGAAGGACCTTGTCGACTGTGCCGCTGCGCTCGAGTGTTCCCACGACCCGAAGCGCCATGCCGCCATCGAGCACAACGGCATCCGTGTCGAGATGCGCATCGGCGTGCCGGGGGTGGTCGCCATCGACCGCCAGCATCTGGACGGATCCAAGCTTCGCGCGCTGGGCTTTGCGCCGAAGACCTCGTTCGCCGACGGGCTCACTCGGACGGTGGCGTTCTACCGATCCCACTACCGCGCCCCGGACCGCGCCCCGGACCGCTCCCCGGACCGGACCGATCACCTGGGCCAGGACGGGTCCCAGGATCACGAGCAACTCGCCAAAGCATAGGCGGCTCGATGCAGCGCGTTCTTGTCACCGGTGGCTGTGGCTTCGGTGGTTCGCATCTCGTCGCGCGGCTGGTGCGCGACGGCGCCCGCGTCACGGCGCTCGACCTGGTCGACTACACCGCCGCCCAGCGGGCCCGGTTTCCCGAGCTCGGCGATGCGGGCGTCCACCGCGGCGATGTGCGCGACCTCGACGGGCTGACGGCCTTGCTGCGCGCCCGGCAATGCGACACGGTGTTCCATCTCGCCGCACAACCCCTCGTGCCGTTGTCGATCGAGAGGCCCTTCGAGACCCTCGATGTCAATGCCCGGGGCACGTACGCGGTGCTCGAGGCCTGCCGCCTCGTCGGCATCGAGGCGCTGGTCGTCGCATCGAGCGGCGCGTACTACGGGACCACCACCACGGACCAACCGGTGCCGGAAACGGCGGCGCCGCTCCCTTCGGCCAACCTCTACGCGTCGAGCAAGGCGGCTGCCGACCTGGCGGCGCAGGGCTATGCACACACCTTCGGCATGCCCGTCGGCGTCTGTCGCTTCATGAACACGTACGGGCCGGGCGACGCGAACTTCTCGCGCCTCGTGCCGCGATGTCTCGAGCTGCTCGCCTCGGGAGCGCCGCTGGACCTGGGCGATCGCGACGACGGCACGACCCGTCTGGACTTCCTGCATGTCGGCGACATGACCGAGGCGTACCTTCGTGTCGCGCACCACGTGGCGGAGAAGGGCGGCCGCGACGCGGTCTTCAACATCGGCACGGGCCATGCCACGGCCACCGCGGACGTCGCCGGAACACTGAGCGTGATGTTCGACGGCGGCACGCGCCGGCCTCTCTTTCGCGGTGAGCCGAGGAAGACTCCTGCGGTGAAGTACCTGGAAGTGGCCAAGGCCCGCGACCTTCTCGGCTGGGAGTCTTCCACCGGCCTGGAAGCCGGCCTGGCAGAACTGGTTCGCGAACTCCACGCCAGGTCTGCTGGCTAGGAGCCGACCCCTGCCCAGCGCGTGCGGGGCTCTCTCCATCGGCGACACGTTCGCGCGGGTCTGTGCCGCAGCGAACAGAACGGCCGGGCGCCTTGCCCGCAAGATGCGGCCTCGCGCCGAGGTCCTTCGGACGTTGCGGCGGCGCATCCCGCGCATCCCGCGCGTCACTGACACGTCGACCGGAGCCGCCATGAACGTCCCCGCCCTGCACGACAAGGTCCCTGTGCTGGCCGCCGACCGGCCGGACGCCCCACCGATGAGCGACACCACGTCCCTCGATGACGTGCCGACGTCCTTCGGCGTCTTCAAGCCCGTGGGCTGGGTGATGGTCGGCTTGCCCCTGATCGCGCAAGCCGAAGCCCTGGTCTCGGCCCTGCACGACGCCGGCTGGCCGGGCGCCAAGGTGCTGCACTTCGACTCGGGCGAGAGCGCCGAGGAACTTGACACGATGGTCGAGGACGCGGGGGCGATGTCCGGCTTCGGCTACGAGATCACGCTGCTGCGGCGCTACGCCGCGCTGGCCCGCGAAGGCTGCCGCTGGCTGCTCGTCAAGGCGGACGACCGCGAGCAGGCGGCCCGCGCCGGCGAAGTGGCGCGCCTGTGCGGGGCCACGCTGGCCGTGTACTACCGGACGCTGACGATCGAAGAGCTCATCTGAGCCTCGGCCTGCTGCGCGACCTGCCGCTCGCTGGAAGCCCGCTGGAGGGCCTCCAGAGACTGGTGGACGGCCTCGATGATCAGCCCGTCGGCCGCAGCCTCGTCGACCTCCGGCACGACCCACCCGAAGATGGCGCGGTACTTGTCGACCAGGTGCCTGACCGTCCATCAGATCCTGCTCAGGATCGGCGTCGCTCCGCCCGCGGGGCCGGCGCTTCGTGCGGCGGAATCATCCCCGGCTTCGCTGCTGGAGGGCGCCGCGGGCCGCACACGCTGGCTG
>JALHOU010000053.1:7738-24386 GCA_022842825.1 Rubrivivax sp.
CCGTCCATCAGATCCTGCTCAGGATCGGCGTCGCTCCGCCCGCGGGGCCGGCGCTTCGTGCGGCGGAATCATCCCCGGCTTCGCTGCTGGAGGGCGCCGCGGGCCGCACACGCTGGCTGCGAGGGTCGTGCTTGGCGATCTCGGCCCCCACTGCGCGCTTGAGCTTGCGCAGCGCGCCTTCGATGGCCCGGTGCGCGTTGCCGGCATGTTCCTTCGTCACGACGTTGTCCAGGCCCACGAGTCGTGCCTCCAGCGTGCAGTGGATGTCGTTGCCGCCAAGCTTCGAGCGGCCGTTGACATCGGACAGATGCGCCTCGACCCGGGTGACACGTTCGCCGAACCGTCCCATCGCATCCTCCACGATCGTGGTCAGGTGCTCGGCCATGAGGTCGCCGCCGTCGGTGTGCGAGTCGGCATGAAGCAGGATTTGCATGGGTTCCTTGCGGAGCAGGCTTGTCGCTGCAGACGCAGCGTGAACCGTCAGATTTGCATGGGGTCGCGAGTTCGTCTGTACCACGGCGCACAGAGTCGTCTCAACCTCTTGGCAGCTTTGGCGAGGCCCTCGCCACGGGCATCGAGTGCGACACCGCACAGACCGCGCCTGTCGGCCGAGACATCCTTGCCTGCTGGGTGCCGGCGGGCGCCGGCCGCAAGGAGCGGGTTCATGGACATCACCACACATCAGGCGCGAATCACCGGGCCAGTCCCTTACCTGGCGGGCAGCGGCCGCAAGCAGCGCATCCCCATCGGACCGTGCGTGGTGGAGAGCCACGGCGGCCGATGCGTCGACATCATCTGGGGGTCGCGTGGCCAGAGCGCCGTCTCGCTGCGCATCGAGGACATCGAGGCGGCCCAGGACCTGGGGCACCTCGTGCTCCTGGATTGAACGATGCTCGCTGGCGCGATCCATGGCGGCGCTGATGCGCAGGCGTCCGACGCTGACGCCACTGTCGCCCGCCGCCTCGAACGAAACCGTCACCGAACGATCCACGGCGCTCCGGGCTGGCCCCCCCGTTGCCCTGAAGTGCCTCCTACCCGTTCCATTCGATCAACCACTGCAAGGAAGTCCCCATGAAACGATCCATCACAAGCCGTTCCCGATGTCTGCCGCTCGCCGCCGCTGCGGTGCTGGTGAGCGCCGCGACGCTGTCGTTCGCGCAAACCGGGCCGGGCTCTGACGGGCGCAGCCCCTCGGCTTCCTCGAGCCGCGGCGAGGGCTGGTCCATCCTGCCGGGGACGCGCCGGGGCTACCTCGGCTTGAATGTCGGCCGCTCCGACTACGGCGACCTGAGTTGCGGCATCGGATTCAGCTGCGACGACAGCGGCACCCGAACGCATCTGTACACGGGCGGCTACTTCAACGACTGGCTCGGCATGGAGGTCGGCTACCTGAACGAAGGCAAGGTCGACCGCAGCGGCGGCTCGACGCGCGCCGAAGGCATCAATCTCAGCCTGGTCGGGCGCGTGCCGCTGGGCGCCTTCAACGTCTTCGGCAAGGCTGGCGCCACCTACGGTCGCACGCGCGTTTCGGCCAGCCCGCTTTCGGGCATCACCGAAGGCCGAGAGCGCGGCTGGGGGCCATCGTTCGGCGCCGGAGTCGGGTTCGACATCACGGCCGGTTCAGGCGTGGTTCTGGAGTGGACGCGCAACGACTTCCACGTCCCGGGCGGCGGGCGCAGCAACATCGACGGCGCCAGCCTGGGCTACGTGCACCGCTTCTGAAGCGGAACCGCCACCCGCACCCCACCGGGATGGCGGGTGGGGCCGCACCGGAGGCGAGCCGGGTGCCGCGGCGCCTTTCCGGCGCCGCGGCTGGCTTCGATCGACTCCCGATCAGCCCTTGCCTTCCACGCGCAGCCGGTTGTCGACATCGACCACGCCTTCCACGGCCTTGGCGAGCGTCGTCGCACGTTCGAGCGAGCTCGCGTCGGGCGCGGTGCCGGTGAGCACGACGCGGCCTGCGTTGGTGTCGACGTCGATCCGGGTCGCCTTCAACTTGTCGTCGGCCGCCAGCGCGGCGTTGATCTTCGTCGTGATGGTCGCATCGGCCGCCGCATCCACCACGGCGGTCGCGGCCGCGCTGGCAGCGCGCCCGGCCTCCTGGGCGCCGGCGCGCGCGCCAGCGGCGGCTTCGTCGACCTTCCGGCCCGCGGTGCTGTCGTTGCGCGAGTCGCAGGCGGCGAACACGAGGGCCGCGGCGAGCGCAGCGGGGAGCAGATAGGTGGAACGGTTCATGGTGAGTCCTCTTCAGGCAAAACGCCGACCAAGCGGCAACGGCGTGACCCTATCGTTTGCGCCGGGCCGATTCCATCGGAGCGCTGCGCGTCGTGGTGTCGGACAAGCACCCACACGCCCTCCGAGGAGCCCGCGGCCGCTGTGGAGAGTGCCGACTCGGCGGCCCCGTCGCAGACAAATGAAAACGGCGCCCGCAGGCGCCGTGGCGGTGGCGTCGATGCGCGGGCGAGCCCCGCCCAGCCACCGTGCCGTCAGCGGCCTCGAGAGCCGGCCTCGGCGGCCTCTGCTGCTTCCATGGCGCGCGTGCGGGGCCCCACGGCCGAATCGGCGGGCCCGCCCGTCCGGGACCGCGGGCTCCCGAAGTTCGTGAAGCACCCGCAGGAGGCGGCGGCGAGCCCTGCGCGGTCGAGGATGCAGATGTCTCCGCGCCGGTAGCTGATCAGCCGGCGCTGCTCCAGTTCGGAGGCGGCGCGGGTGACGCTGACACGCCGCACCCCGAGCACACCCGCCAGTGAATCCTGGGTGAAGTGCAGTTCGGTGGCGCCGATGCGCTCGCTCGCCCCCAGCAACCAGCCGGCCAGGCGCGCTTCCAGCAGATGGAAGCAGACGCATGCGGCGGTTTGCCTGGCCCGGGCCAGCTTCGAATGGGCGAAGCGGAAGGCCTCGGCCTGCAGCGGCGGGCTCGCGCGCAACGTGCGCCGGAAGCTGGCCGCCGTCATGCGCAGCGCGCCACCGGTGCGCAGCACGACGGCGCGCGTGGTGGAAACGTGCACACCGAGCACGAGCGAGATGCCGACCATGCCTTCGCGCCCCACCAGCCCCACTTCCATGGCCAGGCCGCCCTTCACGCTCGCGCGCAGCGACACCAGGGCGTCGGTCGGGAAGTAGACGTAGCGGATGCGCTCGTCCGGCGCCGAGAGCACGTCGCCGAAGGAGAGGGTGACGGGCTTGAGCTCGGCCTCCAGGCGCTGGCGGTCCTCGGCGGGCAACGCCGCGAGCAGCGCATTGGCCATCGGGTCGCGCTGGGCGCCGTCGAGGTGGGGGCGGAGCAGTGGATCCGGCAGGTCCGTTGCCTCAGGGTCATCTCGCGCATCCGGTGCATCCTGCGCATCCCGTGCCTCCGGCGATTCCGCTGCAACCGGCGGCTGGTGCTGCCGTTCGGCACCGCCGGCTCGCCAGGCTTGCGCAAACGTCCGCAGCCGCTCGCGGTAGGTGATGTCGCGCACCGTGCCGCGGTAGCCCCTGAACTGGTCCTGCGCATCGAAGACCGGCTCGCCGTCCAGGCTCACCCAGCGCTCGTCGCCGGCGGCGTTGGTCCACCCGAGCTCGAGGTCGCGGAAGGTGGCGCGCCACTCGAGCTGCTGGCGATGCGTCCTCCAGTCCAGGCCCGGCCGGGTGGTGAGGCCGAGTTCCCACAGCGGCTTGCCGGGAACGATCGCCTCGCACGGTGCGCGCTGGCGCGCGGCGGTGCCGGCGTGCGATGTGAAGTGGTAGTTCTCGTCCTGCTCCCAGGTCCAGTCGGCCGCCAGCGCGAGCAGGGCGTTGGCGCGAGCCTGGCGCGCGTGCAGCGCCTGCTGGGCGCCGGGCAGCAGGAAGACCTTGCCCGAAGCCGGGTCGAGGACGGCGTCGACCTGCCCGGTCGCGATGGCGGCACGCTCCGGCGCACCCTTCACCAGGCGCAGGAAGCCGGCCGGGAGCCCCAGGCCCGCACGCTGGCGAGGGCCGGGTGGCACGCTCGGGTCCGAAACGTCGTGTTGAGGGTTCATGGCCACCTAGGTCCCCAATCCGAGTGCGCGCAGCACTGTGCCTGTGTCGCTGAGGTTGCCGACCAGCCTGGCCGACGGCGATGGCGACAACTTGTTCAGGCTCGGCGTGACCAGGATGCCGTCGGCCAGCGCCCGCATCGGGTCGGTCAGCACGTCGATCACTTCGAGCGCAAACGACTGCAGCGGCAGGCCCTTGCAGATGGCCGCCAGGTTGGCCACTGCCTTCTGGGAGTTCGGCGCCCCTTCGGCCACGTAGAGGCAAATCACCACGGGGCTGGCTGCCGGGGTCGCCGGAATCGCCGCGGTCTGCGGTGTGGCGGTTGGCGTGGCAGTCGGCTTCTTGCGGCCCATCGGGTGCTCCCTGGCCTACGCGAGCGGCTTGGCGCCATTGCCGCCGCCGCGCTTGCCGGGGCCGGCCGGCGCGGCGCCTTTCGGCACGCGGTCCGGCGCGTCGGCGCTGCGGATGCGGCGCAACTCGGCTTCGCGCATGCTCGTAGAGACGATGCGCGCATCGTGCTCGCTCGAGTAGGTGGCCAGTTCGGCGCGCTGGCGCTCGAGATCGAGCTGCAGGGCTTCGATGCGCGCATGGGTGTCGGCCTCCGCCACCCGCAACTCGCCGCGCCGATGCTCGAACTCGGTGTGCCGCTGCATCGACTTGACCTCCTCCTCGGCCTCCTTCTCCCAGCGCAGCGTGCCCATGAGCACTTCGCCCCCGGCCGTGTACACATCCGTCAGCGCCGGGCCGGCCTGGTCCAGCACCAGCTCGCGCACCTGGTTCGAGTGCCACGTGCCGCGCGACTTGATGATGGTCAGGGCACGGTTGCGCTCGCCGCTGCGGATCAGGTACGAAAGGTGGATCCAGGTGTCGGCGATCGTCGAGACCTGCAGCTCGGTCGCTTCCGTCTGCGGGTCGTCGCCCTGGTTGATGGCGGTGACGACGACGGTGACGCGCTCGTCCTTCACCATGTAGATGAGCCGGCTGGCGACGGCCCGCGCCGCGCCGAGCCCGCCCGACTTGGCGATGGCCGAGATGGGGTCGATCACCATGCAGCGCGGCCGGTGCTCGCGGATCAGCGACATGAGCTTGAGCAGGTGGTCTTCGGCGCCGATGGATTCGGTGCGGCCCGAGTACATGCGCAGCAGGCCCGACTTGACGTGCGGCCCGAGCAGGATGCCCACCGACGACAGGTTGCGCACGATCGGGTCGGCGCCCTCGTCGAAGCTGACGAAGAGCGTCTTTTCGCCGCGTTGGCAGGCGGCCTCGGCGAAGCGCCCGGCCAGCGTCGTCTTCGACGTGCCGGGGACCCCCGTGATGAGCGTGCTGCTGCCGCGGAACAGGCCGCCGCCGAGCATCGTGTCGAGGCGTTCGAAGCCGGCGGAGATGCGCTCGGTCGAGGCCTCGTGCCGGATCTCGGTCGGCTCCGGCGCGGCCACCTCCATGCCGGCGGACCCGAAGTTGACGGGGAACTCGCCGGCGACGAAGTCCGAGCCGCGGTACTTGGTGATCTGCAGCCGATGCAGCGCGACGCCGTACTCCAGCCGGCGCTCGAAGGCGACGACGCAGTCGACCATGAACTGCATGAACCCATAGTGACCGGACTCGGTGCCTTCGAACTTGGCCGTGACGATGGCGGTCATCTCGTTGGCCGCGAGCCAGTCGCGGATGCGATAGATCTCGCGCATCTCCGCCAGACGGTTGTGCAACAGCGTGAGCAGGACATCGACGCCGTCGAAGACGATCCACTTCGCGCCGATCTCGTCCTTCTTCGCCTTCAGCATGGCCAGCATGCCCTGGAGGTCGAACTCTCCGGACTGGATGACTTCGGGCGAGAGGTTCGCGTCCAGGAAGAACAGGTCCTTGCCCTGCAGGGCCGGGACACCCCACTCGAAGGTGGCGGCGTTGGCGCTGATCTGCGCCGGGCTTTCCTCGAACGCGACGAAGATGCCGGGCTCGTGCCGCAGGCGGGCCGCGTTGACGAGCGTCTGCAGGGCGAACACGGTCTTGCCCGAGCCCGGGCCGCCCCGCAGCAGCGTCGTGCGGTGGCGGGGCACCCCGCCTCGGCTCACTTCATCGAAGCCGGCCACACCGGTGGCGGCCTTGGCCAGCAGGCGGAGCGCCGCGGCTCGCGGGGGGTTCGTGCCATCGCTGCTCGACACGCCGACCGAGCGGCTCGCTGTCTTCACTGCCTTCGATGGCTGCCGTGCCTGCAAGAGTGACCTGCTCTTCCCGTGGTTGTCTGCGTCGACTGTAGACCGGCAGGTCGTCGCGCGGCACGTGCGGCACGAGAAAGATGGCGGCTCGCAATGTGCGCTGCCAGACAGACGAGCGCAGTGGATGTCGAGGCAACTCGGTCGGCGATCTGTGGCCTCGGTGCGTGGGCCGGCTGGAGCTACAGGCACATCGTGTGGCGCCCGATAATCCGCGGCGCACCGCGTCGATCCCGACCCGGCGGACCGTTGGCTGACGCACGCACGTGGCCCTGCCCGAACGACTGAAGAACGAAACGCGCGACCTGCACGCGCGGGCCGAACGCAGCGGCGCCATGCGGCTGCTGCTGTGCGGCGGGCTCGACCGGGCGCAATACTGTGCGTTGCTGCGCGCGCTGCACGCCATCTACGAGGGCCTCGAGGCGGCGCTGGCGCAGCATGCGCCGCACCCGCTCGTGTCGCCGGTGTGCCTGCCGGGACTCGCGCGCACCGAGCGGCTGGTCGCCGACCTGCGCACGTTGCACGGCGAAAGCTGGCAGCAGGATCTGGCCGTGCCGGCGGCGGCGCGCCGCTACGCACGGCGCCTGCGCCTGCTGGCGCGCTGGCAGCCGCCGCTGCTGACCGCGCATGCCTATGTGCGCTACCTGGGCGATCTGCACGGCGGGCAGGTGCTGAAAAGGCTCGTCGCAAGCACCTACGCGCTCGAAACGGGCACCGGAACCTCTTTCTACGACTTCGGTGATCGCGACACCACGCAGGCCCTCATCCGCGACTTTCGGCAGGGTCTGGGGGAGATCGGCGTGCGCGACCTGGCGATCGAGGCCCCGCTCGTGCGCGAGGCCCGCCACGCCTTCCAGGCGCATTGCCACCTGTTCGAAGCGCTGGCGCCCGCGCCCGCCTGAACGGCATGGGCGAGCCGGCCAGGCCGGCCCGCATGTCGTCCATGGGCCGCCTCGCCCAGGAGGTCAAGTCGTTGCGCGGCGTCAGGCGTCAACGTCAATCCGACTTGACAACCATACATGTACGACGGAAATTACACCTGTCTGGCTTCAGGTACCGTGGCCAAGGCACCCGCGCGCAGGTTTTGCACGCTTCGAACCCCCAATAGAGGAGGGTCTATGGCTGACTCGAAATCAGACCCCAACAAGGTCTGGCCCACCGGTCTCACCGAGGCCGAATCGGAGGAGTTGCACCGACACCTGATCCAGGGCACGCAGATCTTCGGATTCATCGCGGCACTGGCTCACTTGTTCGCGTACATCTACTCCCCCTGGCTGAAGTGATTCAAGAAGGAGCACAAGCATGATCTACGGAAAGATCTGGCTGGTGGTGAAGCCGTCCGTCGGCATCCCCCTGTTCCTCGGCGCAGTGGCCGTTGGTTCGTTCGCCGTTCACGTCGCCCTGGTGACCAACACCACCTGGGTGAAGAAGTTCCTGAACGGCAACGCCCCCGCAGCCACGGCGAAGGCGGAGGTGGATTCGTCCGACGCTGCCACCAAGTTGGCGTCAGCACTCACCGCACCCAGACAGTAGCTGGGTGCGACGCGGCCGTGGCCTTGCCGGTGCGGCGGGCCGCGTGTCGCCTTCGAACACGCGTTGCCCAGCCGGGTCTCGCCCGGAGAGGCGCGGTGCTGGCGGCTTTCGCGCCGGAGTCTTGCAAGCGTTCGAGGCGCGCAACATGATCCGTCTCCGATGGCTCCCGAGGTGGTCGCGCGTACCGACGCGCTTCCTGCCGTTCGCCGATGTCGCCACGGCCGAGGTGCCGCTCGGGCGCCTGTTGCGCCTGTCGCTGTTCCAGGTCTCCGTGGGCATGGCCCTCGTGCTGCTCGTGGGCACGCTGAACCGCGTCATGATTGTCGAGATGGGCGTCAGCGCCGCGCTCGTGGCGCTGATGGTGGCGTTGCCCGTGCTCTACGCGCCCACGCGCGCGCTCATCGGCTTTCGATCCGACCATCATCGCTCGGCACTCGGCTGGCGCCGCGTGCCCTACATCTGGATAGGCTCGCTCATCCAGTTCGGCGGCCTGGCGATGATGCCGTTCGCCCTCCTGGTGCTGTCGGGTGGCGGCAATGCAGCTCAGTGGCCGTCCTGGCTCGGCCCGGCCGGCGCGGCGCTCGCGTTTCTGCTCGTCGGGGCCGGCTTGCACACGACACAGACCGCCGGGCTCGCGCTGGCCACCGACCTCACGCGCAAGGAGATGCAACCGCGCGTTGTCGGCCTCATGTACGTGATGCTCCTGCTGGGCACCATGATCAGCGCCTTCGCCTTCGGCGGGTTCCTGCGCGACTACAGCCCCGGGCGCCTGGTGCAGGTGATCCAGGCCGCGGCCGTGATGACACTGTTGCTCAACGGCATCTCCCTCTGGAAGCAGGAGGTACGGCGCCCGCGCCGCAGCCAATGCGTGCCGCCCGAACCGGCCCCCGAGTTCGCCGAGGCGTGGCGCACGTATCTCGCCGCCCCCGGCGCACTGCGGCGTCTGGTGGTGATCGCACTCGGCACCCTGGGCTTCGGCATGCAGGATGTGCTGCTCGAGCCCTACGGTGGCCAGGTGCTCGGCCTGGGGGTCGGGGCGACCACCTGGCTGACCGCGACGGTGGCTGCCGGCGGGCTGCTGGGCTTCGGTTACGCCTCGCATGTGCTCGGCAGGGGCGGGCACGCCATGCGCATGACGCTCACCGGGGCCTGGCTCGGCGTGCCGGCGTTCGCCGCCGTCATCCTGGCTGCCACGACACAGTCGGTGCCTCTGCTGATCGCGGGCGCGTTCGCCATCGGCGCTGGCGCCGGAGTGTTCGGCCACGGCACGCTCACAGCCACGATGCAGTCCGCCCCGCCCGACGAGTCGGGTCTGGCACTCGGCGTCTGGGGTGCGGTGCAGGCCACGGCCGCCGGCGTGGCGATGGCGCTGGGCGGCATCGGGCGCGACCTGGTGCAGTGGCTCGCTTCGTCACCAGGCCCGGGCGCGAGGATGTCGGCCACGACGATGGGCTATGCGGTGGTCTTCGCCGCAGAGTTGCTGCTTCTGCTGGCCACCGTGGCGGTGGCGCGTGATGCCGCCCGGTCTTTCAACGTCCATCGCCTCGTGCCGCACGGTGCCTCGCAGAGCGCCGCCGCGGCCGCACACGCTTCCCTGCGATCTGGCGCTGCAGAATGAGCCCGCTCGGCCCCGGTTTCACCCCCAGCGCACACGCTTGCTCACGCAGCCCCCGCGGTATGCGTCGATTCCCTCAACCCCACCCATGCTGGAGCTTTCCGTGAAGGTCTATCAAATCCTCTTCATCGTCTGGATCGTGGTCTTTGCCATGTGGCTGTTCAAGCAGTTCGGCGACTACAACCGGCGCAAGGACGGCGAGTAGGCGGCCCCACGCTTCCCCGGGCGCCCGCGGCGAGGCGGGTCGCGAACCCGCGCCGCCGTCGGCCGGTCAGCCGGTCAGCCTTGATTCGGCTGACGTCCGGCCGCGCACCCGGTGCCCGCAAGCCGGGTCAACGCTTTGGCCGCCCAGTCGGCCAGCGTGGACGCCAGCAACCCGCACATGAGCGCCGAATTCAGCGCCATGAACACGCCAATCATCGTGCCGCCGATCCGCAGTCCGCCGATCAGTCCGGCCGCGAGGCCCAGCATGGCGGCCATCGCCGTCACGGCATGAATCCACCAGCCCCTCATCGTCCCACGGGTCGCCGCGTGCATCGTCGTCTCCAGTCGTCGGCTCATGGATCGAAAGAACATCGTCACGAGACCCGCGCCAGGCCCAGCAGGTGCGCCACGTCCTTGAAGAAGATGCGCACGTGCGCCATCGGTCGCGCGCGCACCAGGCGCTTGTGCATGTAGGCGTCGAAGGTGAGCTGCTGCACGTCGCGGTCGCGGCAGATGCTGACGAAGCGCTCGCGTCGCTTGTCGCTGCGGTACCAGAAGCGCTGCATGATGCCCAGCACCCAGAACACGCGGCCGTGTTCGCCGAGGAAGCGGCGCCGCACCTGGCGCAGGTGCTTGGCCTGCCCCGTGCCCAGGAACTCGGCCACGCCGTCGGCGGCCATGCGGCCGCAGGCCATGGCGTAGTAGATGCCTTCGCCGGACGAAGGCGCCACCACGCCGGCGGCGTCGCCGACGACGAGCACGTCACGCCCGTTGTCCCAGCGCGGCAGCGGCTTGAGCGGGATCGGCGCGCCTTCGCGCCGCACCGTCACCGCATCGCCGAAGCCGATCTCGCGCCGGTAGACGGCGACCGAATGGCGCAGCGAGAAGCCTTTGTTGGCGCTGCCGGTGCCGATGGACAGGGTGTCGCCGTGCGGGAACACCCAGGCGTAGAAGTCCGGCGACAGCGAGCCGCGGTAGACGACGTCGCAACGCTGCGGGTCGTAGTCGGCCGGCGGCGTGGCCGGGCGCTGCACGATCTCGTGGTACGCGAAGACGAGGTTGGCGCGGTCGAAGCGACCGAGCGCCCGCTCGGCCACCAGCGAGCGGGCGCCGTCGGCCCCGACGACGCAACGCGCACGCGCCTGCGCGTGGCCCACGCCCTCGGGGCCGCCTTCGGGGCGCCAGCGGACGATGGAGGTGCCGTCGGCATCGCGCTCCAATGCCTCGAAGTTGCCGCTCGCGCGCACGGCGCCGGCGTGCGCGGCGCGTTCGCGCAGCCACTCGTCGAAGTGCTCGCGGTCGACCATGCCCACGAAGCCGCCCTCGATCGGGATGTCGACACGCTTGTCGGATGGCGACACCATGCGCGCGCAACGGATGCGAGCCACCAGCAGGTGCGACGGGATGTCGAAGTCCTCGATCAGACGCGGCGGGATGGCGCCGCCGCAAGGCTTGACGCGCCCGGCGCGGTCGAGCAGCAGCACGGAGAGCCCGCGCTGCGCCAGCTCGTGCGCGGTGGTGGCGCCGGCGGGGCCTCCGCCGACCACGACGACGTCATAGGTGGATGGGGCTTGCGCCTGCGGCGGGCTGCTCATGGCCTCTCCCGGGTGGAAGTTGATGAAGGAGACACGGCGAACGCCGCGTGGTTGCCGAGTGCCACCGCTGGTGCATCAGCGGCAGGGGTGGCGGGCATGTCGCGCAGGCGCATCGCCAGGCGCGCGGCCACCACGAAGAGCACGGCCTCGGCGGCGAAGACGAGCGCGTAGGCCAACGCCGGCGATCCGGTGAGCCAGCGCGCGATGTCGCTCGCCACCGCGCCGAGCACGCCACCGCCGGCAAAACCGATGGCCTGCGCCGCGCCCCACAGGCCCATGCGCGTGCCTTCGCGGCCTGAAAGGCCGGACGTGCCAGCCGCGCTGACAGGGCCGGCGGCCAGCGCCATCATCGAGCCGATGGCCGCGATCGAGAAGGCCCCGTTGGCCGCGCCCATCAGGAAGACGTTGGCGCGCAACGGCCAATCCGGCGCCGCGAAGAGTCCGCCGACCACCAGCCCGAGCAGCGCCACGCCGGAAGCGATGCAGCCGCCCACGGTCCAGGCACGCAGCGAACCGAGTTCGGCGCCGGCCACGCGCCGGCCGGCCATCGCGGCGAGCAGCATGCCGGCCAGCGTGCCGCCGTGTTGCACGCCGGACAGGCGGGTCGTCTCGCCCGGCGAGAAGCCGAAGACGAGGCCGGCGAACGGCTCGAGGATCAGGTCCTGCGCGCTGTAGGCGACCATCGAGGCGAAGACGAAAACCGTGAAGCGGCGCGCCTGCGGGTCCGCCCACACCTCGGCCAGCGCGGCGAAGAAGCGCTGGCGCGTCATGGCCTCGTTCTCGGCGCGCCGCAGCGGCGGCGCGCCCGACTCGAGTCGCCACAGCGCGAGCATCGTCACGACCAGCGCGATCACCGACACGGTGCCCGAGACGAGCATCAGTCGCGACGGCGTGTACGGGTCGAGAAAGCGCCCGGCCACGCCGGCCGTGACGGCGAAGCCGGCGATCATCATCACCCACACCAGGGCGGCGGCACTGGCACGCCTGGAGGGATGCACGCGCGTGGCCATGAGCGTGAGCAGCGAAGTGCCGGCGGCACTGACGCCCAGGCCGACGCCGGCGAAGGCCAGGGCAGCCAGCGTGATGCCTGCCGTCGCATCGCGCGACATCCAGGCCGTTGCCACTGCCGCGAGCCAGCCCGACGTGGCGAGCACGGCCATGCCGCCGACGATCCATGGCGTGCGCCGCGCCGTGCGGTCGGCACCGTAGCCCATGCGCGGGCGCGTCAACTGCACCGCGTAATGCAGCGCGACAAGCAGGCCGGGCAGCAGCGCCGGCAGCGCCAACTCGACCACCATCACGCGGTTCAGCGTCGAGGTGGTCAGCACGACGACGCCGCCGAGCATCGCTTGCACGAGGCCGAGGCGCGCCACGCCCTGCCACCCCAGGCCGGCTGCAGTGGCCGAAGGGGATGCGGCCGCGGCCGAAACGGGCGCGGGCCCCGTCGCGCCGCGCGTCATGCACCGCTCCTGGCGAGGCCCTGCAGCGCGAAGGCCGAGATCAACATGCCCAGCACGTACAGCGTGACCCCGAGCCCGCTGTACCAGACGGCACGACGCTCGGGCTCGGCAAGGAAGCGGCGCATCAGCAGCCCCTGCACCAGCAGCAGCGCAGCCACGGCGGCCGCATGCGCGGGCGCGCCCCACTCGACGAGCAGCGCCACCACGGCCACCTGCGGCACCGCCATCACCCAGCACGCGACATGGGCGGCTCGGCGCGCGCCCAGCATCACCGGCAGTGACCGGATGCCCATGCGTCGGTCGCCCGCCATCGACTTGAAGTCGTTGAGCGTCATGATCCCGTGCGCGCCCGCCGAATAGAGCGCAGCAATGATCAGCGAAGGCAGGCTCGGCCAACCGCCGGCCATCAGCGCGGCGCCGGTGACCCAGGCCAGACCTTCGTAGCTCAGGCCGCAGGCCGCGTTACCCCACCAGCCGTTGCGCTTCAGGCGCAGCGGCGGCGCGCTGTAGGCCCAGGCCAGCACCAACCCGAGGGCCGCGGCGATGAAGCCCCAGGGGCCGAGCGCCCAGCCCACGAGCAGCGACAGCAGCGTCCAGGCGAGCGCCATGTAGAGGCCCCAGCGGCCGGGCATGCGCCCGCTCGGGATGGGGCGCTGCGGCTCGTTGATGGCGTCGACATGGCGGTCGAACCAGTCGTTCACCGCCTGGCTGGTGGCGCACACCATCGGCCCGGCAAGCACGACGCCGCCGAGCAGCACGTGCACACGTCCGTCCAGCGGCATGCCCGAGGCGACGACGCCGCACCCGAAGGCCCACATGGGCGGGAACCAGGTGATCGGCTTGAAGAGTTCGGCAATCGCCGAGGGGGCCGGCAGCGGCATGCCGGCGATGGTGCGCCTTGGCGGCTCAAACGTCAATCACTCTTGACACTACCTAGTGACCACACAGATGGTCACTTGCCGACGGCTTCAGTCGTCGGCGTCCACCGCGAGGTCCCCGAGGCCATAGCGGCGCAGCTTGACGTAGAGGCTCTGCCGCGAGAGGCCCAGCAGCTGCGCCGCCAGCGCCCGGTTGTTGCGGCTCAGCTTCAGCGCCGCCTCGATGGAGAGCTGCTCGATGAGGTCGCTCGTCTCCGAGACGATCTGCTTGAGCGGCACCCGGCCCACGAGCTCGGTGAGCTGGTGCACCGAGGCCGGCAGCTGCGGCCCCGGTTTGCTGCCCTCGGGCCGCAGGCGCCGGCCGATGTCGCGCACGGCGAAAGAATAGACCGCCTCGCCCGCGCCCTCCAGCCGCGAGGCCGAGATCTCCACCTCGCTGACGGCGCCGTACTCGCCGCGCAGCTCGGTGGCGTAGAGGCCGAGCGAGCCCTCCTGCCGCAGGTTGGTGATCAGCATGTCCAGCTCGACGCCCGGCCGGCCCAGCCAGCGGTCGAGCGATTCGCCACGCGCCTGGTCCTCGCTGGACAGCTGCGCCAACGAAGCGAAGGCGCGGTTGACGGCGACGATGCGGCCCTGCGAGTCGGTGAACGCGAGCGCATCGGCGCTGGCGCGCATGAACGATGCGAGCAGCGAGTCCTCGCCGCGCGAGGCGCCGTTGCTGTGCGCGACGCCGCCCTTGCGGGGCGCGGCCGGTGCACGCGCGCCTTCGCCGGCGGCACCGACCATCGGCGCCAGGCGCACGATCATGAAGGCCGATTCGTCCTGGCGCACGAAGGTGGCGTGCACGGAGACCGGGCCGCCGCCGTGCAGCATCACCGTCAGCGGCTGGTGCTTGCCGACGCTGCGTGCGCTGGCCAGCAGCGCCTGCACGGGGTCGGCCGCCGCGGCCTCGAACAGCGCCGGCAGGCCCAGGCCGACGATGCGCCCGCCGGCCGGGCGCACGAGCGTGACCGCAGCCGGGTTCGCCTCCAGGATCTTGGAGCTCGTGCCGTCGACGATGAACACGGCATCGGTGGAGGTCTGGAAGAGCTTGCGGTAGCGCGTCTCGGCCTCGCGGAAGCGCCAGTAATCGCGCTCCACCGCCTGCTGCGCCTCGACGAGCCGCTGCTGCATGGCCATGGCCGGCCGCTGGTCGCGGCCCAGCGCGATGAGGCGGCGCTTGGCGGCCGAACGTGCGTCGTCGTTGAGCAGCGCCACCGAATACAGCACCGGCAGGTCACGGCCGTCGGCGAGCCGCTGGTTCACCTGTCGCCAGCGCGTGGGCTCGCCATGCCGGTCGCGCGCCTCCTGCAACAGCTCGGCGATCTTGTCGCGTGTCTCGGAGGCCGCGGTCTCGGCCCAGGTGAGGCCCCGCCAGTCGGCCGCGCCGGCCTGCAGCAGTTCCTTGTCCTGCGCGATGACCTCGAGCACCACGCCGGCGCCGTCGAGCACCAGCGTGATGTCGGCAGCGTTGTGCAGGACGCGCTGCAGCGCCTCGCTGTCGACATCGCGCAGCCGCGAAGCCGCGGCCTTGGGGGTGTTGGCGGCGCGGGTCACGGCCGGTCGTTGCGGCCGGTCACCGCGGTGGAGGGTTGCAGGCTTGCCATGCGCGACTTCTCGATGCGTTCGAGAGCGGCCGTGGTTGCTGCCTGGGGATCCCTTGCGAACCTAAGAGTTCGAGCCTCCCCTGGCAATCAGCCGTTCGCCGACCACCGGCGCCTGCCCCCCCTCGGTGATCGCGGCATCGGCGCCGATGCGCGAGGTCCACTCCGGGTGCACCGCCAGCAGCGGCCCACCGACCAGCACCACCACCGCGCGGTTGCGCGAACTGGCCCGGACGTCGACGACACGCTCTTTGGCCCATGCTACATGGCCTTCGGAGCCGATCGAGAAGCCCACCACGTCGAACCAGTCGAGCGCGACCTGCTTCGACGGGTCGGAAACGGCCCCGCCCACCCCACCGAGCACCTCCCAGCCGTCGAGGCGGAAGAACTCCGCCACCATCGAGAGGCCGAAGCTGTGCTGCTCCTGCGGGTGTTGCGCCAACAGCACGCGGCGGCCGTTGGGCGGCGGGCGCACGTCGCTGCCGAAGGCCTGCGTCCAGTGGCGCAGCAGCCGCTGCAGCCGCCCCAGCGCCACCGTGACGCTGGCGAAGTCGCACAGGTCCTGCTCCCACAGCGCGCCCAGGCGGCGCGCCGCCGGTGCGAAGAGGTCCAGGTAGATGCTGGTGACCGACAGGCCGCGCTCGTGCGTGATGCGTACGAACTCGTCCACCCTCGAGTCGCCGGCCTGGATGAGCAGGCCCGTGAACGACTCCACTTCGGTCTCGGACACCTTGGCCGGCACCGCCGGCGAACCGGCGTGCGCACGCACCAGGCGCGGAATGATGTCGGCCTGCAATGCATCGGTCAGCGCCAGCAGGCGCTGCTTCGCACCGGAGTGCTCTGCCTCGGCCGAGCCCCAGGTGGAACCGCTTGTCGACTGATCTCCCCGTCGCGGGGCCTCGACCCGGCAATCCACGGCCGGGCGCCGACCCGGCTTCGACGGCGGACTGCCCGGTGCTCCGACAGGCATTCGTTCACCCTCCTGCAGCCCACGCGACCACCGCAGCCTTGCCAGGTGCGGCGGACGCTCGTCTCCTCCTGCCGGATTCAGCCCCAGGCGCAAGCGTTCGAGGTTCTCACGCAGCCGCAGCGGAACAGGCTTCATGGGTTGTACACCTCGTCTTCCAGGGCGGCAATGCGCCGCGCTGCGGGTTTTCCTAGGGCTCGCTGTCGGCTCACAACACCTTTCGCGGCCTGGCAGCCACGCCGGGCGCCTGCTAACGCGCAGCGTCCTTCGTCCCTGATGGCGCGCCCGACCCCTTGCCGGGTGCTCGAGCACATGCTCGCGCGGCGCGAAAAAGATGTCAATGCTGCTTTACGTCAATCCGCATTGACAACTCTGTGGCACCGCCCTTAGGCTGCGCCAAACGTCCCCCCCATGCCCGCATCCGACCGTGCCCACGCCATCGCTCCTTCCCCGGGAGCACGGGCCCACGCTTCGCCGGCGGCGCGCCGCCCGCTGTACACGCCGGCCGAGCGCGCCCGCCGCGACCGCACGCGCTGGACCCTGG
>JALHOU010000054.1 GCA_022842825.1 Rubrivivax sp.
GCGCGCCTCGCGCTCGGCGCGCTGCGCGGCGCCGAGGCCATCGAAGTAGCCGGCCCCGCCGCGCAGCCACTGCACGGGCAGCGCGGCCAGGCCTTGCAGCGGCACGAGCATCGCCGCCATCGCGTTGCGCAGCGGCGCCACGACCGTGAAGCGCGCATCGGCCACCATCAGGAACAGCGCCAGCGCGGCAAAGAACACCAACCGCGTTGCCGCCGAAGGCCCCTGGCGGAAGAACGGCGGTGGCGTGCGTTCGAGCGTGCCGATCGACATAGGCAGCCAGGGCCTGGGACGCGCGCTTGTGGCCGTGGGCGTCAGGGAGCGGCCGGTTCAGCGGTCCGCACGCACCTTCACTCGGAGGTGAAGATGGTGGGCAGTCGTTCCATGCGCTCCAGCGCGATGCCGCAGCCGCGCACGACGCAGGTGAGCGGATCTTCCGCCACCAGCACCGGCAGGCCGGTTTCTTCGGAGAGCAGGCGGTCGAGGTCGCGCAACAGCGCGCCGCCGCCGGTGAGCATCATGCCGCGCTCGGCGATGTCGGCGCCGAGCTCGGGCGGCGTCTGCTCGAGGGCGTTCTTCACCGCGCTCACCATCTGGTTCAGCGGGTCGGTCAGCGCCTCGAGGATCTCGTTGGAGCTGATGGTGAAGCTGCGCGGCACGCCCTCGCTGAGGTTGCGGCCCTTCACCTCCATCTCCTTCACCTCGCTGCCCGGGAAGGCGCTGCCGATGGTCTTCTTGACCGACTCGGCCGTCGGCTCGCCGATCAGCATGCCGTAGTTGCGGCGGATGTAGTTGATGATGGCTTCGTCGAACTTGTCGCCGCCCACCCGGATGCTGCCCTTGTAGACCATGCCGCCCAGGCTGATGACGCCGACCTCGGTGGTGCCGCCGCCGATGTCGACGACCATCGAGCCCGAGGCTTCGGAGACCGGCAGCCCGGCGCCGATGGCGGCGGCCATCGGCTCCTCGATGAGGAAAACGTCGGAGGCGCCGGCGCCGAGCGCGCTCTCGCGAATGGCGCGCCGCTCGACCTGCGTGCTGCCGCAGGGCACGCAGATGATGATGCGCGGGCTCGGCTTCAGGATCGAGCGCGGATGCACCATGCGGATGAACTGCTTGAGCATCTGCTCGGTGACGGTGAAGTCGGCGATCACGCCGTCCTTCATCGGCCGGATGGCCTCGATGTTGCCGGGCACCTTGCCGAGCATGGCCTTGGCGAGCTTGCCCACCGCCTGGATCGTCTTCTTGCCGTTCGGGCCGCCCTCGTGGCGGATGGCCACCACGGAGGGCTCGTCGAGCACGATGCCCTTGCCGCGCACGTAGATCAGCGTGTTGGCGGTGCCCAGGTCGATGGCGAGGTCGGTGGAGACGTAGCGGCGCAGGGAAGCGAACATGGGTCGGGCGCGGGGCGGCGGGAACAGAACGGGGCGGAGAGGACCGGATGAAGCAAGCAGGCCGGCGCGCCTCGGGGCGAGGGCCGGAAGGAAATCAGGGAGCGCCGCCGCGGCTGCGCGCCGCCAAGGGCCCGAAGGGCCAGGGGGCCATCGAGACAGCGGGACATAATAACCGAACCCCCTAGAAGAGAACCCGCGCGCGAGCGCCGAAACCCTTGCCCCGCCCGCAGGCGCGCCGAGGGCAGAACATGCCATGGCCCTGACCCCCAACGACGTGAGCCGCATCGCGCACCTCGCGCGGCTTCAACTGACCGACACCGAGGCCGGAGCGATGCTGGTGCAGCTCAACGGCTTCTTCCGCATCGTCGAGCAGATGGGCGCCGTCGACACGCGTGGCGTGGAGCCGCTGTACACGCCGCTGGCCGCGTTGCACGCGGTGGCCTCACGGCTGCGCGACGACACCGTCACCGAGATGGCCGGCTCTGCCGACGAGCGGGCCCGCTGCCAGGCCAGCGCGCCGGCCGTGCTGGACGGGCTGTACCTCGTGCCGAAGGTGATCGATTGAGCGCGGCCGGGTTCGCGGGCGGCGTGGCCGCCCTCGCGCGCCAGCTGCGCGGGCGCGAGGTGTCCAGCGTCGAGCTCGCGAGGCAGCGGCTCGCTGCGATCGCCGGCGAGGGCGGTGCGCTCGGCGCCTTCCTGCATGTCGATGCCGAGCGCACGCTGGCCGAGGCACGCACCGCCGACGAGCGCATCGCGCGAGGCGAAGCGGGGCCGATCACCGGCGTGCCGGTGGCGCACAAGGACATCTTCGTCACCGACTTCGCGCGTTCGGGCCTGCCCACCACGGCGGGCTCCAAGATGCTCGCGGGCTATGCCAGCCCCTTCGACGCAACCGTCGTGGCTCGGCTGGGCCCCGGCGTTCCGGGCGAGGGGCCAGGCGCCGGCATGGTGACGCTGGGCAAGCTCAACTGCGACGAATTCGCGATGGGCTCGTCAAACGAGAACTCGGCCTATGCGCCGGTGCTGAACCCGTGGGACCGCACGCGCGTGCCCGGTGGCTCCTCGGGCGGCTCGGCCGCCGCCGTGGCGGCGGGGCTCGTGCCGGCGGCCACCGGCACCGACACCGGCGGCTCCATCCGGCAGCCGGCCAGCTTCTGCGGCGTCAGCGGCATCAAGCCGACCTACGGCCTGTGCTCGCGCTGGGGCATGGTGGCCTTCGCCTCCAGCCTCGACCAGGCCGGGCCGCTGGCCCGCAGCGCCGAAGACTGCGCGCTGCTGCTCTCGGCAATGAGCGGCTTCGACGCCCGCGACGCCACGAGCGCCGAGCGGCCGCCCGCGGACCTGCATGCCGCGATGCTCGCGCCGCGTGCCGGCGCCACGGCGGCGCAGCCGCTGGCAGGGCTGCGCATCGGCCTGCCGAAGGAGTTCTTCCCGGCCGCGCTGGCGGCCGACGTCGGCAGCGCCGTGCGCTCGGCACTGGCCGAACTGCAGAAGCTCGGCGCCCGGCTCGTCGACGTGAGCCTGCCGCGCACCGAGCTCTCGATTCCCGTCTACTACATCATCGCCCCGGCCGAGGCGAGTTCGAACCTCAGCCGCTTCGACGGCGTGCGCTACGGCCACCGCACGAACGCGCCGGCCGACCTGCTGGAGCTCTACAAGAAGAGCCGCTCCGAGGGCTTCGGCGCCGAGGTGAAGCGCCGCATCATGATCGGCACCTACGTGCTCAGCCATGGCTACTACGACGCCTACTACGTGCAGGCGCAGAAGCTGCGCCGCATGATCGCCGACGACTTCCAGGCTGTCTTCAAGCAATGCGAGCTGGTCGCCGGCCCGGTGGCGCCGACGGTGGCCTGGAAGCTTGGCGCGCAGGCCGACGATCCGGTGAAGGCCTACCTCGCCGACATCTTCACGCTGCCGGCGAGCCTCGCCGGGCTGCCGGGCATGAGTGTGCCGGCCGGCACTGGCGAGGGCGGCATGCCGGTGGGTCTGCAGCTCATCGGCAACTACTTCGCCGAGGGCACGCTGCTGCACGCCGCGCACGCGCTGCAGCAGGCCACCGACTGGCACCTGCGGGAGCCGAAGACATGAGCGCGGCGGCGACCCATTCCGGCACCCTGCTCGTGCGCGGCTGGGAGGTGGTGATCGGGCTCGAGACGCACGCGCAGCTCTCCACGGCGAGCAAGATCTTCAGCGGCGCGAGCACTGCCTTCGGCGCGGCGCCGAACACCCAGGCCTGTGCGGTGGATCTGGCGCTGCCGGGCACGCTGCCGGTACTCAACCGCGGCGCGGTCGAGCGCGCCGTCCGCTTCGGCCTCGCGGTGGGTGCGAAGGTGGCGCCGCAGTCGATCTTCGCGCGCAAGAACTACTTCTATCCCGACCTGCCCAAGGGCTACCAGATCAGCCAGTACGAGATCCCGGTGGTGCAGGGCGGCTCGGTGGCCTTCCTGCTCGGCGGCGAGAAGAAGAGCGTGCGCCTGACGCGCGCCCATCTCGAGGAGGACGCCGGCAAGAGCCTGCACGAGGACTACCACGGCATGAGCGGCATCGACCTCAACCGGGCCGGTACGCCGCTGCTGGAGATCGTCTCCGAGCCCGACATGCGCAGCAGCGCCGAGGCGGTGGAGTACGCGAAGGCGCTGCACGCCCTGGTGGTGTGGCTGGGCATCTGCGACGGCAACATGCAGGAAGGCAGCTTTCGCTGCGATGCCAACGTCTCGGTGCGACGCCCCGGTGCGCCCTTCGGTACGCGGCGCGAGATCAAGAACCTCAACAGCTTCCGCTTCCTGCAGCAGGCCATCGACGCCGAGGTCCAGTGGCAGATCGAGCGGCTGGAAGACGGCCTGGCCATCGAGCAGGCCACGGTGCTGTTCGACCCCGACACCGGCGAGACGCGGGCCATGCGCACGAAGGAAGACGCGCACGACTACCGCTATTTCCCGGACCCCGATCTGCCGCCGCTGGTGATCGAGCCGGCGTGGGTGGAGCGGGTGCGCGCGGGCCTGCCGGAGCTGCCCGGCGCGATGGCCGAACGCTTCCAACGCGACGACGGCCTGCCCGCTTACGACGCTTCGATGATGACGCAGAGCCTCGCCTTCGCCCGCTTCTACGAGGCCGTGCGCGAAGCCAGCGGCCAGCCCAAGCTGGCCGCCAACTGGTTGATGGGCGAGGTGAGCAAGCGGCTGAATGCCGAGGGGATGGATCTTGAGCGGCTTCCCATCGGCGCGGCGCAGTTGGCGGCCCTGATCCGGCGCGTCGTTGATGGCGTGGTCTCGAACAACGGCGCACGCCAGGTCTTCGATCTGCTCTGGTCGGCGGGTCGCACGCGCGGCCACGCCCACGCGGCGGCACTGGTGGAGCGAGCCATCGCCGACGAGGTCGACCAGATCATCGAGCAGCAGGGCCTGCGCCAGATGAACGACACCGGCGCCCTCGAAGCCATTGTCGAAGAGGTCATCGTTGCCAACGCCAGGTCGGTGCAGGAGTTCCAAGCCGGCAAGGACAAAGCCTTCAACGCCCTGGTGGGCCAAGTGATGAAGGCCAGCAAGGGCAAGGCCAACCCGGCCCAGGCCGGCGAGTTGCTGCGCAAGCGCCTGGGCGGCGCCGGCTGACAGGCCGCCCGGGCCGGCGGGCGCCGATCAGCGACTGGCGGCCGAGGCTGGCCGAGGCGGGCGCAGTCCGCTGGCGGGCCTGGCCGGCCCGGTCGGTTCGGCCGGCGTGACCGGTGCCGCCACGGGCAGAGGTCCCAGCGACCCCGGCGGCGCGCCGCCCCAGAGCTTGCGCAGGCGCTCAAGCTCGGCGTCGTAGAACTTGTTCATGCGCTCGAGCTCGCCGGCTTGGTTGGCGGCGGCGCTCTTTTGCGCCTCCACCGCTGCGTCGTTGGCATCGAGCTGCTGCCGGATCTTCATCGGCAGTGGCTTGCCCTGGTAGAACTCGGCCTCGTTGGTGAGCGGCACGCGCTCGGCGGCCAGCTCCTTGAGGCGTCGTTCCGTGGCGGCGATGGCCGAGCGCAGCGACTCCATGGCGAGCTCGCGCGCCCTGCCGTGCGCTGCCTCGTTGGGGTAGCGCGCCATCAGATTGCGGTCGCGGCGCTGGGCGTCGAACTGGGCGGCGCGCTGTTCGGCGGCGCGGCGTTCGCGCGCTTCGCGTTCGGCGCGTTCCTCGGCCGTGTAGGTCGGCGGGATGACGCTGCGCACGGAGCCATCGCGGTTGAGCAGCAGCTGCTCCTTGTGCAGACAGTCGGCGATCGGCCGGTCGGACGTGAGCTTGCGACCCTGGTCGTTGGTGCAGGTGTAGATGCCGCCTGCGCTTGCCGGAGCCGTGTTGGCGGTGGCCCTCCCCATCAGCGCCAGGGCGGCCAGGGGCAGCAGGGCAAGCGCGTGGCGGGCCTTCATCTAGACCCCGTAGCGCTCGCGATAGGCCGCTACCGGGCCGGCATGGGCCGCCAGCGTCGGGTCCTGGCTGGAGCGGAGCACCTGCAGCAGGTCGTCGAGCGTGGCGATGGATGCCACGTGGAGCTTCAGTTCGTTCTGGATGTACTGGACGGCGCTGTAGGGCAGGTCGCCGCCGCCTTCAGAGGCCGGGGCCGTGGCCTTTTCCTGCCGGTCGAGCGCGATGGCCAGGCCGCAAGGCCTGGCCCCGGCGCCCTCGATCAGGGCCATGGACTCGCGCACCGAGGTGCCAGCGGAAACGACGTCATCGACGACCAGAACGCGCCCGGCCAGCGGCGCGCCGACCAGGGCACCCCCTTCGCCGTGGTCCTTGGCCTCCTTGCGGTTGTAGGCAAAGGGCACGTTGCGCCCGTGTCGCGCGAGCTCCACGGCCACGGCAGAGGCCAGCACGATGCCCTTGTAGGCCGGGCCGAAGAGCATGTCGAAGGCGACGCCGGTGCGCTCCTGGGCGAGCAGGCGCCGTGCATAGAATTCGGCCAGCTGCCCGAGCTTGGCGCCGTCGTTGAACAGGCCGGCGTTGAAGAAATAGGGCGAAAGCCGGCCGGCCTTGGTGCGGAATTCGCCGAAGCGCAGCACGCCCGCGCGCATCGCGAAATGCACGAAGTCCTGGGCCAGTGCCGGGTCCGACCCGGCCTTCGAGCTTGCCGCCTTCATCTTCTTGACTAAGGAGTCCTCGTGGCTTTTCGGCTCGTCACGCTCAATCTGAACGGCATTCGTTCTGCGGCCAGCAAAGGCTTCCTCACCTGGGCCGAAAACGCAGCGGCGGATTGTATGGGCGTACAGGAGACCAAGGCCCAATCGGCGGACGTGGCGGGCCGCTTCGAGCGCATTGGTGATCTGGACGGACACTTCCACTACGCCTGGAAGAAGGGCTATTCCGGCGTCGGCCTCTATGCCCGCAAGCCGCCGAGCGCCGTCGTCACCGGCTTCGACCGCGGCGAGTTTGATGCCGAGGGGCGGTGGGTCGAAAACCGGTACGACACCGCGAAGCGCAAATTCAGCGTCATCAGCTGCTACTTCCCGAGCGGCTCCAGCGGCGAGGAGCGTCAGCAGGCCAAGTTCCGCTTCCTGGCCAAGATGGCGAGGCACCTTCGCCGGCTGAAGGCCGAACGCGAGTTCATTCTCGTGGGCGACATCAACATCGCGCACCGGGAGATCGACCTCCGCAACTGGCGCAGCAACCAGAAGAACAGCGGCTTCCTGCCCGAGGAACGTGCCTGGATGACCGAGTTGCTCGGCAAGGGCGGGCTCGTCGACGTGTTCCGCACCCTGAATCCGCACCCCGAGCAGTACACGTGGTGGAGCAACCGCGGCCAGGCCTGGGCCAAGAACGTCGGCTGGCGGCTGGACTACCACCTCGCGACGCCGGCCATCGCGGCCACGGCGCGGCGCGAGCACATCTTCCTCGCCGAGCGTTTCTCGGACCACGCGCCGGTGGTCATCGACTACGACTTCAAGCTCTGAGCAGCGAGCGCCTGCGCAGCACTCGCGCCTGCTACCCACGTGCAGGACGGCGCGGGCCGCCGCCGCCGCCGTCGCTACACCGGCCGGACCGGGGCCAGTGGATCGAATTGCCCTGCCGTCTTGCCCTTCCAGGCGGCAATGGCGCGGCCCATCTCGCCAAGGTCGAAGATCGCGCTTTGCAGCAGCGTCATCTGGTCCAGCGCATCGGCCGTGGGGTGGTCGACGGCGTAGTTGATGGCCAGCTTGCTGCCGGCGATGGCCAGCGGCGACTTGGCCGCGATGGATTCGGCCAGTTTCATGGCGTGCGCCAGCGCCGCGTCGGCGTCGGGCAGCACGGCGTTGACGAGGCCGGTGGCCAGGGCGCGCTCGGCGCCCAGGCGCTCGCCCGTGAACGCCATCTCGCGCGCCACGCCCGGCGGCACGATCTTCGGCAGCCGCTGCAGCACGCCCAGGTCGGCGGCCATGCCGATGTGGATCTCCTGCACGGTGAAGAAGGCGTCGGCGCTGCACACGCGCAGATCGCACGCTGCGGCCAGATCGAGCGCGCCGCCGATGCAGGCGCCCTGCACGGCGGCGATGACCGGAAAGCGCGCCGACTCGATGGCGTCGAAGCAGCGCATCAGCTGCCGCAGCCCGTCCTGGAAGGCCAGGCGTGCGCGCGCGCTGTCGGTGTGCAGCATGGTGGCCAGGTCGTTGCCGCCGCTGAACACGTCGAGTGCCATGCCGGCGCTGAAGTGCTTGCCGGCCGAGGAGACGACCAGCACGCGTGCCTGCCCCTCGGCATTGAGGCGCGACACCGCGTCACGCACAGCGGGAAAGAAGGCCGGCGTCATGGTGTTCATGCGCTCCGGCCGGTTCAGGCGCAGGTGCGCGATGCCAGAGTCGGCCAGCTCGACGGTGAAGAATTCGGTGTTCATGTCGACAAGCATAGCCCCGGTGCCGCCATGGTCCAATGCAGCACATGGAAGGGAAGCCGGCACCGATCAGCGAGCAGATGACCACCCAGGACGGCCTGGCGTTGCACCTGCGGCGCTGGCCGGCCGGCCCCGACGCGCGCGGCACGGTGCTGATCGCGCACGGCCTGGGCGAGCACATCGGCCGCTATGAGCACGTGGCCGCGGCGCTCAACGCAGCCGGCTGGCATGTGGCAGGCCATGACCAGCGTGGGCATGGCCGCAGCGAGGGGCCGCGCGGCAGCATTCCGCACCCGCTGGCGCTGCTCGGCGACCTGGCCATGGTCACCGACCACCTGCGCGGCAGCGGCCGCCGCGTCCTGCTCGGCCACAGCATGGGGGGCCTGGTCGCGGCGCGCTTCGTGGCCGAGAACCTGCATGCGCAGACGGCGCGCTTCGCACGCGACTTCGACGCGCTGGTGATGTCGTCGCCGGCGCTGGACATCGGCCTGAGCCGAGGCAACCGCCTGCTTCTGGCCTTGCTCGGCCGGCTGGTGCCCGGTCTGCGCCTGGGCAACGGCCTGCAGCCGCAGTGGGTGTGCCGCGACCCGGCGGTCGTGAAGGCCTACATGTCCGACCCTCTCGTGCACGACCGCGTCACGCCGCGTCTCGTGCGCTTCATGGTCGACAACGGGGCGCATGTGCTTTCGCTCGCGCCGCGCTGGCGGTTGCCGACGCTGCTGCTTTGGGCGGGTGAGGACCTGTGTGTCAACCCGCAGGGCAGCATGGCCTTCGCCCAGGCCGCGCCCCAGGGCGTGCTCTACAAGCGCTGCTACCGCAAGCTGTACCACGAGATCTTCAACGAGCCCGAGCAGCGCGATGTGCTCGCCGACCTGACGCAATGGCTGCGCCGGTTCTAGACTGCCGGACCCCACCATTCGCCGCCCCGGAGACCCCATGAATGCACCCGCCCGCAGCGCCGAAGCGCAAGCCCTGGCCGCCTACGCCGACGAGGCCTGGGACCAGCGCATCGTGCCAGCCCTCACCGAGTACATCGGCGTGCCGGCCAAGAGCCCGATGTTCGACAGCGACTGGGCGGCGCATGGCCTGCTCGAGCGCGTGGTGGTCGACGCCGCGCGCTGGGTCGAGAGCCGCAAGGTCGCCGGCCTCACGCTCGATGTGGTGCGGCTGCCGGGCCGCACGCCGGTGATCTTCTTCGACATCCCCGCCACGCGTGCCCGCGAGGGCGCGGGCGCGGAGGACACCGTGCTGCTCTACGGCCACCTCGACAAGCAGCCCGAGTTCAACGGCTGGCGCAACGACCTCGGTCCCTGGACGCCCAAGCTCGAGAACGGCCTGCTCTACGGCCGCGGCGGTGCCGACGACGGCTATGCGGTGTATGCCGCCATCACCGCCATCGAGGCACTCGACCGGCAGCACATCGGCCGCCCGCGTTGCGTGGGCATCATCGAGAGTGGCGAGGAGAGCGGCTCGCCCGACCTGCCTGCCTACATCGAGGCCCTCAAGCCGCAACTGGGCAACATCGCGCTCGTCGTGTGCCTGGACAGCGGCGCGGGCAATTACGACCAGCTTTGGCTCACCACCAGCCTGCGCGGCATGGTGAGCGGCATGCTGAAGGTCGAGATCCTCAGCGAGGGCGTGCACTCGGGCGACTCGAGCGGCCTCGTGCCCTCGTCGTTCCGCATCATGCGCCAGGTGCTCGACCGGCTGGAGGACTCGCGTACCGGGCGCCTGCTGCCCGAGAGCTTCCATTGCGAGGTTCCGGGCGCGCGCGCCGAGCAGGCGCGGGCCACCGCGGCGATCCTCGGCGACCTCGTCTGGAAACGTTTCCCCTGGGCCTGCGGCGCCGACGGCGGGCCGGCCCTGCCGACGACCACCGACCCCGTGCAGGCGCTGCTGAACCGCACCTGGCGGCCCACGCTCAGCGTCACCGGCGCCGAAGGCTTTCCGGAGCTCTCGAGCGCGGGCAACGTGCTGCGCCCGTTCACGGCCTTCAAGCTCAGCCTGCGGCTGCCGCCGCTGGTCGACGGCCACCAGGCGAGCCTGGCGCTCAAGCAGCTGCTCGAGGACAACGCCCCCTACAACGCCAAGGTCACCTTCCACCCCGACGGGCGCGCCGGCGCGCTGGGCGCGACGGGCTGGAACGCGCCCGATCTCGCGCCCTGGCTCGAGACGGCGCTGAACGGTGCCTCGCTGGCGCACTTCGGCGCGCCGGTGGGTTACATCGGCCAGGGCGGCACGATCCCGCTCATGAGCATGCTGGCCGCCGCCTTCCCGAAGGCGCAGATGATGGTGTGCGGCGTGCTGGGCCCGAAGAGCAATGCGCACGGGCCGAACGAGTTCCTGCACGTGCCCTACGGCAAGCGGCTCACGGCCGCAGTGTCGCAGGTGATCGCCGCGTGCCCCTGAGCCGCCGGCCGCGGCACGACACAAGTCAGCCACGAATGAGCCAGGGGCGCCGCAGGGCGCCCCTCTTCGTGTGCGGTGGCCCGAGCCGCTGCACTAGAAGGTGAAGCCCTTCGCGACCTCGCGTCCGCTCATGGGCTCGAGCAGCGCGAGCAGCGGTGCGAGCGGCGCATAGCGCAGCGCGACCTTCGTGCAATAGGCGAAGAAGCGCGGCAGGTCGCCCGCATAGTGCGCCTTGCCGTCGCGGTGCTTGAGGCGGCAGAAGATGCCCATCACGCGCAAGTGGCGTTGCAGGCCCATCCATTCCATCGCCCGCCAGAATTCGCCGAAGTCGGCCGGCACCGGCAGTGAGGCGCGCCGCGCGGCCTCCCAGTAGCGCACGGCCCAGTCGATCTCCTGCTCTTCATCCCAGGAGATGAACGCGTCGCGCAGCAGGGAAGCGAGGTCGTAGCTCAGCGCGCCGGCCAGCGCGTCCTGGAAGTCGAGGATGCCGGGCAGCGGCTCGCACACCATCAGGTTGCGCGGCATGTAGTCGGCATGCACGGCGACCACCGGCTGCGAAAGCGCGCTGCCGGCGAGCAGCAACGTGATGCGCTTCCACGAGGCCTGCTGCGGCGGACTCCACTCGATGCCGTACTCGCGCCGCACGCACCACTCGGGGAAGAGCGCAAGCTCGCCGGCGATGAGGGCCTCGTCGTGGCGCGGCAGCTCGCCGGCCGGAACGCTGGCCTGCCAGCGCACGAGCGCGGCCAGCGCGGCGCGCATCAGGCGCTCGCGCTCGCCGGCCGGCGCCGTCTTCAAGGCCTCCAGGTAGGGCTCGTGGCCGAGGTCGGTGAGCAGCAGGAAGCCCGACGCCTCGTCGCACTCGAGCACGCGCGGCGTGTTCAGGCCGGCCGCTTCGGCCAGCCGTGCCACCTTGACGAAGGGGCGCACGTCCTCTTGAGGCGGAGGCGCGTCCATCACGATGAGGCTGCCGCCGTCGGCCCGTGAGGCGTGCACGCGCAGGTAGCGGCGGAAGCTCGCGTCGGCGCTGGCCGGCGCGAGCGAGTCGAGATCGAGGCCATGGCGCGGCGCCGTGGCGCCGAGCCAGCGCTCGAAGGCCACGCGCCGCGCCGCCTCGGGCCAGGCGATGGATGCGGCGGTGCTCATGGATAATTCATTCTACAAATCGGGCCCTTCGGCCCCTGCGGTTCCTGCCGCCCCGATGCCCCCGATGCGAGTCTCATCCCTGGCCCTGGCTGCCGCACTGAGTGCGTGGGGCGCGGGGGGCGCGGCGCAACCGCCCTCGGCCGCCGAGCGGGCCGCCTCGGCACCGGGGCCCTCGGCCTCGGCGCCGTTGACACCGGCCACGCGCCTGCAGGGCGCGCCGCGTGGCGAAGCCGCCCGCGCCTTGCCCATCGTCCTGCAGGCGCGCACGCTGCGCGGCCAGCCCGAGCTGGAGACGGTGGCCGAAGGCGACGTCGAGTTCCGTCGCGGCGGGCTCGTGATCCGTGCCGACCGCATCGCCTACGACGTGCCCGAGGACCGCGCGTTGGCCCGGGGGAACGTGCGCATCGAGCGCGAAGGCGTGCGCTACCAGGGTCCCGAGCTGCAGCTGAGCGTGCAACGCTTCGAGGGCTTTTTTATCGAGCCGACCTTCGAGTTCCTGACCCTCGGTGCTGGCGGCCGTGCCGACCGCGTGGACTTCCTCGGCCCGGGCCGCTCGCGCGCGACGAATGCCAGCTACACCAGCTGCCCGCGCGAGGATGGCGTCGAGCCGGCCTGGGTGCTGAAGGCCGACCGCGTGCACCTGGACCTCGAGGTCAACGAAGGCATTGCCGAAGGCGCGGTGCTGCGCTTCCTGGGCACACCCATCGTCGCCCTGCCGACGATGAGCTTTCCGCTGTCGGAGGCGCGCAAGTCGGGCTGGCTGCCGCCGACGCTGAACATCGACAACCGCAGCGGCGTCGAGCTCTCGGTGCCGTACTACTGGAACATCGCGCCCAATCGTGACGCCACGCTGGCGCCGCGTGTCATCACGCGGCGCGGTTTCGGGCTCGACGCGGAGTTCCGCTACCTCGAGCCGCGCCACGCCGGCGAACTGCGCATCGACGCGCTGCCCGACGACCGCCTCGCGGAGACGGCACGCGGCGCCGTGCACTGGCAGCACGAGAGCGGCCTGCCCTTCGGCTTCACGGCGCGCGCCGACCTCACCCGCGTGTCCGACCCGAACTGGTGGAAGGACTTCCCGAACCGCGGGCTGTCGATCGCGCCGCGCCTGTTGCCTTCGCGCGTGGCGCTCGAGCGACCGCTGGCGCTGGGCGGGGCGGGCGGGCTCGCGTACGCGCGCCTGGCGCAATGGCAGGTGTTGCAGGGCACCGACGAGGCGGTGGTCGGGCCGTACGAGCGTCAGCCGCAGGTGGGCGCGCGCCTGGGCGGCCGCCAGGGGCCCTGGGTGTGGGTCGTGGAGTCCGAGTACAACCGCTTCGCCCTGGCCTCGGCCGATCTGGCCCGTGCCGGGCGCGAGGGCGGCGAACGTGTGCATGTGCTGGGTTCGGTGGCCTACGGCGCGCGCGAGCCGGGCATGTGGCTGGTGCCGCGCGCATCGTTCAACGCCGCCGCCTACGACAGCGACGCCACAGGCCGGGCGCGGCGCGTGATCCCGACCTTCAGCATCGACGCCGGCCTGGAGTTCGAGCGTACGGAGACGGCCTTCGGCCGCGCGCTGCGCCAGACCCTGGAGCCGCGCTTGCTGTACGTGAAGACGCCGACGCGGGTGCAGAGCCACCTGCCGAACTACGACGCCGCAGCCAAGGACTTCAACTTCGCCTCGATCTACGGCGAGAACGTCTTCTCCGGCGTCGACCGCGTGTCCGACGGGCACCAGATCACGGCTGGCGTGACCACGCGCCTCGTCGACGAGGCCACCGGCGGCGAGGCGCTGCGCCTGGGCCTGGTGCAGCGCTACCTCTTCCGGCCGCAGCAGGTGACGCCTCAACCCGACGGCACGCCCGACGGCGCCCCGGTGGACCAGCGCTTCTCCGACCTGCTGCTGCTCGGCTCCACCAACGTGCTTCCGAGCTGGAACTTCGACGCCGCGGTGCAGTACAGCGCCGAGATCCAGCGCTCGGTGCGCTCGATCCTGGGCGTGCGCTATTCGCCGGGACGCTTCCGCACGGTGGCGACGACCTACCGCTTCGCACGCGGCCTGTCGGAGCAGATGGAGCTCGGCTGGCAGTGGCCCCTGCTCGAACGGCCGGCGGCCGCCGCGGGGTCGCGATCTTCCGGCAGCGGTTGCAGCGGCTCCTGGTACAGCGTCGGCCGCGTCAACTACAGCCTCAAGGACAGCCGCATCACCGACTCGGTACTCGGCCTGGAGTATGACGCGGGCTGCTGGATCTGGCGTGTGGTGGCCGAGCGTCTGTCCACCGGCCGCAGCGAGGCGACGACGCGCCTGCTCGTGCAACTCGAACTGGTCGGCCTGTCGCGCATCGGCTCCAATCCGCTGCGGGTCTTGAAGGACAATATCCCCGGCTACCAGTTGCTGCGCGAGGAGCGCACGATTCCGGTGGCCGCACCGGAGTGAGGCTCGGCGCGCGGGGGCACCTCGCACCCCGCCAAGCCGCCCGCGGCCGCCGCTCCCGCACGTGTCGTCCCCATCCATGACCCATCGCCCTCCTTCATTCCAGCTGGCCGCCGCGCGTCGCCGCCTGACCGCGGGCCTGGCGGCCGGCATGCTCGCCTGGGCTGCTGGACCCGGCGCGGCCCTTGCGCAGACAGCGCCGACCGCCACTGCACTGACCGGCGACTACATCGCCGCGGTCGTGAACCAGGAGCTCGTCACGGCCGGCGAGGTCGGGCGGCGCATGGAGGCCGCGCGCGCCAACGCGGCGCGCCAGGGCTTCCGGCTGCCGCCCGAGGCCGACCTGCGCCGCCAGGTCTTCGACACGCTGATCGAGGAGCGGGTCATCATTACGGCGGCGCGCGAGAGCGGCGTGCGCGTCGACGAGGCCGAGCTTGACCGCGCGGTGCAAAGCGTTGCCGCCCAGAACCGGTTCACGATGGAGCAACTGCGCGAGCGGCTGCGCGCCGACGGCACCGACCTGACGCGCTTCCGCGCCACGCTGCGCGACCAGTTGCTGATCGAGAAGCTGCGCGAGCGCGAGGTCTACCCGCGCATCCGCATCAGCGACGAGGAGATCGAGCAGCACCTGGCGCAGCAGCGTGCCGCAGCGGCTGCCGACGCGCAGCTCAACGTCGCGCAGATCCTCGTCGCCGTTCCCGAAGGCGCGGCCGAGCCGCTGGTGTCGGCACGGCGCGCGGTGGCCGAGGCGGCGCTGGCGCGCGTGCGTGCAGGCGAGTCGTTCGACCGCGTGGCGCGCGAGATCTCCGAGGACGGCAATCGCGAGCGCGGCGGCGAGATCGGGCTGCGGCCGGCTTCGCGACTGCCCGATCTCTTCAGCGCAGCGGTCAAGGACTTCAAGGTCGGCGAGGTGTCGGCCACGCCACTGCGCTCGGGCGCCGGCTTCCACATCCTCAAGCTGCTCGAGCGGCGCGGCGGCGCGTCCGGCTCGACAGTGATGCAGACGCGCGCGCGGCATCTGCTGCTGCGCACCTCGCCGCAGCTGAGCGCCGACGTGGCGACGCGCCGGCTGGCGGAGTACCGCGTCGCCATCGAGTCGGGCCAGCGCTCGTTCGAAGACCTGGCGCGCCAGTTCAGCGAGGACGGTTCGGCCGCCGCCGGTGGCGACCTCGGCTGGACCACGCCCGGAGCCATGGTGCCCGAGTTCGAGACGGCGATGAACGCGCTTGCGGTGGGCGGCATCTCACCGCCGGTGCTGTCGCGCTTCGGCGTGCACCTGATCCAGGTGCTGGAGCGGCGCGAGGTGGCGCTCGACCTGCGGCAGATGCGCGAGCAGGCGCGCAACGTGCTTCGCGAGCAGAAGTTCGAGCAGGCCTACATCGACTGGGCCAAGGAGTTGCGCGCCCGCGCTTACGTCGAGTTGCGCGATCCGCCGCAGTGAGACACCTGCCGCGCAAGCGCTTCGGGCAGCACTTCCTCGCCGACAAGGCGGTGGTCGAGGCCATCGTCGAAAGCATTGCGCCGCTGCCGGGCGACGCCCTGTTGGAGATCGGGCCGGGGCTGGGCGCGCTGACGGCGCCGCTGCTGGCCCGCACCGGCGCGCTCACCGTGATCGAGCTCGACCGCGACCTGGCGGCCCGGCTGCGCGAGCGGGCCGGCCTCACGGTGATCGAAGCCGATGTGCTGAAGGTGGACTTCGCGGCCCTGGCCGCGCATGCCGGACAACCGCTGCGCGTGGTGGGCAACCTGCCCTACAACATCTCCACGCCCATCCTCTTCCACCTTCTGTCCGCCGCGCAGGTCATCCGCGACCAACATTTCATGCTGCAGAAGGAAGTGGTCGAGCGCATGGCCGCCGCGCCCGGCAGCAAGGCCTATGGCCGGCTGAGCGTGATGCTGCAATGGCGCTACGAGATCGAGCCGGTGCTGGCGGTGCCGCCTTCGGCCTTCGAACCGCCGCCGCGCGTGGACTCGGCCGTCGTGCGCATGGTTCCGCTGCCCGCCGCGCGGGCCGGTCTGGCCGATGCGGCTCGCCTCGGCGAGCTGGTCGCCGTGGCCTTCTCGCAGCGGCGCAAGCTGTTGCGCCACACACTCGGCCGCTGGCTCAACGAGCGCGGCCATGACGGCCCCTTCGATGTGCAGCGGCGGGCCGAGGAAGTGCCAGTGGCCGAATACGTGGCCCTGTCGCGCGCGCTTGCCGGACCCTGAACGACAACGGGCGGCCTGCCGGCCGCCCGCGGATCGCAGATGCGCCCAGGCTCAGCCTAGGCAGCCGCCTTCAGCCACACCGCGGTATCGAAGGCGCTCACCATCATCGGCATGTTCATGCCGAAGTTCGGATTGACGCCGCTCTTGGGCACCGCCACCTTGGCCGGCGGTTTGGCCGCCGGCGAAGGGATGCTGGTGCTGCTGTTGCTGGCTCCGGCGGTGGTGCCGTTGCTCTGGGCCGTTTCCGTAGCCCGCTCCCATGACCCGATTTCCTGGGAGCGGGCTACCGAAAAGAATAGAAACACCTGAACGGTATTCGTCGTTCCCCCCAGAAGTCGGCCGCGTCGCGAAAGACGTCGAGCAGTTGCTCGCGCGCCTCGCGGTCGAAGCGGGGGTTGTCAGGCAGCTGCTCGAGCACCACCACGAAGCCCGGCTGCTGGCCGGACTTGTGCACGAGGTCGGTCATGCAGTCGTACAGCGCGTCGAGATTCTTGCCGAAGTGGGCCGGAAAGGTGAAGGCGGCGGCGATGCCGTCCAGCACGTCCTGTTTGGTTTGCGCCTCGGAGAGGTTGGCATAGAGAAAATGCTGGCCGGCATCCGAGGCGGCCTGCATCAGGTCGGCGACACGGTAGGCCCGGATCGCCTGGACCAGGTTGGGGCGGATGGTCTGCAACTGCATGGTCGCTTTCCTCCTTGTGGAATGGATGGGGGGAGGGCTGGATCAGAGAGTGAACGAGCGCACACCGCGATGACGCGGATCAAGGGGCGGTGATGCGACTGAAACTGGCGTAATGGTCGGAGGTGTAGAAGCAGTCTTGCGGCGCCCTGATCGGGCCGCCGCAGACGATTCGGCGGGCACCCCGGTTACGCGCCCGCGGCGTCTTGACCGTGTACTCGCGGTAGAAGCCGCGGTTCTTGGGCGGCAGCAGGCGTTCGCGGTTGAGAAAGACGGTGCCGTCCTTCTCGTAAGGGAAAGGCCCGCCGGCATGGATCAGCTGATATGTCGTCTGGGCCTCGGGCGGAAGGCTGCCAAGGGCGACCGCCGGCAGTTCAGAGCCCTGCGGCGCTCGCGCCGCAGTATTGCCCGCGAGCCCGAGGCTTCCGGCTCCGACCGCCAAGTGGAGGACGACGGCACCGGCCAGCCCCCACTTGATCGATGCCCGGCGAGCCATCGCGCCCACCTTGGCCATACCGGTCGAATACACGGGTTAACCCTGAATAGTCAAACCACAATGGTACCTGACGACCCCTGGAAACTCAAGCTGCAAAGCCCTCTAAGCGCGCAGAACGTGTGAAGTGTGTGTGCGCACACATGTGTTATGTACAATGCAGAGTGCAGGTCAGTTGCCGTGATCTGAGAGGATCAGCTCACTGACCAACGAGTCAGCAAGACCCGGGCCGCGTGCCGCCTGCCAGTTAAGCGGCGCTACCCAAGCTCCGGCCGGCCTGGGCGTCGGCGACGGTCAGCGCGGTCATGTTGACGATGCGGCGCACCGTTGTGGAAGGTGTCAGGACATGCACCGGCTTGGCCGCACCCAGTAACACCGGGCCGATGGCAATGCCGCCGCCGGCGGCCGTCTTGAGCAGGTTGTAGGAGATGTTGGCCGAGTCGATGTCGGGAAACACCAGCAGGTTGGCGTCGGCCTGCAGGGTCGTGCGTGGCATGAGGGCGCGGCGCTGGGCGCCGTCCAGCGCCACGTCGCCGTGCATCTCGCCGTCCACCTCGAGCCACGGCGCCTGCTCGCGAAGCAGGGCGAGCGTGCGTCGCATCTTCACCGCGCTGGGCAGGTCGCTGGTGCCGAAGTTCGAGTGTGACAGCAGCGCCGCCTTGGGCTCGATGCCGAAACGCAGCATCTCCTCGGCCGCCATGACGGTGATCTCGCACAGCTCCTCCGGCGTCGGATCGGCATTGACGTGCGTGTCGACGAGGAAGACCTGCCGTCCCGGCAGCATGAGCCCGTTCATGCACGCATAAACGCGCACATCCTGCGCCGTGCGCGGGCTTCCGCCTGCGCGCGGGCCGATCACCTGGTCGATGTAGTGCAGGTGATTGGCCGTCGTGCCCCAGGTGCCGCAGAGCAGGCCGTCGACGTCGCCGTGGTGCAGCAGCATGGCGCCGATCAGCGTCAGGCGGCGGCGCATTTCGATCTTGGCCAGTTCGCGCGTCACACCGCGTCGCTCGGTCATCTGGTGGTAGGTCTGCCAGAAGCCGCGGTAGCGCGCGTCGTTCTCGACGTTGACGACGTCGTAGTCGACGTCCTCCTTCAGGCGCAGGCCGAACTTGTCGATGCGGGCGGCGATCACCGACGGCCGACCGATGAGCGTCGGCCGTGCCAACCCTTCGTCAATCACCACCTGCACGGCGCGCAGCACGCGCTCGTCCTCGCCCTCCGCGTAGGCCACGCGGCGCGCCGCGGCGCTCTTGGCGGCCGCAAAGATCGGCCGCATCGTCTGCCCGCTGGCATAGATGAAGCCCTGCAGCCGCTCGCGGTAGGCGCCCATGTCGGCAATGGGCCGGCTTGCCACGCCCGAGGCCACGGCCGCCTCGGCCACGGCGGGCGCAATCTTCATCATCAACCGCGGGTCGAAGGGCTTGGGGATCAGGTATTCGGCGCCGAAGGCGAGCGTCTGCCCGCCATAGGCCGCCGCCACCACGTCGCTCTGCTCGGCACGAGCGAGCTCGGCAATGGCGCCGACGGCGGCGATCTCCATCGCATCGGTGATGGTGGTGGCGCCGCAGTCGAGGGCGCCGCGGAAGATGTACGGGAAGCACAAAACGTTGTTGACCTGGTTCGCGTAGTCGCTGCGCCCGGTGGCCATGATGGCGTCGTCGCGCACCGCCTTCACCTGCTCGGGCAGGATCTCCGGCGTCGGGTTGGCCAGTGCGAAGATGACCGGTCGGACGGCCATCTTGGCCACCATTTCGGGCTTGAGCACGCCGGCAGCCGAGAGGCCAAGGAAGACGTCGGCGCTCGGGATGACCTCGGCCAGCGTGCGCAGGCTCGTGGCTTGCGCGAACAGCACCTTGTCCTCGTCCATCAGCTCCTTGCGGCCCTGGTAGACGACGCCGGCGAGGTCGGTCACCCAGACGTTCCTGCGCTGTACGCCGAGCTTGAGCAGCAAGTTCAGGCAGGCCAGCGCTGCCGCGCCGGCGCCGGAGGCGACGAGCTTGATGTCCTCGATCTTCTTGCCCACCACCTTGAGCGCGTTCAGCAGCGCCGCCCCCACGACGATGGCCGTGCCGTGTTGGTCGTCGTGGAAGACCGGGATCTTCATGCGCTCGCGCAGCTTGCGCTCGACGTAGAAGCAGTCCGGTGCCTTGATGTCCTCGAGGTTGATGCCGCCGAAGGTGGGCTCGAGCGCGGCGATGCAGTCGACGAGCTTGTCGAGGTTCTTCTCGTTCACTTCGAGGTCGAAGACATCGATGCCGGCAAACTTCTTGAACAGCACCGCCTTGCCTTCCATCACCGGCTTGGCCGCCAGCGGGCCGATGTCGCCCAGGCCGAGCACCGCGGTGCCGTTGGTGACCACCGCCACCAGGTTGCCGCGCGCCGTGTAGCGGAAGGCGGTGGACGGGTCGGCAGCGATTTCCTCGCAGGCGGCGGCCACGCCGGGCGAATAGGCCAGAGCGAGGTCGCGCTGGTTGGTCATCTGCTTGGTGGCGGCGATGGCCAGCTTGCCCGGCGTCGGGAACTCGTGGTACTCCAGGGCCGCCTGTCGCAGCTCGGCCGCCCGATCTGCCGTGCGGTCCGTGGTGGCCTGGCCTGACGGGGGCGCGGGCGGTGTGTGATCGGCGCGGGCCATCGGTGTCTCCTGTGTCTTGCCGCAGCGGTGTGCTGCAGGGGCGCTGATTGTCGTGGTCGATTGGGGCGTGAACGCGGCGTGGCGCCCATTCGCAAAACTGCGTAGCCGCGGGCCGAGCGCCGCAAAGATACTGCACACACCGGCGCTGCCTGAGCCCGCACCTCATCATGGACGCTGCGGCCGCCTCGGCCACCCCTCCCCCTACCGACGGTGCCACCACAGCCACTGCTGCAGCCGCGGCCACGCCGGCGCAGCGTCCACGGCGCCTGCGGCGCGCGCTGCTGTGGGGGCTCCTGGTGGCGCTGCTGGCCGTCGCGCAGACCCTGCTGGTGGCACTCACGGTGCGCTACGAGGCCTGGCGCGCGCTCGACGCGGCCGATGCCGCCGCCGCGGAAGCCGTCACCTCGGTGCGCCGCGACCTGCTTCGCCTGACGCACGCGCTCCAGGCCGTGACCTGGCTCGACCCGGACGATCCCTCCTGGCGGCCGGCGGCCGCCAGGCTGCTGCGTGAGGCGCCCGAGCTGCGCCGCATCGAGTGGCGCGACGCCCGTGTGGGCCTGGTTGGGGCGGTGGAATCGCCGCTCGGCCCGTCGCTGTTCATGCGCATTCCCCGCCCCGAGCTGGCCGCCGAGGCGGACCTCGCCTGCCGCGACGCGCGGCGCGTCTCGGCGCCGGCCTTCTCGCGCAGCTATTTCGTGCCGACGCTCGAAGGCACCGGCCAGGAGGTCATCGACTTGTGCGTGCCCGCACTGCGCGACGGCCGCGAGGCCGGCTATGTGGTTGCGACGCTGGCCCTGCCTGCCCTGCTTGAAGCCGCGGCGCAACGCTCGGCCGAATTGCAGCGGTACGAGCTCAGTTTCGTCGAGGCCGACGGCGCCCGGCTGGCGCGCGCCGGCGCCCGGCGCGGCGCTGGCGTGCACATGGCCGAACAGGTGCTCGACGTGCCGGGCCAGACGCTGCGCCTGCGTGCCGACAGCCTGGCCGGGCGGCCGAGCGTCATCCCCAACCTCACGCTCGCCCTCGTGCTGGGGTTGTCGATCGCACTCTTCGGGGTGGTCTTTCTGCTCGCGCGCGACGTGCGCCGGCGCGCGCAGGCCGAACATGCGCTGGCCGAGGCGCTCGGCTTTCGCAAGGCGATGGAGGATTCGCTCAGCACCGGCTTGCGCGCGCGCGACATGGACGGCGCCATCACCTACGTGAACCCGGCCTTCTGCGCGATGGTGGGCTACAGCGCCGAGGAGCTGCGCGCCGTGCGGCCGCCCGCCACGCCGCCGTACTGGCCGCCCGAGCGGGCGGCCGAGTACGCCGAGCGCCAGCACTCGCGCCTGGCTGGCGTTGTGGCGCGGCAGGCGCAGCGCGAGGGCTTCGAGACGCTTTTCGTGCGCCGCAGCGGCGAGCGCTTCCCGGCCATGGTCTACGAGGCGCCGCTGCTGGACGGCGAGGGGCGGCAGACGGGCTGGATGGGATCCGTCCTCGACCTCACCGCGCAGCGGCGGATCGAGGAGCTCTCGCGCCAGCAGCAAGAGCGGCTGCAGGGCAGTGCCCGCCTGGCCACGGTGGGCGAGATGGCCTCTCTGCTGAGCCACGAGCTGAACCAGCCGCTGGCGGCCATCGCCAGCTACTCCACGGGCTCCTTGAACCTGCTCGACGCACGGCGCGATCACGCCGAGGGAAGCAAGGGCCCAGCGGCAGACGCCGACGGCGTCCTATCCTTGCTGCGGCAGGCCCTCACGCGCATCGCCGAACAGGCCGAGCGCGCCGGCCGCGTGATCAAGAGCGTGCACGACTTCGTGCGCCGGCGCGAGCAGCAGCGCGAGACGATCGCCGTCGATCTGCTGCTGGAGGCCGTGCTGCCGCTGGTGCGCCTGCAGGCACGCAAGTGCGCGGTTCAGGTCGAGCTCGACCTGCCGCGGCCGCCGGCGCGCATGCCCCGCGTCGTGTGCGACCGGACCCTGCTCGAGCAGGTGCTGCTCAACCTGGCTCGCAATGGCATCCAGGCCATGGAGACCGGGACACCGGTGGCCGAGCGCCGGCTCGTCATCGCGGCGCGGCCGACGGAGGATGGCGCGCGTGTGCGCCTCGAAGTGGGCGACGGTGGCCCGGGCATCGCCCCCGATGTGGCGGCGCGCCTGTTCAATCCCTTCTTCACGACACGCGTCGAGGGCATGGGGCTGGGCCTGAGCCTGTGCCGCACCGTCGTTGAGCAGCACGGCGGCGCACTCGAGTTCTCGGCGGGCGCAGGCGGCCGCGGCACCACCTTCCGCTTCACGCTGCCGGCGGCCAGATCCGGCACGCAGCCCGAGAAGGCGCCGGCTTCATGAATTCGCGTGCCGCCGCCGCCGCCCGGCAGTGCCGGGGCAACGAGGGAGAACCAGGGGCTGAACGTGGCCGCGAAACCGGCGACACTCGCAGGCCTGCCGTTTGATCGTTGCACCGGGCGGCTGCGGCCGCCCACGCCCAAGTCTTGGCCCCCACTGCCGCAGGATTCCCACCGCGCGCCGCCGGCGCCGGCATTCCCGTCGTCTACATCGTCGACGACGAGGATGTCGTGCGCGACGCGCTGGCGTGGCTGCTGCGCTCTCGCCGCCTGCTCTCCGAAGGATTCGCGAGTGCCGACGCCTTCGTCGCCTGGCTGGATGCGCAGGGCGCGCCCTGGCCGCGCGCGCCCGGCTGCATGCTGCTCGATGTGCGCATGCCGGGCACGAGCGGGCTCGCCCTCTTCGAGCGCCTGGTCGGGGCCGGCCTCGTTGCCGAGCTGCCCGTCATCTTCCTCACCGGCCACGGCGACGTGCCCACGGCGGTGGCGGCGGTCAAGCGCGGTGCCTTCGACTTCGTCGAGAAGCCCTTCTCCAACAACGCGCTCGTCGACCGCGTCGAGTTGGCACTGGCGCAGAGCGCCGCGGCCCTGCAGGCGCGCGCCTTGCGCGAGGCCGCTGCGGGGGCGCTCGCCGAGCTCACCGAGCGTGAGCGCGAGGTCATGCGCCTGATCATCGAAGGGCGGCCGAACAAGCTGATCGCCGACGAGTTGCAGATCAGCGTGCGCACGGTCGAGGTGCACCGCGCCCGCGTGTTCGACAAGATGAACGTGCGCTCGGCGGTGGAACTGGCCAACCTGCTGCGCGACCAGGGCCTCGGCTGAGAGGCCGCGCCAACCGCATGGGCGAGTTCGAACTCATCGCGCGCTACTTCAAGCGCGCCGTCCGCCCCGGGGCGCGCGGCGTGGCGCTGGGCGTCGGCGACGACTGCGCGCTCGTCGTGCCGGCCGAGGGCATGCAGCTCGCCGTGACGACCGACATGCTGGTGGAGGGCCGCCACTTCCTCTCGACGGTGGCGCCGGCCCGGCTGGGGCACAAGGCGCTGGCGGTCAATCTCTCGGACCTGGCCGCCTGCGGCGCCGAGCCGATCGCCTTCACGCTGGCGCTGGCGCTGCCGCGCGCCGACGAGGCGTTCCTGGCGCCGTTTGCCGAGGGTCTGTTCGCGCTGGCCGAGGCGCACGGCGTCGAGCTCGTCGGCGGCGACACCACGGCGGGGCCGCTCAACATCTGCATCACCGCCTTCGGCCAGGTGCCGCGCGGGCAGGCGCTCTTGCGCAGCGGCGCGCGTGCCGGCGACGACCTGTGGGTGAGCGGGCGGCTGGGCGACGCGCGGATGGCGCTGGAAGTTTTCCGCGGCGCGGTGGCACTTGGCGCGACCGAGTTCGAGACGGTGCGGGAGGCGATGGAGCGCCCGCAGCCGCGCGTCGCGCTTGGGCGCGCGCTGCGCGGGCTGGCCACGAGCGCCATCGACCTCAGCGACGGCCTCGTTGGCGACCTCGGCCACCTTCTGGCCTCCTCCAACGTCGGCGCCGTCATCGACGCCGACGCGCTGCCGCGCAGCACCGTGCTGGCGGCGCAGAGCATGGCGCTGCAGCGCCTGTGCGTGCTCGCCGGGGGTGACGACTACGAGCTGCTGTTCACCGCGCCGGCCTCGTCGCGCAGCGCGGTGGAGGCCGCGGCGCGGCTGGTCGGCGTGCCGGTGACGCGCTTCGGGGCCATCAATGCCGCCGCCGGGTTGCGGGTGGTGGATGCGGCGGGCCGCGCCGTGGAGTCGGGCTGGCGTGGATTCGATCATTTCGCCGCTTGAGCCGACGGCGCCGCCGTCCGCCGCCGCGGGTGCCCTGCCGGCCGCC
>JALHOU010000055.1:0-2903 GCA_022842825.1 Rubrivivax sp.
CAGCCCCACCAGACCCACCGGTACCGCCGGCATCAGTGGACACCACACTGTCAGCACCCGCAGAACCCTGCCCCCCCCCCCCCCCCAGGCCCCCCGCCCCCCCCCCAACCCCCGCCCCCCCCGGCCCCCCCGGGGGCCCCCCCCCCCCCCCCCCCCACCCCAGGGGGGGGGGGGGGGGCCGCCCGGCAGGCTAGGCGCGGCGGGCGCGGGAGCCGCAGGTGCGGCTTCGCTGACGGGCGCCGCCGGCGGCGAGGCGGGCCGCTGGGGCGCCGGCGGGGGCTCGAGGGGCGGAGGGGCCGGCGCGGCCGGAGGTGTCTGGCAGGCCGCAAGCGCTGCGCCCAGGACGCCGATCAGCGCCGTCCGACGCGACAGGTCTTTGGTAGTGCTCTCGTTCACCCCAAGATTCTAGGCCGCCGGCGCAGGTAGGTCCTTGAGTTAATCACCACGAAGAATAAAGGTAGTGCGAGAAAGTCGTTCCAGAAATGAATGACGATTCCTAGAGTGCCGCCCTGTCACTCTGATCAAGAGAGCGCTCCCGATCACGGGCCCTGACGTTGCCACCGGCAACTCGGCATCCACCGCCCGTACCGCGAGACCTCGCGTACCCGCCATGTACCGCTACACCGCCTTCGACCGCCGCCAGGTGCGCCACCGCGCCGCACAGTACCGCGACCAGCTCGGGCGGCACCTTGCCGGCGAGCTGTCGTCCGACGACTTCCGTCCGTTGCGGCTGCAGAACGGCTGGTACGTGCAACGGCACGCGCCGATGCTGCGCGTGGCCATCCCCTACGGCGAGATCTCGTCGCGCCAGCTGCGCGCCCTGGCCCGCATCGCGCGCGAGTTCGACCTGCAGGACGCCGGCCAGGCCGGCGAGCGCGGCGGTTTCGGTCACTTCAGCACGCGCCAGAACATCCAGTTCAACTGGATCCCGCTCGAGCGCAGCGCCGACGTGATGGACCTGCTCGCCGAGGTCGACATGCACGGCATCCAGACCAGCGGCAACTGCATCCGCAACATCACCACGGACGCCCTCGCCGGCATCGCCCCCGACGAGGTGGTCGATCCGCGCCCGTACTGCGAGATCCTGCGCCAGTGGAGCACGCTGCATCCCGAGTTCGCCTTCCTGCCGCGAAAGTTCAAGATCGCCATCCACGGCGCCCGCGAAGACCGTGCCGCGACCGCCTGGCACGACATCGGCCTGACGCTGCGCAAGAACGCGCAAGGCGAAGTGGGCTTCGGCGTCGCCGTCGGCGGTGGCATGGGGCGTACGCCGATCGTCGCCACGCCGATCGCCGAGTTCGTGCCCTGGGCGCAGATCCTCGTCTTCATCGAGGCGGTCGTGCGCGTCTACAACCTCTATGGCCGCCGCGACAACGCCTACAAGGCGCGCATCAAGATCCTCGTGAAGGCCGAGGGTGAGCGTTTCGTGAAGGCCGTGCACAACGAGTTCGGCGCGCTGCTGGCCGACCCGTCGACACTGCCGATTCCGGCAGCCGAGCTGGCGCGCGTGGCCGCCAGCTTCGTCGACCCCGTCTGCACGGATCACGAGGCCGCAGGTGCCAGCCGGCTCGGCGCCACGGACCTTCCCCCCGCTTTCCAGCGCTGGCTGGAGCGCAACGTGCATGCGCACCGCCTGCCCGGCCATCGCGCCGTGACGCTTTCGCTCAAGCGCGCCGGCCAGCCGCCGGGCGACGCCACGGCCGCGCAACTCGACCGCGCCGCCGCCCTGGCCGAGCGCTTCAGTCACGGCGAGGCGCGCGTCACGCACGAGCAGAACCTGGTCCTGCCCTGGGTGCGCGAGGCCGCGCTGCCCGCGTTGTGGGCTGCCGCGCGCGAAGCCGGCTTCGCGACACCGAACATCGGCCTCATCACCGACATGATCGCCTGCCCCGGCGGCGACCTCTGTGCGCTGGCCAATGCACGCTCGATCCCGATCGCCGCCGCGCTTGCCGAGCGCTTCGACGATCTCGACCTGCAGCACGACATCGGCGACATCGCGCTCAACATCAGCGGCTGCATCAACAGCTGCGGCCACCACCACGCCGGCCACATCGGCATCCTCGGTGTCGACAAGGACGGTGCCGAGTGGTACCAGGTCACGCTGGGCGGCAGCGACGGCGGCGACCGCGGCGGTGCGGCCGTGCCCGGCAAGGTGATCGGCCCCTCCTTCGCGGCCGACGAGGTGCCCGACGTGCTCGAGGCGGTCATCGACACCTACCTGCGCGAGCGCGCTGGCGACGAGCGCTTCGTGCACACCGCGCGGCGGCTGGGCATCGCCCCCTTCCGCGCCGCCGCCGATGCCGTGCGTCGCGCCACGGCCCGCGTCGGGGCCGCCGCCACCGCCCGTGTCGAGGCCACCGCCTGAGCCCGCCATGCCAAACGCCCTGCCCTACGGAGGCTCGCCGATGGACTTCATCCCCGCCGCCCAGGCACTGCCCGCCAACGCCCTGCTGCTGAACAACACCGACGACGTGCTCGCGCTCGCCGAGGAGATCCGCCGCCACGACACGGTGGTGCTGCAGTTCCCCAAATGGACCGACGGCCGCGCCTACTCGCAGGCGGTGCTGCTGCGCGGGCGCGTGCGCTACGCCGGCGCCATCGTTGCCAGTGGCGACGTGGTGGCCGACATGGCGCCACTCCTGCGCCGTTGCGGCTTCGACCAGGTGCAACTGCGCGCCGACCAGCGCATCGAGAGCGCGCAGCGCACGCTCGGCCACTTCAGTTCGCACTACCAACGCGCGCTGGCCGAGCGCCACCAGGGCGCTCCGCAGGCCGCCTTGCACAGCCTGCGATGAGCCGTGCTGGGCGCACCTCAGCCCGACAGGTGGGCGGATGGCGACGCGCATCACGTCGCGCATCACGTCGCGCATCACGTCGCGCATCACGTCGCGCATCACGTCGCG
>JALHOU010000055.1:3003-24235 GCA_022842825.1 Rubrivivax sp.
CGCGCATCACGTCGCGCATCACGTCGCGCATCACGTCGCGCATCACGTCGCGCATCACGTCGCGAGAGGGCACCGCGCACTGGACCCGCCATGCGCTTGGCTGGGGGCGGGTGTGCATCCAACGCATCGCGCGTCGCCTCGATGTGCTCGCGCCATGGCCTGCTGACGACGCCCCGTGGGGCTTCAGCCCGATCGGCCGCGACGGCGCAGAGGCCCTCAGCACCATGGAGACGGGCCCATCACCTTGCCATTGACGTGCCGCAAGCATTGATCGGGGCGCCCTCACCTTAGAATCCACGGGGTTTGCACCCGCCCGCCGGCCTCGCGTCGGGGGCTGCCTTGCCACCATCGTGCGCGGTGCAGCCCCTCCCCGTCGTCGCCACGCATTGCCACCATGACCCACGTCGTCCTCGAGTCCTGCATCCGCTGCAAGTACACCGACTGCGTCGATGTCTGCCCCGTCGATTGCTTCCGCGAGGGCCCGAACATGCTCGTCATCGACCCCGACGAGTGCATCGACTGCGCGGTCTGCATCCCCGAGTGCCCGGTGAACGCCATCCTGCCCGAGGAAGACGTGCCCGGCGACCAACTCGCCTTCGTCAAGCTCAATGCCGACCTGGCCAAGAATTGGCCGAGCATCACCAAGCGCAAGCCGCCCCCCCCCGACGCCGACGAGTGGAAAGACAAGAAGAGCAAGCTCGATCAGCTGAAGCGCTGACCTCACCGCCCACGCGCCCCTGCAGCGCCGCCCCTGCGGCGCCCCCACCATGCAACGCGATCCCGAACATGCGGTGGCCGACACCGCCCTCAGCCACGAAGGCCCCATCGAGACCGACGCGGTCATCGTTGGCGCCGGTCCCGTCGGCCTGTTCCAGGTCTTCGAACTCGGCCTGCTCGAGATCAAGGCGCACATCATCGACTCGCTCGCCTACCCCGGCGGGCAGTGCATCGAGCTCTACCCCGACAAGCCGATCTACGACATCCCGGCCGTGCCGGTGTGCACCGGCAAGGAGCTGACCGACAACCTGCTCAAGCAGATCGAGCCCTTCGGCGCCATCTTTCATCTGGGCCAGGAGGTGACCGTGGTGCGCAAGGAGAGCAACGACGAAGGCGGCCGCTTCTTCGTCCAGACGAGCAAAGGCACGCGCTTTCTCACCAAGACGGTGTTCATTGCCGGCGGCGTCGGCTCGTTCCAGCCGCGCCTGCTCAAGGTCGAGGGGCTCGAGAAGTTCGCCGACACGCAGCTCTTCTACCGCGTGCGCAACCCGGCGCAGTTCGCGGGCAAGAACCTCGTCATCGTCGGCGGCGGCGACTCGGCGCTCGACTGGGCGCTCAACTTCGTGCAGGAAGGCCCGAACAAGGCCGAGAGCGTGATCCTCGTGCACCGGCGTGACGGCTTCCGTGCCGCGCCGGCCAGCGTGGCCAAGATGCGCGAGCTGTGCGAGGCGCTGGAGATGCAGTTCGTGGTCGGCCAGATCACGGGTTTCGAGGAAACCGAAGGCCGCCTCAGCGCCGTGAAGTTGACCGGGGGCGACGGCGTGACGCGGCTGATGCCGCTGGACATGCTGCTCGTCTTCTTCGGTTTGAGCCCCAAGCTCGGCCCCATCGCGGAGTGGGGCCTCGGCCTGGAACGCAAGCAGATCGTCGTCGACACCGAGAAGTTCCAGACCAACGTGCCGGGCATCTTCGCGGTAGGCGACATCAACACCTACCCGGGCAAGAAGAAGCTCATCCTCTCGGGCTTCCACGAGGCGGCGCTGGCCGCGTTCGGCGCCTCGCCGATCGTCTTCCCCGACAAGCGCGTGCTGCTGCAGTACACGACCACGAGCCCGAAGCTGCACAAGGTGCTCGGCGTGGAGTCGCCGGTGTTCGACTGACGCCGGGTTCGTCTTCCGCACGCATCGCGTAAGATGCCGCTCGACCGCAGCGCATGCGGTCACTCGCTAGGGGTGTTGGCGGTTCCCACCACGGAACCGCCGACTGAGAAAGTCCCTTTGAACCTGACTGAGGTAATCCTCGCGCAGGGAAGCATGCCGGAACGAAGCCACTTGCCGTTGCTCCCGTCCAAGCAGCCGACCTCGCGTCCACTGCCTGGACGACGATGCATCACACGATCCCTTCCGCGACCCTGACTTCGGCCTGTGCGCTGGTGCTGGCCCTGGCCAGCACGACGGCGCCTGCACAACCCCTGGACGTGCCGCGCATCACCGTCACCGGCACCGCCGCCTCGGTGGCGCCGAGTGTGGCGGGCTTCGGCGACATCCCCATGTCGCGCGCGCCGCTCTCGGCCACCGTCATCGACCAGCGCCAGCTTCAGGACGCCGGCATCTCCAGCTTCGGCGACATCACGCGCCTGGACGCCGGCTTCACGGACGCCTACAACGCACCAGGCTACTGGAACCAGGTGGCGGTGCGCGGCTTCATCCTCGACAACCGCTTCAACTACCGGCGTGACGGCCTGCCGATCAACGCGGAGACGGTGATCGGCGCGTCGAACAAGCAGCGCCTCGAAGTGCTCAAGGGCACGAGCGGCCTGCAGGCCGGCACCAGCTCGCCCGGCGGCCTGCTCAACCTGGAGGTGAAGCGGCCACGGGAGCACATCCGCAGCGCTGGCTTGGCCTGGACCGAAGACGGCACACTCGAGGCCACGGCCGACCTCGGCGACCGCAGCGAAACGCTGGGCTGGCGCGTCAACGCCAGCGCCACGCGCCTGGACCCGCAGACGCGGGCCAGCCGCGGAGACCGCTGGTTGGTGGCCACCGCCTTCGATGCGCGCCCCGGCCCGCGCACCCTCGCCGAAGCGGAAGTCGAGCTCAGCCGCCAGAGCCAGCCGAGCACGCCCGGCTTCAGCCTGCTCGGCTCGCGGCTCCCCGACGCCAGCGCCATCGACCCGCGGCTCAACCTCAACAACCAGACCTGGAGCCTGCCGGTGGTGCTGGCCGGCCGCACCGGCTCGCTGCGGCTGACGCACACGCTGCTCGACGGCGCCGAACGGCAGCTCGACCTCGTCGTGCACGGCATGCGCCAGCGCCTCGCCAGCGACGACCGCATCGCCTTTCCGTACGGCTGCAGCGCCGAAGGTGCGTTCGACCGCTACTGCTCGGACGGCAGCTTCGACTTCTACGACTTCCGCAGCGACGGCGAGCGCCGCACCAGCGATGCACTGGACCTCGCGCTCAAGGGTCAGGCCGTGCTCGCCGGCATGAAGCACCAGTTCAACGGGGGCGTCCTCTTCACGCGCTACCGTGCCCGCAACGGCGGCCAGGCCTTCAACTTCGTCGGCACCGGCACGATCGATGGCAACGCCGTGGTGCCAGCCGACCCGACGCTCTTCGACGGCAACACCCAGCGCGACGAGCGCAGCGTCGAATGGCACCTGCAGGATGCGATCACGCTCACGCCGAGCCTGAGCGCCTGGGCCGGCCTGCGCGCGACGCGGTTGCAGCGCGACAGCGTGCTCACCGATGGCACGCGGGCCACGCGCTACCGCCAGTCGTTCACGACGCCTTGGCTCGCGCTTGTGCACACGCTGGCCGAGCGCCTGCAGTTCTACGCCAGCGCCGGCCAGGGCATCGAGTCCGAGGTCGTGCCCAACCGCAGCTACTACACCAACACCGGCCAGCCGCTGCCGACGCTGACGAGCCGCCAGGTCGAGCTCGGCTTGAAGCGGGCGAGCGGCGCCATCGACTGGCGGGTGGCGCTCTTCGACATCCGCCGCCCGGCCAAGAACGACTTCCATGCCGACGACGGTGCGCCCGCGGCCGGCGACTGCACAGACCTCGACCCGTGCACGCGCCGCACCGACGGCAGTGCGCGCCACCACGGCGTCGAGGCCGAGGCGGAGTGGCGCGCCGGCGCGTTGTCGCTGCGCGGCAGCACGATGCTGCTGCGCGCGCGCCGCGAGGGCTCTGCTGACCCGGCGCTCAACGGCCTCAAGCCAACCAACGTGCCGGCACGCAGCCTGAAGGCGCAGGCCGCCTACAACGTGCGGGCCCTGCCCGGCCTCGCCTGGATCGGCTTCGTCACGCACGAGGGCAGACGGATCGTGCTGCCCGACAACAGCGTGGCCACGCCGGGCTGGACGCGCATCGACCTGGCGGCGCGCTACGCGCACGCCGCGGGGGCCTACCGCATCGTGTGGCGCGCGGGCGTCGACAACGCGACCGCCCGTCGTGCCTGGCAGGAGGCGCCCTACCAGTTCGGGCATGCCTACCTGTATCCGCTGGCGCCGCGCACCTGGAGGCTGTCGCTGCAAGTCGCGTCCTGAGCGCGGCCACGCCCCCAGACATGAGCGGGATCAGCAGCCTTCGCAAGGCGCAGCTCCGGCGCAGGCCATGCTTCGGACTCAGGCTAGAATGTGAGGCTACATTCCCCGATAGCTCAGTCGGTAGAGCGCCGGACTGTTAATCCGTAGGTCCCTGGTTCGAGCCCAGGTCGGGGAGCCAGAGGAATCAAGGGGTTGGCGATGTGAGTCGCCAACCCCTTTGCCTTTTCCCTTTGTCCTTGCCGACCCGCGACTGCCGGGCTCCGCGGCATCGTCACTTCGGCAGCCAGATCACCCGGCGCCCCGAGGACTCCCAGGCCTCGTACTGCCCGGCGTAGATGTCCTCGATGCGGTTGCGCTTGACCTTGAAGGTGGGCGTGATGATGTCGTTGTCCACCGTCCAGGCGGTGGTCGCCACGACGAGGCAGGCGAGCTGCTCGTGCGGGTCGAGCGTCGCATTGACTTCCTGCAGGTGCTGGGCCAGCGACGCTTCGAGCGCACCGCGTGCGCTGGCATCGCCCACCAGCGTCACGGCCTCGGCATTGAGCATCACCATGCCCAGCGGCTGGCCCAGGTTGGCCCCGGTCACCACGCAGGCCTCCACCGCATCGTGCATGACGAGCTTGTCCTCGATCGGCGCCGGCGCCACGTACTTGCCCTTGCTCGTCTTGAACAGGTCCTTGACGCGGCCGGTGATGCGCAGGTTGCCCTGGGCGTCGATCTGCCCCTTGTCGCCGGTGCGCAGCCAGCCGTCATCGGTGAACGCGGCCCGGGTCAGGTCGGGTTCCTTGTAGTAGCCGAGCATCACCGCCGCACTGCGCATCTGGATCTCACCGGACTGTGCGTCGATGCGCACCTCGACGCCGTCGTAGGCCGGCCCCACCGTGCCTTCCTGGTTGTGGCCCGGCAGCGTCAGGTGCGAGACGGCGAGGTTCTCGGTCATGCCGTAGCCCTCGTTGATCGGCAGCCCGAGCCGGCGGTACCAGGCCAGCAGGGCCACGGGCATCGGCGCCGCGCCGCCGGCAGCGAACCGGCATTGGTCCAGGCCCAGCGCCTTGAGCACCTTGCGCCGCACCAGCCCACCGATGAGCGGGATCGACAGCAGCCGCTCGAGCTTGGCGGCCGGCATCTTGTGATGAACGCCATGCTGGAACTTGACCCACAGCCGCGGCACCGAGAAGAAGATCGTCGGCCGCGCCCGCTGCAGGTCGGCGGTGAAGGTGTCGAGCGACTCGGCGAAGTAGATGCGCATGCCGGTGGCGAGCCAGCCATGCTCGACGAGCACGCGCTCGACCACGTGCGCCAGCGGCAGGTACGACAACATGCGGTCCTCGGCCGTCATCGGGATGCGCGCCAGGCCGCGGTCCAGCGCCCACGCGAAGTTGCCGAAGCTGTGCATCACGCCCTTGGGCTTGCCCGTCGTGCCCGAGGTGTAGATCAGCGTCGCCAGGTCTTCGGCCGGACGAACGGGCGCGCCCTTCAACGGCGGATTGCGCGCGCAGATTTCGTCCCACCCTTCATAGCCCTTGATCGCGTCCGGCGGCGAGAGCGGGTAGCTGATGCAAGGCAGATCCGCAGGCACACCGGGCTTCATGCCTTCCCATCCGTCGAGCTTGCCGACGAAGCAGGCTCGCGCCTCGCTGTGGGTGAGGATCTGCCTGACGGTGTCGGCCGCCAGGGTCGGATAGAGCGGCACGGAGACGTGGCCGGCCATCCAGATGGCGAGGTCGCTCATCAGCCACCAGGCGCAATTCTTGGACAGGATGGCCACCTTCGAGCCCGGCTCCCAGCCCTGGGACTGCAGGTGTGCGGCCATGCGGCGCACCTGCTCGGCCACCTGGGCCCAGGTGAAGTCCTGCACGACGCCTCCACCCATCGGCTGCGTCAGCGCGACACGTCCAGGCGCGGTCTTCTCCCAGAGATAGAGGCGTTGCAAGGCCAGGGATTCGGGCTTGACGGCGTTCATGTCGTGGTTCTCGATCCATTGATGCGGGCCGCCCTCGCAGCCTGTGCTCACCGGCCCGCGCTCTGAGCACGGCCATCAGGATGCCGGCGGAACGCGTTGCCGCCGTTGCGCCGCGTCAATCCTTCGGCCTTGCCGCGCATGCGAGGCGGTCATGGTGGTTGGCGGCCGACAATGGCCGGGCCATGCAACCGCTCTCACCCGAAACGCTGGGTCTGGTCGTCGCCTTGGGCTGCGGCCTCCTGGTCGGAGTCGAGCGCGAACGCCGCAAGGGCCACGGACCGCGCCGCGAGGCCGCCGGCCTGCGCACCTTCGCCGTCGTGGCCTGCGCGGGCGGCATCGCGCAATGGACCGGCCTGCCAGGGCTCGTGGTCGCCGGGGCGCTGCTCGTGGGCGTCCTCGCGGCCCTCGCCTATGCCAGAAGCCAGCGCGGCGGGCCGGCGCCCGACGTGGACCCCGGCCTGACGACGGAGATCGCCCTCTTCGCCATGTACCTCGTCGGCGTCGTCGCCGTGCGCTCGCCGGCGTTGGGTGCGGCGAGCGGAGTGGCGCTGGCCGCGCTGCTCGCCGCCCGTGAGAGGCTGCACCGCTTCGCGACGCGCTGGCTCACGCAGCCCGAACTGCACGATGGCTTGCTGCTGGCGGCGCTGGCGCTGATCGCGCTGCCGCTGGTGCCCGAGGCGCCCATCGCCGCCCTCGGCGGCATCGCGCTGCGGCCGGTGGCCATTCTTGTCGTGCTCATTCTCGTGCTGCAGGCGGTGGCGCACGTGGCGCTGCGGCTGCTGGGCGCGCGCGGCGGCCTGCTCCTGGTGGGCTTCCTGTCGGGCTTCGTCTCCAGCACGGCCACGGTGGCCACCATGGGCCGGCGCTCGCGCAGCGAGCCGGAACACGCGCGCGCCTGCGCCGCCGGCGCCGGCATGTCCGGGGCGGCCACCTGGGTCCTGGCCATCGTCGTGGCCGGCACGCTCGCACCTTCGGCTGTCTCGCTCATCGTGGCGGCTGCGCTGGCCGGCACCGTGGTGGCCGCAGCCACGGCCTGGTGGCCGATGCGCGGCGAGCCGGCGCGGCCGGAGCCACCCGCCCGCCGCGCCGCGCAAGGCCCGCTGCGCCTTCGCGAAGCGCTCGTGCTGGCGGCACTGCTGCTGGGCATCTCGGCCGCGGTGGCGGCGATCACGCGATCGATGGGCGCGGGCGCCGCCCTGCCCGGTGCCGCCCTGGCGGCACTGGCCGATGCGCACGCCGCCATCGCGGCGCTGGCCGCGCTTGTCGAAGCCGGCACGTTGCCCGCCGCGGCACTTCGCTGGGGCCTTGTCGTGGCCGTGGCCACCAACACCGTCATGCGCCTGGGTGTCGCGGCCGCCACCGGCGGCGCCGCGTTCGCGGGCCGGGTCGCACTGCCCCTCGTGGCCAGCCTGGCGACGGCGGCCGCGGTGAGCGCGGGGGTGCAGGCGTGGTCCTGAGGATGCCCCCGCACTTCCCGTATTTCCCGCACGTCCTGCAAGCCCCCCATGCACCCCTGCCGCGACAATCCAGCGCCATGAAGATCGCCATCGTCGGCGCCGGGCTGGCAGGCCTGTGCGCAGCGCGCGGGCTGCTGGAGGCCGGTGAAGGCCACATCACCGTGTTCGAACACCGTGCCGGCCCCGGCCTGGAGACGAGCTTCGCCAACGGCGCGCTGCTGCACCCCAGTGCCGTGGACCCCTGGAACTCGCCGGGCATCCTGCGCTTCCTGCTCACCAACCTGGGCAACGAGCGCTCGCCGGTGCTGCTGCGCCTGCGTGCCCTGCCCTCGCTGCTGGGCTGGGGCGCGCGCTTCGTGCGCGAGTCGGCGACCAAGCGGCACCGCGCACACACGCTGGCCAACGTCAGCCTGGCGCTGCGCAGCGTTCAGTTGATGCAGCGGCTGCGCGACGAGGGGGTCGAATATGGCGCGGCCCAACTCGGCTCGCTGGCAATCTACCGCGAGGCGGCCGCGCTCGCCCGGGGGCAGCAACACGCACGCTGGCTGCAGGAGCACGGCGTGTCATCGCGCGCGCTGTCGCGGGACGAAGTGGTGGCACAGGAACCGGCACTCGCGCCGATCGCCGGGCAGCTGGCCGGCGGCCTGCACCACACCACCGACGAGTCGGGCGACGCTTATCGCTTCTGCCTGGCGCTCGCGGCCCGGCTCGAGGCGCGGGGGGTCGCCTTCCGCTGGGGCACCGCCGTGTCGGCGCTGCACACCGCAGGCGGCGCCGTGCGCGGGCTGCGCCTGGCCGAAGGCGGCTGGGAGCCCTTCGACGCGGTGGTGCTGGCCGCCGCCTGGTGGAGCGTGGCTCTGGCGGCGCCGCTCGGTCTGCGCCTGCCGGTGCGGCCGGCCAAGGGCTACTCGATCACGCTGCCGTTGCCCGCCTTGGGGCAGCGCCCGTGCACGCCCCTCATCGACAACGACCTGCACATCGCCGTCGTGCCGGTCGTCGGCGGGCGCCTGCGGGTGGCGGGCACGGCCGAGTTCTGCGGCGAAGACCGGCGCATCGATGCCCGACGCATCGGCAATCTGCAGCAAGCGCTGGCGCGGATCTACCCGGAGATGGCCGCGCACGCCGGGCGCGCAGCACGGCAGGACTGGACCGCCCTGCGTCCGATGTGCGCCGACGGCAAGCCGCTCATTGGCGGTACGCGCGTGCCGGGCCTGTACCTGAACACCGGCCACGGCCAGATCGGCTGGACCACCGGGGCCGCCTCCGGCGAGCTGCTGGCCGCAGCAGTGACCGGGCAGGCGCCGCCGATCGACGCGGCGCCGTTCCTGCCCGCGCGGTTCGGGCTCTGATCTGAGGCACCATCGCGCCATGCTCGATTTCGACAACCCCAAGGTCCGCGCCCTCCGTGCCGACCTCGCGCTGGCCCTGCGCGCCGCCGCCCACCACGGCCTGGCCGAGGGCGTGTGCAACCATTTCAGCGCCGAGTTGCCCGACGGCAGCGGCCGCTTCCTGCTCAACCCGCGTGGCCTCATGTGGGCCGAGGTGCAGGCCGACGACATCGTGCTCGTCGACGCGGCCGGCAAGCGCCTGGCCGGCCGGCACGAGGTGGAGCCGACGGCGATGTTCATCCACGCCGCCATCCACCGCATTGCCGGCAAGGCCGTGGTGCTGCACACGCACATGCCCTACGCGACCGCGCTCACGCTCACCAGCGACCGCGCGCTGGACGTGAACCTGAGCCAGAACGCGATGCGCTTTGCCGGCCGCGTGGGCGTCGACGCCCGCTACAACGGCCTGGCCCTCGACGCCGCGGAGGGCGAGCGCATCGCCAGGGCGATGGCGGGGGCCGACGTGGCCTTTCTCGGCAACCACGGCGTGGTCGTGTGCGGCGAACGCATCGCCTGGGCCTACGACGACCTGTACTACCTCGAGCGCGCCTGCCTCGTGCAGGTGCTGGCGCAGTCGACCGGCCGCCCGCTCGTGCCGGTGGACCCCGCGCTTGCGCACCGCGTGGGCGAGCAGACACGCGGCGAGCGGATGCAGAGCGACCTGTTCTTCGAGGCGCTCAGGCGCAGGCTGTAGCGCAACGGCCGGCTTCGGCCGACCATCGACCGTCGACCGTCGACCGATCATCGACCGATCATCGACCGATCGCGACCCGCTTGCCGCGATCGGCCGCGCTTCAGCACCCGCCAGCCGATCAGCCGCGCGCGCGCTTCGCCGCCGCGGCCTTCTTCGCCGGGCTCTTGCGCGCCGGCTCGCTCTTCGCGGCCGCCTTGCGTGCCGGCGCCTTCCGGGGTGCCGCCTTCTTCACGGGCGCCGGCGCGGGCGTCGCCGCCGGCGCCCCGGCCGGCGCGAACACCAGGCGTACCGAAAAGGTGGCCAGCGTGCCGCTGTCCTGCGCCGCCGCGTCCTTGATCTTCAAGGTCCAGCGCCCGTTGCAGGCCTTGCCGGCCAAGCCGGCCAGCTTGCTCGTGGTCGTCTTGTCGTAGACCTTCTTCAGGCTGTTGCGCGTGCCGCCGGTGCGGTTGTGCAGCACGATGGGCGCCACGCCGGTGGCGGCCGGCGGTTCCACCGTGAGCACGAGGTCGCCGATGAAGGTGTGCGCCAGGTCGACAGCCACGCTCACCGCATCCACCACCTGGGCATCAGGCACGTCGAGCGCGAAGCTCACCGTCTGCAGATCGGGAATCGGCGCGTCGAAGCGGCGGCTCACCGTCACCTCGTTGCGCGGCTGCGGCTTCGCCAGGTCCACCGCGGTCTTCGCATTGACCCGTCCCCAGCCGTAGAACCTGCTGCGGCCGGCCGCCGTGTACTGGCCGCCTTGCGGGTCGATGCGCTCGCCGGCGCGCTTCAGGATGTCCTTCACGTCCTCGCGCCGCAGCGCCGGATTCACCGAGAGCACGAGCGCCGCCACGCCGGCCGCGCCCGGGCAGGCGCTGGAGGTGCCGCCGAAGCTGTTGGTGAAGAGCCCGGCCGCGTCGCCGTCCTGAGTGCGCCCCGGGTTGTAGCCCTGCGTGCCGGCGCGGTCGGTGGTCCAGATGCCGGTGGTCAGCGGTGCCGGGTGGTTCTCGTCCGGGTGCTCGAAGTCACTGCTCGGGAAGCAGCACCACACGGCATTGCCGAAGTCGCTGTAGATGGAACGGCGGCCCCGGTCGTTGCACGCCGCCACCGCCAGCACCATCGGGTGGCTCGCGTAGCCGTCGTTGTCGACGCTCTCGTTGCCGTTGCCGGCGGCGAAGAGCACGACGCAACCCTTGCCGCCGCGCCCCTGCGTGGCCGCGTACTCGATGGCCAGGCGCGTGTGCGCCGGCGGCTGGTCGACGGCGTTGTGCTGCGGGTCGTTCGGGTTCCACCACTCGCCGTCGGGCGGGCCCCAGCTGCAGCTGATGATGTCGGCGCCCTGGTCGGCCGCATAGCGGAAGGCCTCCGCCTCGGCGTGCGAGCCCAGGCCCGCGGCCAGGCGCATCGGCATCAGGCGCGCCCCGGGAGCCACGCCGCTCGCACCGACGCTGCCGTTGGCGCAGGCGACGCCGGCGCACGCGGTGCCATGGTTGTCGCGGCTGCTGCGCGGGCGCGGATTGTCGTTGCCAGCCACGACGTCGCGCGGCGCCACCACTTTGCCGCTCCCACCGAACTCGGCGTGATCGATGTCGACGCCGTCGTCGATGACGGCGATGGTGATGCCCTCGCCGCGTGCCACCGCGTGCGCTGCCTCGACGTTGGCGCTCTGGTCGATGGTGACGCCGCCGACGCTCGTCTTCTTCAGGTGCCATTGCGACGGAAAGATGAGCTTGCTGCGCCGCTCGCGCACCAGTTCGGGGTGGCAGTACTCGACATCGTCGCGCGCGAGCAGCGTCTCGGCGAGGGCGAACACCTTGCGGCCGATGCCTTCCGGCGCCGCGACGAAGAAGGCGTTGGTCGCGTAGCCCGGCTCGCTCTTGATGGCCAGGCCCAGCTCGCGCAGCACGGCGCGGCAGGCATCGGCGTCGGCCGCATCCGCAAACTTGACGAAGAGATTCTCGGTGTAAAGCACCGGGGCACGCGTCGCCGGGTCCACCAGCACGCCGCCCGCGAAGCGCACGTCGGGCATCGCGCGCAATTCGGTCTTGCGCGCCTCCAGCGAGCGGCCACCACGCGTCACGGGCACGCGGTAGACCTCGACGCCCGCCTCAGGGAACGACAATACCAGCTGCCCGTCAGAGAGCTGCGCCGAGGCCGGCGTGGCCACCGGCCCCGACGAGCGCGCCACCGAACGGCCGCTGCGCGTGCGCACGGCGATGAGGTCGTTGCTCAGCTCGAGCTCGAAGCCAGGTTCGCCTTTGCGGCCGAAGTACACCTTGGGCATGTTGCGGTTCCTTCAATGGGCTCGCCGGACCCCGGGGTCGTGATGCAGCACCGTGGGCATGGCGCGAGGCGGCGATGGTGCGGGCGGCGGCGTGACGAGGCAACCCCCGAGATCATCAATGCACGGGGCAGATCGCGATCGTCCCAGCTCCGGCTTCATCACGTGGCCCCGCCGCCCTCCACCTGAAGCACCACGTTGCCCACGGCGCGCCCCTGTTCCACCACCTCGTGCGCTTCGACGGCCTTCGAGAGCGGCAGCCTGAGCGCGATGTTGTGCTGCAACTCGCCGCGCGCCAGCATCCGCAGCAGCGCCGCGGTGGCACGGGCGCGGTCGGCGTCTTCGAGGTGGTAGACGATGAAGAACTTCATCTGCACGTTCTTGGCCAGCAGCACCGGGAAGGGCAGGTTCAGCGGCAGCGGGCTGCTACCGTAGGCCACCACCTCGCCGCCGGTGCGCAGCACCTCCAGGTCGAGCGCGGCATTCACCGCGAGGTCCAGCTCGATGACGCGGTCGACGCCGCGGCCGCCAGTGACCTCTTTCAGGCGCTCAGCCACGGGCTCGGTCTTGTAGTTGATCACCACGTCGGCACCGGCGGCACGCGCGATCTCGGCCTTGGCCTCGCCGCTGACCGTGGTGATGAGCTTTCCCACGCCCATGCGGCTGGCCATCTGCAGCGCGTAGTGGCTCACCGCACCGGCGCCGCCCGCCACGAGCACGGTCTTGCCGGCCACGCCGCCATCCATCAGCACCGCGTGCATGGCCGTGAGGCCCGGGATGCCCATGCAGGCGCCGGCCTCGTCGGGTACACCCTCGGGCAACGGCACCGCCTGCCGCGCCGGCAGGCAGATGAACTCGGCCGCGGTGCCGAAGGGCCGGCCCCAGGCGGCGTTCCACAGCCAAACGCGCTCACCGATGCGGCGCGCGTCGACGCCCTCGCCGATGCGGTCGATCACCCCCATGCCGTCGCTGTGCGGGACGATGCGCGGAAAGGGCAGCGTCTTGCTGCGCACCCCGCCGCGCGTCTTCACGTCCGACGGGTTCACGCCCGACCATTGCACGCGCACTCGCACCTCGCCAGCAGCGGGCGCTGGATCGGGCAGCTCGCCCAGTCGCAGCACCTCGGCGGCGGCACCCACCTGTTCGTAGTAGACGGCCTGCATGACTTCGACTTCCTTGTTCGACGTGAACGCAAAGCGCCCGGACCCGCCGCCACTGCAGCAGCAGAGTTGGCACCTGTGCGGCCGGATGATGCTCGAAGTTGCCCTCGCGCCAAGCTCGCTACTTGGTGATGGCCGGCAGCCGCTCGCGCAGCACGTTCTTCGCGATCTTCTCCAGCGTCGAGCGCGGGAAGTCCTCGACGAGCTCGATGTGCCGCGGCACCTTGAAGTCTGCGAGCTTGGCGCGGCAGACCTCCAGCAGGCGTTCGGGCAGGTCGGGCGGCGCACCGTCGGCCGCGCGCACGAAGGCGGCGGGCACCTGGTCGAGCATGGGGTGCTTCTGCGCCACCACCGCGCACTCGCGCACCCAGCCGGTCTCCAGGATCACCGCCTCCACCTCGCTGGCGGCGACGTTCTCGCCGCCCACCTTCAGCATGTCCTTGTCGCGGTCGCTGAAGTAGAGGTTGCCGTCCTCGTCGATGCGGATCATGTCGCCGGTGGCGAACCAGCCGTCGGCGTCGAAGGCCTTGGCGTTGGCCTCGGCGTTGTTGAAGTACTCCTTGAAGAGGCTGACGCCGCGCACGCCGCGGATGAAAAGCGCGCCGCGTTCGCCCGGTTGTGCCGGCGTGCCGTCGGGCCGGCGGATCGCGATGTCGTAGCCAGGCGACGGGCGGCCGATGCCCATGCGCGGGTCTTGCAGGGTCGGGTCGCCCGTGATGCCATGCGTGATCGTCTCGGTCATGCCCCACCAGCCGAAGGTGGCGATGCCGAACGCCTGCTGCACCTCCGGCAGCGCAACCGCCGGGGCCCAGAAGCGGTAGTGATGCGGCTCGGCCGGCTTGGGCACTTCGACGATCGCCTTCACGCAGAACGGGATCATCGAGCTCCAGGTGCAGCGGCGGCGCAGCGACACCTCCCAGAAGCGCGAAGCGGAGAAGCGCGGCTGCACGACCATCGTCGCGCCCACCCACATCGAGCCCAGCATCGAGTAGGCCTGGGCGTTGGTGTGGAAGAGCGGCAGGAACACGAGCGTCACGTCGTCGTCGCGCAGCCGCATGTGCAGCGCGTTCATCTGCGCGCCCCACAGGCCGTTGGCATGCGTCCACAGAACAGCCTTGGGCCGCGACGTGGTGCCCGAGGTGTACTGGATGCCCAGGTGTGCCATCGGGTCGGCGGCGCGCGCCGGTGCGGCATGGCCCGCTGCCAGCAGGTCGGCAAAGCGCAGGTGCGGCACCGTCACCGACGCCGCGGGCGGCTCGCCGGCATCGCTATCGGTGACGATCAACACCCGCAGGCCGGGCGCGTTGTCACTCACCAGCGCGGCGAAACTGGGGCTCGTCACCGCGGCCACCACACCCGCATGCTCGGCGAAGTAGGCCATGTCGCGGGCCACCGAGCGCGTGTTGGTCGACACCGCCACCGCGCCGAGCCGCGCGCACGCGAACCACGCGATCACGAACTCCGGGCTGTTGTCCAGGTGCAGCATGACGCGCTCGCCCAGGCGCACGCCCAGCGCGTGCAGCGCGCCGGCAAAGGCCTCGACGTCGCGCGCCAGCTCGCCGTAGCTCCAGGTGCGGCCCGCGCCGGTGAACGGTTCCCAGACGAGGAACGTCTTGTCGGGCGTGCGCTCGGCCCTCTGGCGCAGCAGCCAGGGGATGTCGCGCCCGGTGGTCATCCGCGCGCGGGCGGTGTCGATGTCGGCTAGGAGCGTCATCCCGCCACGATAGGGCCGATTCGGCAGGCCGGCCAGTCGCCCGCGTTCGCTGCAGCGTCGCCTCAGGCGCCTGTGGACCCCGTCGGACCGAAGTCCTTGCGCTCCAGCAGCCGCGACACCGCGTAGCCGATGACCAGCCCCCAGAACGGCGCGCCGATGTGGAAGATGGGCACGTCGGCCACCGTGACGAGGAAGGTGACCAGCGCGCCGAGCGTGAAGCGTTCGCGGAACGACACGTTGAACGCCGTCTGCAGCACGCGCAGCATGGCAAGCCCGGCGAGCGCGGCGATGAACGCCGGCGGCGTGGCCAGCATCAGCCGCGTGAACACCGGCGCGAAGAGCCCGAACGCCAGCGCGAACCCACCCACCGCGAGGCCGGCGGTGTAGTGCCGGTGCCGATCGCCCGACGCCGAGATGATCGCGTTGACGGGGCCGGTGAGGCAGGTGGAGACCGTGCCGACCAGCGCGGCGAGCATCGAACCCGCGCCGCAGGCCACCGTGATGGCGTTGATGGGCGCCTTGTGCCCGGCGGCGTCGAGCACGGCGAAGCCCTGCCCGTTCTGCACCACGAGCACGGTGATGGCGAGCGGCACGACGAGCTCCACCATCGCGCGCCACGAGAACACGGGCACCACCCAGTGGGGATGAGCGAGCACGTGCGACCCGACCAGGCCGCTGCCGCTCGACTGGAACTTGCCCAGCAGGGCGACGGCCACCGCGCCGACGACGAGCGCGCCGATCAGCGGCGGAACCCAGCGTGACAGACGCGCCAGGCGCGGCAGGCCTGACCAAGAGGCCGAGGCGCTGAGCGCGATGAACACCGCCACCATCGGCGCGGCGATCCAGAAGTCGTCGCGCACCGCGTGCACCAGGCCCAGGCCGAAGCGCAGGAACACGCCCGCCACCATGCCCATCACGATGGGCATCGGCACGGCCAACATGGCGCGCCGCACCCAGCCCGAGAGGCCCAGCGCCAGCATCAGTGCCCCGGTGGCCAGGAAGGCGCCGATCACCTCGGCCCAGGCGAGGTGGCCGAGCGCCGGGCCCACCAGCACCGTGCCCGGGATCGTCCAGAAGAAGACCAGGGGCTGCCGGTACAGCGTGCAGAACAGCAGCGTGATGAGCCCGTTGAGGAAGAACGCGCCGAAGATCCACGACGACAGAACCGACTCGCTCAAGCCGCCGCGCGCACCGACGGCCAGGATGATGGCCACCGGGCCCGAGGCGGCGAAGATGAAGCCGATGAGGGCGTTGGCGAGGTAGAGGCTGCCGGAGTCGGCGAGGATCTGGCGCGGGCCGGGGAGCGGGCGGTGGGCGGGCTCCAGAGGCATGGGGGTTCCGGCGTGTGGCGAGTGCGAGGATTGTGCCGAAGGCCCGATGGCTTCCGGTCGCCTCGTTCAGAAGCGGTCATGCGTGCTGCGAAGGCTGGTCAGCGGAGTGCAGCGCATCATTGCGCTTCAGTAAGGCATTGGCCACCTTGTCGCGGGCCGGATGTCATCGGGGTCAGGTCGGGCTCGCTGATGGGCTGTGGACGGCGCGTGCCATGCCCTGGGCGCGCAAACCGCGCGCCCAGCGCAAGCGCTGCACCACCGTCAGCGCCATCGTCAGTACACAGGCCAGCAACGAGAGCGCGAACGACAGCGCGAGCAGCCGGTCGTGCACGACCAGCGCCCCATACGCCGCACCGAGCCCATTGGTCAGCGCCCACATGGCCCAGGTGCACAGTGCGATGTCGCGCGCGCCGCTGGTGCTGCGGGCCACTGCCACGATCTGCGGCAGATAGAACACGACGCGGATCGAGTTCACGGTGCCGAAGGCGACGGCGATCCAGTGCGGGTCCATGGCGTCGCTGCGGGATCAGATCACGACGAACACATTGACCCAGCCCTGCTCGGCGGTCAGCCGCTCGGCCAGGCGCGCGGCGAGTGCCGGTTGGCACGAGCGCACGAAGACGCCGAGCAGGGCCTTGCCGCCGGCGAAGGTGTTCACGGTGTCGGCGTATTGCAGGCCGGTTTCGAGCGCCGCTTCGTCATCGGCATCGATGACCAGGGTGTAGGGCGAGGCCGTGGTCAGCTCGTGGTCGAGCTGCGCGCGTGTGGCGTAGCGCCGGCCCGACCAGCGCGCGGCCGTGTCGGCCGGCCAATCTTCGGGCAGCGTGATGCGGGCGCGGCCGTCGGCGTTCCACAGCTCGCTGATGGGCTTGCGCGGCGCTGCTGCCGCCGCAGCGGTGGATGAAGTCAAGGCCGACCCCGTGGACGTTTCGCCCGGCGCCCACTCGGGGTCGTCGGTGCTGGCGCGCATGGCGGGCACATTGGGGTCGATCGATGCGGCCGAGCTCTCGGTCGCGCCGTCGCGTGAGGGGTCGACGCCGCCGCCACATGCGGCGATCAGCAGCACGCAAGCCAGCGACAGCAGCGAGGCCAGCAACCATGCGGCGCCGCGGCGGAAGCAGCCGCAGCGCACGATAGGCGCCTCGGCGACCACGGGCTGCAAGCGAATAGAGGTCGGGTGAGTAGCGGATGAAGGACGGTTCATGGTCGATGCCCCAGGTGGGTTGACGAGAGCGAAACGGGTGGCGTGGGACCTCACCCCACGCCGTGGTGGCGCCAGAGCTCGCGCTCCGGGTCACCGGGGCGCGCCGCAGGTGGCTTCGCCGGCATGGGTAGGCCCGCCTTGGGTGAGCGCTGCGCCGCGTCGCGCAACAGCGTGGCACGCCAGCGTTCGAGCTGCTTCGGCCCGGCGGTGAAGGTGGTGCCGTACACCTGCGGACTCCACTGGCGCATTTGCAGCGCGATGCGCGCGGCCTCGACACAGCCCTCGTCGGCGAGCTGGGCAAACCCCGCCCAGGACTCCCGGTAGTGAGCGCTCTCGTAGTGCAACCGGCCCTGTTCGAACCGCGCTGCGGCGGTGCTCGCTGCAGGGGCCGACTCGGGCCGCGCAGCGCTGTCGTTGCTGCCGGGCCGGTTCGTCAAGGACACCACGGCACCGGGGTCGTCGGTGCTGACACGCATGGCGGGCACATTGCGGTCGATCGCTGCGGCCGAGATCTCGGCCGCGCCGCCGTGCGAAGGGTCTGCGGCGCCCCCGCAGGCAGCGATCAGCAGCACGCAGGCCAGCGACAGCAACGGGGTCAGCGTCCACGCACCGCCGCGGCGGTGGCAGCCGGAGGGCAGGATAGGCGCCGCGTTGTCCACGGGTTGCGAGCGAACCGGAGTCGGACGAGCAGCGGACGAAGGACGGTTCATGGTTGGTGCTCCACTTGCTTAGATCGCCAGGAACGGGGCTGAGAAGGGACTGAACCAAAAGGGCTTGGCGGCACGTTAGGCGTCGGCAAGTGCTGCCGCTTCGCCCGGAGGTCGCACTCGGTCCGCGACCTTGGTCGCAGGCGAGGCAGGCAAGATCGCCTGGTGCCTATGCTCGGCAGCGCCGCCGTGGCCGTCACTGAAGCGGCACTTAAAAATGATTAAGCCTTGCCGCGTGCTCCTCGCAGCCGAGCACTGCGGAACTACGATGCGCCGCACGATGAACGAGTCGCTGGCCTACCGCTTCGGCAACTGGCGCCTTCTGCCCGGGCAACGCCTGCTCGAACTGGATGGGGAGCCGGTCAAGCTGGGCGGGCGCGCTTTCGACATGCTGCTGGCGCTGGTCGAGCAGCGCCACCGCGTGCTGAACAAGCACGAGCTGATGGAACTTGTGTGGCCGCGCCTCGTGGTGGAGGAGAACAACCTGCAGGTGCAGATGGTGGCGCTGCGCAAGCTGCTCGGCCACCCGGCCATCGCCACCGTGCCGGGGCGCGGCTACCGCTTCACGCTTCCCGTGCATGTCGAAGGCGATCCTGCGCCCATGGCGCAGTCCGCCGCCGCGGCAGCCGATGACCGCAGGCCGCAGCGAAGCAATCTGCCGGTACACCTGCCCGAACTGATCGGCCGCGCAGACGATCTGCGTGCGGTACTCGGGTTGCTCGAGCGGCACGCGCTGGTAACCATCGCCGGAACCGGCGGTATCGGCAAGACACGGCTGGCGCAGGCGGCGGCGGCGCAGGTCGATGCGTGGCCGGACGGTGTCTGGTGGGTCGACCTGTCAGCGCTGAGCGATCCCACGCGGATCGAAGAAGCCGTGGCACAGGCCATGACGTTCGGCGCGCGGGCTGGCACCGATGCCGTATCGGCCTTGTGGGCCGCATTGCCTGCGCAGGCTGCGCTGCTGGTGCTGGACAACGCGGAGCATCTGCTGAAGGGCGCGGCCACCTTCGCAACGCGGGTGCTCAACGACGCACCTCGCATGCGACTGCTGGTCACCTCCCAGGAGGTGTTGCGCATCGCCGGCGAACAGGTCTTCCGCCCCGAACCGCTGGCACTGCCCGATGGCGACGATCCGGCCGTCATCGCATCCAGCGCAGCCGTGGCGCTGTTCGTGGCACGCGCGCAGGCCGTCAGCCGGCACTTCGTGCTCGACGAGGGCAACCGTGTCGCGGTGGCCGACATCTGCCGGCGCCTCGACGGCATTCCGCTGGCGATCGAGCTGGCAGCGGCCAGGGCGCCATTGCTGGGCGTCGAGGGCTTGCGCGACCGTCTGGATCAGCGCTTCCATGTGCTCATAGGAGGCCAAAGGACGTCGCTGCGCCGGCACCAGACGCTGCGCGCGGCGCTGGATTGGAGCTGCCAGCTTCTGTCGCGGCACGAGCAAGCCGTGCTGCGCCGACTTGCCGTGTTCGTGGGCGGTTTCACGCTCGAAGCGGCGCAGCAGGTGGCCGAGGACGACGAAGCCATCGATCGCTGGGATGTGCTCGAGCACCTGGGCGCGCTCGTGGACAAGTCGCTCGTCATGGTCGAGGGCGAGCCGTTGCCGCGCTATCGCTTGCTGGAGTCGACACGCCTGTTCGCGTTGGAACGGTTGATCGACTGCGGCGAGACGGCGGGTGTGCGCAGCCGCCATCTCGAGCACTTCCTTGCCGTGGCCGAGACCGCGCGCGAGCAGATGTTGGTGGCCGATCCGCGCGGCCTCGGCCGCCTCGATCTCGAGCGCGACAACCTCCTGCTGGCACTGGCCTGGCGGCCTGCCGATGAGGACGCCACGCGCGCGCTGCGGCTGGTGGCGGCGCTGCGCTTCTACTGGACCTCGCGCAGCATGCTGTCGCGAGGCCTGGAGACGGCACAAGCCGCGCTGGCGCATGCGCGGGCACAGCCTGCGAGCGCGGCCAAGTGTCAGGTACTGGGAGAGGTCGGATTCCTCCAGCGAATGACAGGCGACCTGCGGGCCGCGCGGTCGGCAGCGGAAGAGGCCGTGTCGATGGCGCGCGGCCTGGGCGACGCCGCACTGCTGTGCATGATGCTCAGCGGGGCCGGCTTCATCCATCTCAGGCGCGGCGAGCGCGACCTGGCGCTGAAGTGCGCAGAAGAGGCGTTGGCGCTCACGGGTGCCACAGGCGACTGCCCCGAACTCGCCAACGCGATGTCATTGCGATCCGCCGTCCACAACGAAAGCGGCGAAGCCGCCTTGGCGGTGCACTGGCAGGAAGAGGCGCTGGCGCTGCGGCAGCGCCTGGGGCACCTCTGGAGCCAGGCGGTGGCCCACCTGAACCTGGCCAGCATGGCCATTGATCGCGGGGCGCCCAAGAGAGCGCTGCCTCACCTGCGGCAGACCCTGGCCCTGCTGCCGCGCGTGGATTCCGAGTACATCGGCGTGTGTCTGCTCGACGCCACCGCGGCCTGGGCCGCCGCCGTCGGGCTGGACGGGGATTTCTTGAAGCTGGAAGCGGCCTGCGCAAGGCAAATGCGGCGGGTAGGCATCGACAGGGCGGCCGACCGACAACGCCAGGCGCACCTCGAGCGGGCGCGGGCCGCGGTGGACGAGGAGACGCGCGCCCGGCTGGAACGAGATGGCGGCGGGTTGAGCTACGCGGACGCGCTCGGGTGGGTTGCACAAGTGCTGTCCGCCGCGGGCGAAGGCGATCTCAGCGCCTCTCGGTCCTGATGGAGGACCGAGAGGCGAGGCCGGCACGATCGCCGACCTTGCTCGGCGGCGCGTGCGACCTTCGTCGTAGTGACACGACCGCCGGCCAGGCATAGAGTGATTTCGCTGCGGCACACCGCCGCGCCTGCCGCCGCCATCGCCGCCACCACAACCGCCACCGCCGATGAAGATCCTGATGGTCGACGATCACGTGATGTTTCTGCAGGGCCTGCAGACTCTGCTCGGCGTGCTCGCGCCTGAACACCAGGTGGATACCGCATCCACGCTGGCCGAAGCGCTGGAACGCGACCGGCTTGCGGCCCACGAGCTCGTGCTGCTGGACTGGCATCTGGCCGAAGGCGACGGCAGCGCGT
>JALHOU010000056.1:0-15304 GCA_022842825.1 Rubrivivax sp.
GCCTGATCCCTGCCCCCATCGACCGCACCTGGGCCGCCCTGAACGACCCCGAGGTCCTCAAGGCTTGCATCACCGGCTGCGAGTCGCTCGAGAGCGCCGGCCCCGATGCCTATGCGGCGCTGCTGGCCGTGCGCGTGGGCCCGGTCCATGCCAAGTTCAAGGGCCAGCTGCAGCTGAGCGACATCGTGCCGCCGCACAGCTACACCATCCGTTTCGAGGGCCAGGGCGGCGTCGCCGGCTTCGGCAAAGGCTCCGCCGAGGTGAAGCTCAGCCCCGAAGGCGCCGCGCAGACCCGGCTCGCCTATGCCGCCAAGGCGCAGGTCGGTGGCAAGATCGCGCAGATCGGCTCACGCTTGGTCGATGCCGCCGCGGCCAAGGTGGCCGAGGACTTCTTCCAGGCATTCGAGACGCGCCTGGCCTCGGAGCAGCCCGCCACGCCTGCCGCTGCCGCGCCGGCTGCGGCCTCGGCCGTGCCGGTCTGGGTGTGGTGGCTGGCCGTGGCGGCTGCGCTGGCCGTGGCCGCCTGGTTCGCCATGCGCTGATCGGAGCTCCGCTCCCATTTCAGGAGACGACGATGGACAGCCTCGACCTGCAGGTGCTCTCGCAGGCGCGCGCATGGCGCGCCGCCGGCCATGGCGTGTGGCTGGTCACCGTGCTCGAGACCTGGGGTTCGGCGCCGCGTCCGCCCGGGGCCCTGCTGGCCATGCGCGACGACGGGCAGGTGGTGGGCTCGGTCTCCGGCGGCTGCGTCGAGGACGACCTCATCGACCGCGTGCGCCACGGTGAACGTGTTGGCAAGCCGAGCCTGGTGACCTACGGCATCACCAAGGAGGAGGCGGCGCGCTTCGGCCTGCCCTGCGGCGGCACGCTGCGGCTGGTGCAGGAACCGCTGACGGACACGCGCTGGGTCGACGAGGTGCTGGCGCGCACGGTACGCCACGAGCTCGTCGCCCGTCGGCTCGACCTCGACAGCGGCGCCGTCACGGTCGAACCCGCACGGCGTGGCGAAGCCTTTGCGTTCGACGGCCGCCAGCTGCGCGCGCTCTTCGGCCCGCGCTGGCGCATGCTCATCGTCGGCGCCGGGCAGCTCTCGCGCGCGCTGGCGCAGATGGCGCGCATGCTGGACTTCGAGGTCATCTGCTGCGACCCGCGCGAGGAGTACCACCTCACCTGGGACGTGCCCGGCACCACCTTCAGCAAGACGATGCCCGACGATCTCGTGCTCGAGCTCCAGCTCGACCCGCACTGCGCCGTGGTGGCGGTGACCCACGACCCCAAGCTCGACGACATGGTGCTGCTCGAAGCGCTCAAGTCGCCGGCCTTCTACGTCGGCGCGCTCGGCTCGCGCGGCAACACCGCCAGGCGGCGCGAGCGGCTGGCGATGTTCGACCTCAGCGAGGCCGAGATCGCGCGCCTGCACGGCCCCATCGGGCTCGACCTGGGCGGGCGCACGCCGGCAGAGATCGCGGTGTCGATCCTCGCCGAGGTCATCGCCGTGCGTCACGGCGTGGCGCTGGCGCAGAAGAAGCCGGGCTCGACGCACCCGCCCGCGACCGCACCCTCCGCCGGCCCGCGCTCAGCGAAGGTGCCTCGCCCGTAGGCCTGCCGGCGCCCTTGGGCCCGGCAACGCCCTCGAGTACGCCTCAGCGGCCGGCCGTCAGGCGGCGGCGCAGCGCGCGCATCAGCGCGCCGAGCAGCGGCACCTTCTCGTAGAGTTCCTCGGCTGCGTCCCAGTAGTCGCGATGCCATTGCACGCGCCCCTCCGCGTCGAAGCGCAGGGCCGTGCAACCGCGGATCTGTTCCTCGCGGCCGGGGCGGCCCTTCGTGCTGAAGCGCATCGTCCAGGCGAGGAAGGCGGTGTCGCCTTCGCACGCCGCACTGTCCACCTCGAAGCGCGGCGAGGCGACCTGCTCGAACATGTGCGCGAAGATGCGCTCGATGGCGGCGTGCCCGCGCACATCGTTGAACGGGTCCTTGAAGTGGGCCTGCGCGCTGTAGAGGGCCCGGATGCGCCCGACGCTCGCGGGCTGCAGCGTCTCGTAGAACTGCACGAGCGTCAGGACACGCGCGTCGGTCGAGAGCGAAGGGGCCCGCATGCCGGTCGGCCTGGCCTGGTTCAGAGCCCCGTGGCCCGCCGCACAGCGGCGAAGTACAGGCCGTGCCAGGCTGACTGCAGCGTCTTCAGCCCGAGCGTGAAGCGGCGCGGGAAGTGGATCTCGAACCGGCCGGCCTCCCAGCCGCGCACAATCTCGACGGCGGCCTGTTCCGAGGTCATCAACGCGGGCATGCGGAACCGATTCTGCGCCGTGAGGGGCGTGTCGACGAACCCCGGGTTGACGATCGACACGCCGAGCCCGTGATCGTGCAGGTCCATGTACAACACCTCGGCGAGATTGTTGAGCGCCGCTTTGGTCGGCCCGTAGGCCAGCGCCTGCGGCAGGCCGCGGTAGCCCGCGACGCTGCCCATCAGGCTCAGGTGCCCGCGGCCCTGGGCCAGGAGCATGGGCAGGGTGGCATCCAGGAGGTGCAGAGTGCCGACGTAGTTGATGTCGACATGGCGCTTCATCTCCGCCAGCGAGAACGCGGTGGCGCGCAGGGGCTGGTAGTGCCCCGCGCAGGCGAACACGAGGTCGGGTGCGCCCCATGCGGCGTGCAGCCGCTGCGCGGCCGCCTTGACGCTTTCGTGGTCGGTCAGGTCCAGCGGCAGCGCCATGCTGCCCGGATGCGCGGCCACGAACTCCAGCAGCGCGGCGCCGCTGCGCGCCGAGACCGCGACCCGCGCACCCTTGGCATGCAAGGCCGCCGCAGTGGCGCGGCCGATGCCGCTGGAGGCGCCGACGACCCACACGTTGCGGCCGCTCCATGTCTCGAAACGCGGATTGAGCGCCATGCGGGTCACCCTTTCCCGGGCACGGTGGCCCCGATCGGCGCGCCGGCGGTACGCTGCGGCGTGGCCCGCGTGAAGACGAGTTGCACCTCGCCCAGGCGAATGCCGAACTTGCTCATCGTGGCGCGGTTGAGCATGACGCGGTCATCGACCAGGTGCATCCAGTCGTCGAACTGCACCTCCCAGGTCCTGCCGTCCACGGGCAGGCGAAGCGTGTAGGTCCAGCGGAAGCTGTTGCCCGCGGTCTGCCCATCGGCCTCGCCCGCCACGTCGTCGGCACGGCCGGTGTATCGGCCGCCTCCGAGGTGGCGCAGGCGCCACACGCGGCGTTCGTTGCTGCCGTCGCTGTAGACGAATCGCTCGTCGAGCTCGCCTTCTTCGCCGCGCCAGCTGCAAAGCATGGTCACGGTGAAGCGGCGCTTCACCTTGCCCGAGCGGTCGACGAAGATGCCGTGCGCGAGTACCTCGCCATCGAAGTACCGGCGCAGGTCCAGCATCGGGCGGTCGGCGGCATAGTCGCTCACGGCCGGGCCGGCGCAGCCGGCCAGGACCCAGGGCGACAGGGTCACCGCCGCGGCGGCCAGCAGGGCCCGGCGGCCTCGATCGGCGGCGTCGCCGACATCGGGCGCCGGACCGGGGGCAGAGGCATTCATCGAGGCATCTCCTTGAACTCGTGCATGGGTGCGTGCGTGTGCGTCGTGCCGGTGCCGAAAGGTGCCGGGCCCAGGCCCGTCGTGGGGGCGGTTTCAGCGCGGGCTTCGGCCGCCCAGGGCCAGGCAGCGCGGCTCCACCACAGCATCAATGCAGCGCAGGCCTTGATGCCGCAAGGCAGCGCGGCGTAGCAGATGGCCAGCGCGGCGAGCGAACCGTCGTCGCGGGCGCCCGGGCTGTAGCCGAGCCACTGCACAAGCGGCAGCGCAACGCCGGCGGCGGCTGCGAGGGTGAGCTTGCTCGCGAAGCTCCACCAACCGAACCAGAGGCCCTCGACCCCCGGGGCCTCCTCTGCGCAGCCCGGGCGCGCGGGGCCAACCATTCCGCGCCGCTGGATGAGCCCGGCCAGCAGCGCCGGGGGCACGACCAGATCGGCGCCGAGCGCGAGCCCCGAGGCCACGCAGATGACGGCGAAGAGCGCGATGTCGCCCGGCCCGAGCGCCGCCGCGCCGGCGAAGGCGGCGATGGCGATCCACATGCCGGCGAACCACGGGCGCAGCAGCCCGAAGCGCCGCACCGCACGCACCCACAGCGGCATGGCGGCCGCGGCCGCGGCGAAGTAGAGCCCGAGCACCCAGCCTTCGGCCGCCGCGCCGGCCTGCAGCAGGTCGCGCACGTAGAGCACGACGAGGCTGGCGGGGATGGCGCTGGCCAGGCCGCTGGCCAGCACCACGGGCATCAGCCGGCGGAAGCCGGCGTCGCGCCAGGGGCTGCGGGCAGCGCGCTGCGCGGCGGTGGCGAACATGGCGAACGGCTCCCAGGCAGGCGACGAGATCGCAGGGTCGCCTTGCCGGCGGGGTGTGCCCGCGCCTGCGCCGCGCGCCGGCAGCACGCGCGACAGCGCCAGCCAGGCCAGCAGCAGCAGCGCCGCGAGGACCGCCACGGTCACGGCCCATCCGAGCAGCGCCGGCAACAGGCTCGCGACGATGACGCCGCCCAGCGCGAGCGCCTCGCGCGTGCCGACCCAGCGCGCCTGGTCCGCCGTGCCGCCGCCCAGGCGCACGGCCCAGGCCTGGTGCGTGACCGTCGCGACGCTGTAGCCGAGCGACGTGAGTACCAGGGCCGCGGCGGCCCAGGCGAGCAAGGCCGTGCTGTCGGCTGCCACGCCGGGCGGCGCGAACAAGAGCGCTGCCATGCCGATGGCGATGCACGCCGCGGCCGCGCCGGCGGCCCGCCAGGCGTGGTGCGGCGAGCGGGCGAACAGCGTGTCGATGCGCGCGCCGATCCAGGGGTCGATGAATGCGTCGCCCACCCGCACGGCCAGCAGCAGGGCGCCGATGGCGGCCAGCGGCAGTCCCCAGGTGCTGGCCGCGTGCGCCGGCCACTGCACGTACAGCGGCAATGCCGCGAAGGCCAGCGGGAGTGCGAAGGCGCCGTAGAGCGTGAGGCGCGGCAGGGTCGGTGCGGGCGTCGCGCCCGCGACGTCCACGTCGCCTGCGCCTGTGCCTGTGCCTGTGCCTGTGCCTGTGCCTGGGCCTGGGCCTGCGCCTGCGCCTGCGCCGTGCCCGGCGCCGATGTGGCTGGCGTGCGGGGACGGGACTTGGGAAGGTGTCATCGCCTCAGCCCGGGGACCGCAGGCCGAGCAGTTGCTCGCGCATGTCCGGCCGCGGTGTCTGCGGCGCGAGCCAGATGCCGAAGAAGCGTGGGCCGAACTCGCCGTCCTGCAGGGCGACGGTCGGCCCCTCGTTGGCGGCGAAACGCGAGGATGCCGCCCCGGGCAGCCACTGGCCGGTGAGGCGGTCGCCGGCGCGAACGTCGGGAAAAGCGCTGCGCATGAACTGCCGCCAGCGCTCGGCCGTGGCCTCGTCGACGCCACCGGCCCGGCGCATCTCCTTCAGCGAGTACTCCGCGATGTCCTGGCCGCTGAACGCGCGCCGGTAGTGGATCTCCAGCACCAGCGGGTGCGCGGCGAAGGCGGTAGTGTCGAAGTCCGCGAGCGCGTACAGAGCCGCGTCGTAGAGGGTGAACCCCAGCATGCGCAGGGTGCCTTGGCCGACGCGCCGCGAGCGGGGTAGCCAGGCGTGCGTGGCGGGCGCGCCCAGGGGGGCCGGGGCGGATGGCGTGGCGCCGGCGTGCCCGGACGCGACCAACGAGCCCAACACGCCCGATGCACTGATCGTGCCGAGCGCGCCCGTCGGGCCGAGCACGCGGGATGTCGCGAACGCCGGGCCACAGGCTGCGGCGAGCAGTGCGCGGCGGCTAGGCAGGGTCGGCATGGCGCAGCGTGAACTGGAAGACATCGGTCTGGCCGGTAGCGAATGCCGCCTCGCAGTAGGCGAGGTAGAAGTCCCACAAGCGCATGAAGCGTTCGTCGTAGCCCAGCGACTCGATGTGCGTGCGCCGGGCATGGAAGCCGCGCCGCCACTCGGCAAGCGTGCGGGCGTAGTCGGCGCCGAAGGCGAGCTCGTTGGTCGTCTCGAGCCCGGCCTTGGCGGCCTCGGCGCGGAAGACCTCGGCGCTTGGCAGCAGGCCCCCGGGGAAGATGTACTGCTGGATGAAGTCGGTCGACTTGACGTAGCGCTCGAACAGGTCGTCGCGGATGACGATCACCTGCACGCAGGCGCGGCCGCCCGGCCGCAGGCAGCGGCGCAGGGTGTCGAAGTAGGCTGGCCAGAAGCTGCGGCCCACGGCCTCGAACATCTCGACCGAGACGATGCCGTCGTAGCGCCGGCCCGAGCGCGCGCACTCCGCCGCGAGGTCGCGGTAGTCCTGCAGGCGCAGGTCGGCGCGCGCCTGCGCGCTGGCCGCCTGCAGACGTTGCTTCGCAAAGCCCAGCTGCTCGTGCGACAGCGTCACGCCGACGACGTTGGCGCCGCGCCGTGCCGCGGCTTCGGCCACGGCGCCCCAGCCGCAACCGATCTCGAGCAGCGAAGAGCCTGGCCCGATGCCGGCCTCGTCGAGCGCGCGCGCGACCTTGCGGTGCTGCGCTTCAGGCATCGTGAGCGACGGCGCGTCGCCGAACCATGCGCTCGAGTAGTTCATCGTCGGGTCGAGCCACGCGGCATAGAAGTCGTTGCCGAGGTCGTAGTGCGCCTCGATGTTGCGGCGGCTGCCGCGGCGCGTGTTGCGGCGCAGCCAGTGCGTCAAGCGATAGGCGAGCGTGCCCAGCACGCTGCCGTAGACGGCGCGCTCCAGGCTCTCGCGGTTGCGCATGAAGAGTTCGAGCAGGTCGCGCATGTCGGGCGTGGTCCACTGCCCGTCGACGTAGGCTTCGGCCAGGCCGATGTCGCCGCTTTGCAGCACGCGCGCGAAGACGGCCTCATCGTGCAGGTGCATGCTGGCGCGCAGCGCCGGTGGCGGTGTTCGCACTTCCTCGCTGCAAGGCGTGCCGCTGGCTGCGATGCCGCGGCCGCCGAAGTGGTGCGAACCGTGCGGGCCGTGCAGGTCGAGCGTGCCGTGGCCCAGCTTTTCGAGCAGGGCCAGCACCGTGCGCGCGGCGCGCGTGGGCAACGCGTTGCGCGCCGGTCCGGCGGTGGGATGCACCAGACCGGCAGCGGTCTCGGCGGCGGAGTGGATGGCGGAGGCTCGGGCCAGGGGCGGGCTGTTCATGCGAGACGCTCTCGGGCGGGGAGGGAGGGTTCGGGCAATGGGTACAGGGGTCGCGGCGGGGCCTCGCCGGTGCGCCATGGGCCCGTGACGGGGTCGTGCGGCGGCGGCGGCTTGCGGTGCAGGGGCACGCGCTTGAGCCACAGCCGCAGGGCCTGCCAGTGGATGCGTGCCACGACCCCGAGCGTGAGCAACGGGGTGCGCCAAAGGGCCAGGCGTGCGCCTCGCTCGTCCAGCGGTGCCAGCGTGCCGCCGACGCTCGTGACGAGCAGCGTGCCGGCTTCGTCGAAGTGTTCGACACGCGCCACCAACCGACCGGCCGTGCGGGCGAAGCGGAAGCGGTAGCCCCCGCGCACGGCAAGGAAGGGCGAGACGTGAAACGCCTTGTCGGCCACCAGGGTGCGGCCCCAGGCCACCTCCGGGCCGTCGAGCAGGTAGCCGTGGCGCTCGCCGAAGGTGTTGTTGACCTCGGCGAGCACGGCGCGCAGGCTGCCGTCGGCGCGGTGGCAGTACCAGAAGCTCACCGGCTTGAAGACGAAGCCGAGCACCCGCGGGTAGGTCTGCAGCCAGATTTCGCCGTCGGCATCGTGCACGCCACGTTCGGCGAGCAGGCGCTGCAGCCAGGCCAGCGCGTCGGGGCCGCCGTCACCGTGGTCGCGGTCGTGGAACGACATCCAACCGGCACGGTTGCGCGCCAGCGCGGGCCGGGCGCGCCCGGCGGCCCAGGCGCGCATCGGCAGCAGCACGGTGAACGTAGGGTAGGCAAAGGCGTGCGCGACCGGGCGCAGGCGCGTGTGCCGCACCGTGCCCATCACCAGGGCAGCCTGCGGCCCAGGGGCCGCGCCGCCGTCGGGTCGTGCAGGTTCGTTCATCGTGATGGTCAGGAACATTCGGAACGAGTCACGCGTGCGGGGTGCCGTGCGTCGACAGGAGATCAGGGCAGGAGCGCGTGATCGGCGCGCTCTGCCAATGCGGCGAACTCGGCGTCGGTGGCCAACGACGGCGCGGTCGAGCCGTCCAGGCGCACGGTGTTCGCAGCCCAGCGCTGCACGCCTTCGGCGGCGGCGAGGCCGGCCTTCAGGCCGTCTTCGTGAAAGCCGTAGCCGCACCATGCGCCGCAATACCACGTGCGTGACGTCCCCTGGATCTGCGGCAGTCGCCGCTGCGCCGCGACTGCTGCGACGTCGAAGACCGGGTGCGCGTATGCGTAGCGGCCAAGAACGAGGTCCTCGCGCGGCGGGCGCAGCGGGTTGAGCGAGACCAGCACCGGCACGTCAAAGGGCAGGGGCTGCAGGCGATTGATCCAGTAGTGCAGGCACACGGCCTCGGGTTCTGCGGCAGCGGCGCCGCTGCCGCGCTCGTAGTTCCAGGCTGCCCAGGCGCGGCGCTCGCGGGGCATCAACGACGCATCGGTGTGCAGTACGGCCAGGTTCGGGCGTGTGCGCTGGGGTGCGAGCACGGCCCGTTCGTCCTCGCTCGCCTCGGCGCCGAGCAGCGCCAGTGCCTGCGGCGCGTGGCAGGCCAGCACCACGGCGTCGAAGCGTTCGCGGCCGCGGTCGGTGAGCAGCGTCACGCCGTCGGCCTGCCGCTCAAGGCCACGTACCGCCGCGCCTGCGCGTGCTTCGGGCACCTCGCGCAGCATCGCCTGCACGTAGTTGCGCGAGCCGCCGCGCACCGTGCGCCAGGGCGGACGACCGTCGATCTGCAGCAGGCCGTGGTTGTGGCAGAAGCGGATGAGCGTGCCGATCGGGAAGCGCAGCATCTGCTCGGTCGGGCACGACCAGATGCAGCCGATCATCGGCAGCAGGTAGCCGCTCACGAAGGCCCGACCGAAGCGGTGGCGCAGCAAGAAGTCGGCCAGGGGTTCGTTCAGCGACGCGTCCGAACCCCTCTCGGCCAAGCCGGTGGCAACCGCGTTGAAGCGCAGGATGTCGCGCAGCATGCTGAGGAATCGCGGCGAGCCGAGGTTGCGCCGCTGCGCGAAGACGGTGTTGAGGGTGCTGCCGTTCCACTCCAGCCGGCGGGACCGGCCGTCCAGCCCGTCGGGTGCCTGCACCGAGAAGGACATCTCCGAAGCGGCCGTCTCGACGCCCAGCGTCTCGAACAGCTCGATCAGCCTGGGATAGGTGCGCTGGTTGTAGACGAGGAAGCCGGTGTCGACGCCGTGCGTCACCGGCCGGCCCGCGGCATCGGGCAGGGTGACGTCCACGGTGTGGGCGTGGCCACCGAAGCGAGGTTCGCGCTCGAGCAGCGTGACCGAAATCCCTGGTGAGCGCGCGAGCGACCAGGCCGCGGCCAGGCCAGCGATCCCCGCGCCAACGACGGCTACGTGGGTGACGGGACCCGAGAGGTCCCGCCGGCCGGACCGGGGAACGATGGATGAAGGTTGAACTTGCACGGCATTATTCTATACCGATCAGTTCAACTTCATACCAAAGGGTTTATGCGGACGAGGAGCGTGCAGCCCTTCCCCGTGGGCGCTTGGCAACCTCGGGGGCTTCGGCGGCTTTTGGCTCGATGGCGCCGCGGGCCGCCGAGAGGCGGGCGGGCCGAGCCGGCGCAGCCGCAACGGCCTCGGCCAGCGCTGGCGACTGCAGGTCTGCGGACCGGCCGGACAGGCCGGACAGGCCGGAGAAGCAGGTCATCAGCAGCCACTCCTGGATCTGTTCGGCGCTGTACTGCCCGGTGGCTTTCAGCACTGGCAGCACCGGATCGCACGCGCGCGCGAAGAGGGTGAAGAGCACCACCTCGGGCGGCAGCTCGCGGGAGATGGCACCGTCGCGCTGCGCCTCGACGATCCACGCACCCAGGCGGTCGGACAGGCGCAGCACCAGGTTGAGGTAGACCTTGTCGGCGCCGAGCACGGCGCGCAGCGCCGAGTTCTGCGCCGGCAGCGTCGGCATCTGGCCTTCGTACAGCGTGCGCATGGTCCAGCGCAGCATCTCGTGCAGGCGCGCGACGGCGGGGCGGGCCGGTCCGCGCTCGATCTGGTCCAAGGTTGCCAGCGCCCGCTCGAGCACCCGGACCATGGCCGCGGCGGCGAGGGCCTCCTTGGAGGCGAAGTGCTTGTACAGGCTGGCCTTGGCCATGCCGACTTCGGCAGCGACCTCGTCCACCGTCATGAACTCGTATCCCTTCTCGGCGAGCAGGCGATTGACGACGTCGACGATGGCCTCTTCTCGCATGAGGCGCATGCGCTCGCGCAGCGGAGTGGCCATGGTCTGGGACGCAGTGGTAGGAAGTATGGACCCGATAGTTTAAGTGCTGGACCGTTGCGTTGCGCCGGCGGCATGCGAGTTCGCTGCCGCCAAACGAAACGGGCCGGCATGGCCGGCCCGTTGCTGCGCGAGGGCGCGCGAGGCGCCCCAAGGGTCACATCAAGCTGACCTCGACGCGGCGGGCCTGCGCCGGGTCGCCGCTGCCGGTGACCTGCTCGGGCTTCTTGAGCTCGATCTTGTCGTCGGCCACGTTGAGCGCCTTCAGCGCGTCGCGCACGGCGAAGGCGCGCTGCTTGGCGAGTTCGGCGTTCTGCTCCGGGTTGCCGGTGGCGTCGGCGAAGCCGCTGATGACGGCCTTCTTGCCGTCGGCCACACCCTTGACGATGTCGGCCAGCGCCTGCGGCGCTCCGGCAGCCAGATCGGCCTTGCCGCTGGCGAAGAAGAACTTCACCACGCCGCCTTCGACCTTGATGGAGGCGCCGTCGGCGGCCGCCGCGGAGGCCGCCGCCGCTGGCGCGGCAACCACGGGCGGCGCCTTGCTTGCACCGGGCAGCACCGGCACGATGAGCAGGGCCACGATGTTGATGATCTTGATGAGCGGGTTCACCGCCGGGCCGGCCGTGTCCTTGTAGGGGTCGCCCACGGTGTCGCCGGTGACGGCGGCCTTGTGCGCGTCGCTGCCCTTGCCGCCATGGTGGCCGTCCTCGATGTACTTCTTCGCGTTGTCCCAGGCGCCGCCACCCGTGCACATGCTGATGGCGACGAAGAGGCCGGTGACGATGGTGCCCATCAGAAGCCCGCCGAGTGCCTCGGCGCCGAGGATGAGGCCGACGAGGATCGGCACCACCACCGGCAGCAGCGAGGGGATCATCATTTCCTTGATGGCGCTGCTGGTCAGCATGTCCACCGCGCGGCCGTACTCGGGCTTGGCCGTCCCTTCCATGATGCCCTTGATCTCGCGGAACTGGCGGCGCACTTCTTCCACCACGCTGCCGGCGGCGCGGCCCACGGCCTCCATCGCCATCGCGCCGAAGAGGTAAGGAATCAGGCCGCCGATGAACAGTCCGACGATGACCTTCGGGTTGCTCAGGTCGAAGCTGGCGACGATGCCGCGCGCTTCCAGCGAGTGCGTGTAGTCGGCGAAGAGCACCAGCGCCGCGAGGCCGGCCGAGCCGATGGCATAGCCCTTGGTCACCGCCTTGGTGGTGTTGCCCACCGCGTCCAGCGGGTCGGTGATGTCGCGCACGCTGTCGGGCAGGTTGGCCATCTCGGCGATGCCGCCGGCGTTGTCGGTGATGGGGCCGTAGGCGTCCAGCGCGACGATGATGCCGGCCATGCTGAGCATGGAGGTGGCGGCGATGGCGATGCCGTACAGGCCGGCCAGCGCGTAGGACGCGAGGATGGCCAGGCACACGAAGATCACCGGCCAGGCCGTGCTCTTCATGCTCACGCCGATGCCGGCGATGATGTTGGTGGCATGCCCGGTGGTCGAGGCCTGCGCCACATGCTTCACCGGCTTGTAGTCGGTGCCGGTGTAGTACTCGGTGATCCACACCATGGCGGCCGTCAGCACGAGGCCGACGACGCAGGTGCCGAAGAGCGACATCGCGCTGTACTTGGCGCCGCTCACCATGGTCACGCCGGAGGGGAACATCGCCGTGGTGACGAAGTAGAAGGCGATGAGCGAGATGACGCCCGAAACGATCAGGCCCTTGTAGAGAGCGGGCATCACGTTCTTCATGCCCGGGCTGGCCTTGACGAAGGCACAGCCGATGATGGAGGCGATGATCGAGACACCGCCCAGCAGCAGAGGGTAGACCACCGCGGCACCGGCGCCGCTGCCCACGACCATCAGCGTGCCCAGCGCCATCGTGGCGATCAGCGTCACGGCGTAGGTCTCGAACAGGTCGGCGGCCATGCCGGCGCAGTCGCCGACGTTGTCGCCGACGTTGTCGGCGATCACCGCCGGGTTGCGCGGGTCATCTTCGGGGATGCCGGCTTCGACCTTGCCCACCAGGTCGGCGCCGACGTCGGCGCCCTTGGTGAAGATGCCGCCGCCCAGGCGCGCGAAGATGGAGATGAGCGAGGAGCCGAAGGCCAGGCCGAGGAGCGGCTTCAGCGTCGTCGCGTCGGGCTTGGCCATGCCGCCGATGGCCAGGAAGAAGATGCCCACGCCGAGCAGGCCCAGGCCCACCACCAGCATGCCGGTGATGGCGCCGCCCTTGAAGGCGATGTTCAGCGCCGGCCCGATGCCGTGCGTGGCCGCCTGCGCCGTGCGCACGTTGGCGCGCACCGAGACGTTCATGCCGATGAACCCGCAGGCGCCCGAAAGCACAGCGCCAATCACGAAGCCGATCGCCGTGGTCAGGCCCAGGCCCGGCGTGACCAGGATCAACACGGTCAGCACCACGCCGACGATGGAGATGGTCTTGTATTGACGCGCCAGGTAGGCGGCGGCGCCTTGCTGGATGGCGCCGGCGATCTCCTGCATGCGCGCATTGCCGGCATCCTGGCTCAGGATCCAGCTTCGCTGCACGAAGCCGTAGATGACCGCGGCCAGGCCGCAAGCCAGCGCGACGTAGAGCGCCATGGTGGTAGACATCGGGGGTTCTCCTTCCTCGGAACGGTCGTGTGCTGTTCGTCTTCTGGGCACGCGGTCGGGCCGAAGGGCCGCCGCTGGGCAAACCTGCGGATGGTAACCGTTGCCGTGCCTTCGTCGAGCGTCGGGGCACGCGGCGTGTCGCATGCGCGCGCCGGTCTCTTGGGAGTCAGGGGTGCGCAAGGGCGGTCCCTAGAATCCGGGTTCACCCTGATCGTCAGGGCGCACATCCAGCTGCAACCCTCGAGAAGACCCGATCATGAGCCTGCACAACGTGACCCCCGGCGAGAAGGCCCCCGAGGAGTTCAACGTGATCATCGAGATCCCGATGAACGCCGACCCGATCAAGTACGAGGTCGACGAGGAGAGCGGCGCCCTGTTCGTGGACCGCTTCATGGCCACCTCGATGCACTACCCGTGCAACTACGGCTACATCCCGCAGACCCTGGCCGACGACGGCGACCCGGTGGACGTGCTGGTGATGACGCCGGTGCCGCTGATCCCCGGCGTGGTGGTGCAGTGCCGGCCGCTGGGCGTGTTGAAGATGCAGGACGAAGCCGGCGGCGACAACAAGCTGCTGGCGGTGCCGGTGAACAAGATCCTCTCCATCTATTCGCAGTGGTCGAAGCCGGAGGACCTGAACCCGATGCGCCTGAAGACCATCCAGCACTTCTTCGAGCACTACAAGGACCTCGAGGAGGGCAAGTGGGTCAAGGTGCTGGGCTGGGAAGGGCCGGCCAGCGCCAAGGCCGACGTCACGGCCGGCATCCAGGCCTGGAGTGCCAAGCAGAAGTCGAAGAAGACCTGACGATTGCCGGCGGTGCCTCAGGCGTCGCCGCGCTCGCCCTTGAACGGGTTGCGCTCGCGCAGTTCGTCGACGTAGTTTTCGACGTGGGCGCCTTCGGCGCCCAGGAAGTCCGCCACGGCGGCAGCGAAGCGCTCGTCGCGCAGCCAGTGGGCCGAGTTCGTGCGCACGGGCAGGAGGCCGCGCGCCATCTTGTGTTCGCCCTGCGCACCGCCCTCGAATCGTTGGTAGCCGTGCTGCAGGCACCAGGCCAGGGGCTGGTAGTAGCAGGCCTCGAAGTGAAGGCAGGGCACGAACTCGGTGGCGCCCCAGTAGCGGCCGTAGGCGATGCGGCGCCCCGGGTCGACGGCGATGAGCGAGCAGCCGATGAGCATGCCGCCGCGGCGCGCCACGAAGAGTACCCAGTGCTGCGGCATTGTGCGTGCCATGGCCGCGAAGAAGGCGCGCGTCAGGTAGGGCGAGCCGTGGTGCGCCTCGTAGGTGAGCGTGTAGCAGCGGTGGAAGAAGTCCCACAGCGGCTCGTCGATCTCGCCGCCCGCGTGTGTCGTGAAGGCGATGCCCTGGTCGGCCACGCGGCGACGCTCCTGCGCGATCTTCTTGCGCTTCTCGCGCTGCATCGTGGCGAGGAAGGAGGCGAAGTCGGGTGGCGCGGTGCCGGTGTCGGCCGACCAGTGGAACTGGACGCCGTGGCGCAGCATCCAGCCGGCCCGCTCGAGCGCCTCGGTATCCACCGTGTCGGTGAAGAGGAAGTGCGCCGACGACAATTGTTCTTCGGTCGCGTAGGCGTGGATGGCGGCTACGAGGCGATCGCGCCACGCCCCGTCGGTGGCGAGCAGGCGCGTCCCGGCCACCGGAGTGAACGGTGCCGCGCCCAGCAGCTTCGGGTAGTAGCGCAGGCCGTGGCGGCGGTACGCCTCGGCCCACGACCAGTCGAAGACGTACTCGCCGTAGGAGTGGCTCTTGAGGTAGAGCGCCGCGGCCGCCTGCAGCCGACCCTGCGCGTGCAGCGTCACGAAGCGAGGCGCCCACCCGGTGTGCGGCACGGCGCTCGCAGACTCGTGCAGGGCGCTCAGGTACTCGTGGCGCATGAAGACCGTAGGCTCGCGTTGCTGCGACAGCAGCGCATTCCAATCCGCGCCAGCGATGGCGCGCGGATCGTCATGGACCCGGGTGTGATAATCCATGCCATCCATCGCTGCAACGTCTGACATTCAGGGTTCCCACGCGTGAAGGCCGCCATTGCCCAGATCAATCCGACCGTCGGTGACCTGGAGGGCAACGCGGCGCGGATGGCCGGGGCGGCGCGCCGGGCCTACGCCCAGGGTGCGCGGCTCGTGCTGGCGCCGGAACTCGCGCTCACCGGCTATCCCCCCGAAGACCTGCTGCTGCGACCGGCTTTCATGACCGCGTGCGCGCGAACGCTGGCTGAATTGGCGGCGTCGCTGGCGGATTGCGAGGGCTTGCATCTGGTCGTGGGCCACCCGCATCAGTTCGGCGAGCGCGGCGATGTTAGGTCGAAGTCGCACGCGGTGCAGAAG